>JANXMC010000807.1 GCA_025354825.1 Myxococcales bacterium
CCGCGCGCGCGGTCAGCTCGTCCTGGGTCGCGATGTACGTCGCGAGGGTCGACCGCGTGAGAAAGAGCGAGCCGCCCGCGCTCAAGTCGAGCACGTTGAACGGCGGCACGGGGCCGCTCGACTGCCCGAACGTCACCATCATTCCGCGCGGTCGAAGCGCCGCGAGGCTCCCCTCGAACGTCGTCTTGCCGACCGAATCGTAGACCACGTCGACCCCCACGCCGTGGGTGAGGGCGCGCGCTTCTTTGGTGAAGTCGTCCTTCGTGTAGAGGATCACGTGGTCGGCGCCCGCCTCGCGCGCGAGCTTCGCTTTCGCCTCCGTCGACACGGTGCCGATGACACGCGCGCCGAGCCGCTTGGCCATTTGGCAGAGCAAGAGACCGACGCCGCCGGCCGCCGCCTGAACGAGGCACGTGTGCCCCTCGCGAAGGGGGAACGTGTCGTGGGACAGATAGTGCGCGGTCATCCCTTGAAGCATCGCCGCCGCCGCGATCTCGAACGACACGCCTTCGGGGAGCTTCACGAGCTTGGCCGCGGGGGCGATGACGTGGGTCGCGTAGGAGCCCTGCACGCTCGACCACGCGACGCGATCGCCGACGGCGAGGCCTGTCGCGCCCGAACCCGCGCCGTCGCCGAGCGATTCGACCACGCCCGCGCCCTCGAGGCCGAGGCGTAGCGGTCGTTCCACCTTGTACAGCCCACTCCGTTGGTACGTGTCGATGAAATTCACGCCGGCGGCTTCGATCCGCACGCGGACGTGCCCCGCGCCAGGGTCCGGCATAGCGCGCGTGACCACGCGAAGGACGCTCGCATCACCCGCCTCGGCCGCTTCGATGCATCGCATGGCGCGAAGGAAAGGGGAGCCTCCCGCCCCCGTCAAGGCGTTCGCACGGCTCGCCTCGCACGTGTTGTCCGCCCCGATTTTCGAGACGCGCTATTCTCGCCCCCGCCCAATGGACGACGTCGAAGGCCCGAAGAGCCACTCCCCCGCGATTCACTCCCGTGGGGATCTCGCCAAGCTCACGGTCGCCGCCCTCGGCGTCGTCTACGGCGACATCGGCACGTCGCCGCTCTACGCGCTACGCGAGTGCTTCACCGCTCCCCACGGTGTTGCGGTCACGCACGACAACGTGCTCGGCATCTTGTCCCTCGTGACCTGGGCGCTGATCCTCGTCGTCGTCGTCAAGTACCTCACGTTCATCATGCGCGCCGACAACCACGGCGAAGGCGGCATCCTCGCGCTCCTCGCGCTGGTCACCTCGAAGCCGCTCAACGGGCCCATGTCGTGGCGTCGCAAGCTCCTCATGCGCCTCGGAATCATCGGCGCGGCGCTGCTCTTCGGCGACAGCGTCATCACCCCCGCGGTCTCGGTGTTGAGCGCCGTCGAAGGGCTCGGCGTCGCGACCCACGCGCTCGATCACCTCATTGTGCCGATCACCCTCGGCATTCTCGTCGCCCTCTTCGTCGTGCAGAAAACAGGCACGGCGAAGGTCGGCGCGATCTTCGGCCCCGCGACGCTCGTCTGGTTTTTCACCATCGCTGCGATGGGCGCGCCGTGGATTGTCAAGCGCCCCGAAGTGCTCATGGCGCTCAACCCGTGGCGCGCCATCACGTTCTTCGCCCACCACGGCGTGCACGGGTTCTTAATCCTCGGCAGCGTCGTCCTCTGCATCACGGGCGGCGAGGCTCTCTACGCCGACATGGGTCACTTCGGAAAGAAGCCGATTCGCGTCGCTTGGTACTCCGTGGTCTTTCCGGCGCTGCTCCTCAACTACTACGGCCAAGGGGCGTTGATGCTCTCGGTGGAGGGCATCGACAACCCGTTCTTCCAGCTCGTGAACGGCTGGGCGCTCTACCCGATCGTCATCATCGCCACGGCGGCCGCGGTCGTCGCGTCGCAGGCGTTGATCTCGGGGGCTTACTCGCTCACCCAACAGGCGGTGCAGCTCGGCTACTGCCCGCGCGTCACCATCGTCCACACCTCGGGCAAGGCCGAGGGGCAGATCTTCATCCCCGAGGTGAACTACACGCTCATGGTGGCGTGCCTCGCGCTCGTTCTCGCGTTCCAGCGATCGAGCGCCCTTGCCGCGGCCTACGGCATCGCCGTCACCGGCACGATGGGAATCACGTCGCTCCTCTACTTCGCCGTCACGCGCATGTGGGGGTACAAGCTCGCGTACTCGATCTTCCTGGTCGCGATGTTTCTCACGGTGGATTTGGGCTTTTTCGCAGCGAATTTGGTGAAAATCGTCGAAGGCGGCTGGGTCCCCATCTTGGTTGCCGCAGGCATCTACACGCTGATGACGACGTGGAAGCGCGGGCGGTTCGCGCTGCGCACCTACGCGATGGAAGCGAGCATGCCGCTCGACGCGTTCATCGACGACATCGAGCTCTCGAAGCCGCACCGCGTGCCGGGCACTGCCGTCTTCATGACGTCGAACGCCGAGGGCGCGCCGCCGGTGCTGCTCCACCATTTCAAACACAATAAAGTCCTGCACAAACAGGTCATCTTGCTCAGCATCTCGACGAAGCACGTTCCCGAGGTGCCGCGCGAAGGGCGCGTGGTCGTGCGGGAGATAGGCTGCGGCTTCTTCACGGTGGGGGCGCGCTACGGGTTCATGCAGTCGCCGGACGTGCTCGAGATTCTCGAGCGGTGCCGCGCGTCGGGCATGACCATCAACGAGCGCGATACGAGCTTCTACCTCGGTCGCGAGACCCTTCTCACGACGGGCCGCTCCGGGATGTCTCGCTGGCGAAAGTGGCTCTTCTCGCTGATGTCGCGCAATGCGCGGCCGGCGACGGCATTCTTCGGCCTGCCGCCGAACCGCGTGGTCGAAATGGGCACGCAGATCGAGCTTTGACGTCGCGATACGGCTGAGACGTGCGCGGCGACGATTTCGTGCGACAAAGGCTCGCGCGGTGTGTCCTCCGATAAGCCGCGTCTCGTTGCGCGTAGTGCGCAACCCTTGTGTCGCTCGGCCGAGTATTCCGCCCATGAGATCGTCCGCGTCCGCCGTTGCCCTCGCTGTTGGCCTTTCCCTGGCGCTCGTTGCGCCGTCGACCTTCGCCGCGAAAACGCGGCCCCAGCCCAAGCCCGCGGCCAGCGCGCCCGCGGCGGCAGACGATGCCGACCCCGCCGAAGCCGCAGCCGACGACGCCGCGGAGGCGCCCGCCGAACCGAAGATTCATCTCCACCCGCTCCACGGCCACGTCGAGATCTCGGGCGGTCTCGCAGCCCTCGAAGTCCCCCCGAGCTTTGGGTACATCGAGCCGTCCGAGGCAAACGAGCTGCTCACGAAAGGGTGGGGGAACCCGCCGGGGACGAAGACGCTCGGGATGATCCTCCCCGACGGCATCGAGCCGGTGAGCGACGAAGGGTGGGGCGTCATCATCACGTACCAAGACGACGGCCACGTGAGCGACGAGGACGCGCAGAAGATCGACTACGCCGACCTTTTGAAGGACATGCAGGCGGACGCGAAGACCGACAACGAAGAGCGCACGAAGCAGGGCTTCGAGCCGATTGCCATCGTCGGTTGGGCCAAGCCGCCGCGCTACGATCGCGCGACGCGAAAGCTCTATTGGGCGAAAGAGCTCTCGTTCGGCACCGCCGCCGAGCACACGCTCAACTACAACATTCGCGTCCTCGGCAAAGAGGGCGTTCTCAACCTCAACGCCGTCGCTGGAATGCATCAGATGGCGCAGGTCGAGCAGGGGATGAGCGACGTGCTCACGTTCGTCGATTTCACGCCGACGAACCACTACGACAAGTTCGATCCGAAGACGGGCAAGACGGCCGCCTACGGCATCGCGGCCCTCGTCGCCGGCGGCGTCCTCGCGAAGGGCGGCTTTTTCAAAGTGCTTCTCGCGGGGCTCTTCGCGGCGAAAAAGCTCATTGCCGTCGGCGTCGCGGCCGCCGGCGGCGCCTTCGCCAAGCTGTTCAAGCGAAAGGCCGCATAAGCCGCGGCCCTCCTCGGCGACTCAGTGGGCGCCTTCGATGGGCGCACTCGACTGCGGCTTCTTTAGAACCAGCACCAACACCAGACCCAGCGCAATGGCGAACGCGACGACGCGAAACCCTGCGTCGAACGAGAGCACCATCGCCTGGGTCGTCACCTTGAGCTTCATGACGCTCTCGGCGACCAGATCGCGTTGAAACGTTTCGGAGCCTAGGGAACCGCTTATCTGGCGCATCGCGTCCTGCGCGATCGGATTGTAGGGCGTCACGTTCTCGCCGAGGTACGACGACGACCTCTTGATGCCGTCGGTCACGAGCACGCCCATGAGCGCAGTGCCGAGCGACCCACCGAGCTCGCGCGTGAGGTTGAAGAGGCCCGTCGCGTTGCCGCGTTTCTCGGGCGGCAAATCCGAGAGCGCGAGGACGCTCACCGGAATGAAGATGAAGCCGAGACCAAAGCTTCGAATCAGGTTCGGCTTCACGAGGTCCCAAAAGCTTGCGGTGGCATCGAGGTGCGACGCGACCAGCTGGCTTCCCGCCACCACCGTGCAGCCGACGACCAGCATGTAGCGCCCGTCGACCTTTGGTCCGAAGCGGCCGATGATCGGCATCATCACAACCGAGATGCTCCCGGCAACGAGGAACACCTTGCCGATGTCGAGCGCGCTGTAGTGCATCACCGAGCCGCAATAGAGGCTGAAGAGGTAGCTCCCGCTGAAGAGCGCGAAGCCCGTCAGAAAGTTCAGCCCCGTACCGGCCGTGTAGCTGCGGTTTTTGAAGACGCGCAGATCGACGACCGGGTGATCGACCTCGAGCTCGTGGACGACGAACGTGATGAGCGCGATGGCCGCCACCGCCGTGAGAACGACGATGACCGTGCTCTCGAACCACCCCTCGCGGTTCCCCTCTTCGAGCACGTACTGCAGCGCGGGCATGCCGATGGCGAGCATGAGAATGCCGAAGCTGTCGATGCGCGCGGCCGCTCCCGTTGGCGGAGCGAAGCCGGGCTCCTCGACGTAGCGGAGGCACAGCATCGAGACGACGATCCCGACGGGGACGTTGACGACGAAGATCCAGTGCCAGCTAAACCACTGAATGAGATAGCCGCCGATGCTCGGTCCGAGGAGCGGCCCCGTGATGGCGCCGAGGCCGAAGAGCGCGGCGGCCATGCCGTGCTGCGCCTTGGGGTAGCGGGCGAACAGAATGCTTTGCGACGTGGGGATGATCGCGCCGCCGCCGAGCCCTTGGAGAATGCGGAACATGACGAGCGACGGCAGGTTCCACGCGAGACCGCACAGCATGCTGGCGACCGTGAAGAGCGCGATCGATGCCGTGAAATACTTGCGATAGCCGAACTTCCGTTGAAACCAGCCGGTCATCGGAATGATGACGATGTTCGCCATCATGTAGCCCGTCGACACCCAACCAATTTGATCCAGCGGCGTGCCGAAGCTCGCGCGAATGTCGTTGAGCGCGACGTTGACGATCGTGATGTCGATCATCGCCATCAGTGCCGCGGCCATCACGACCATCGTGATGCCGAGCTTCGACCCGGTGATCTGGTTCTCCATGACGCCTACTTCGTGACGACCGAGACGTTCGCGCTCATGCCGGGGCGAAGCACCAGGTCGCCGTGCGGGTCGAGGCGCACGAGAACGGGAACGCGCTGCACGACCTTGGTGAAGTTGCCCGAGGCGTTGTCTGGCGGCAGCAGAGAGAAGCGCGAGCCGGTACCTGCGGCGAGGCTGTCGACGTGGCCTGTAAGCTTCTTCCCGCCAAACGTGTCGATGCTCACCGTCGCCGTCTGCCCGGCGTGCATGTTTTCCACTTGGTCTTCTTTGAAGTTCGCGACCACCCACGTGTCGTCGAGCGGCACAATCGCCATGAGCGGGCGCTCCGGCGAAACCAGCTGCCCCGGCTCCACCGAGCGGCGCGAAATAACCCCCGCCGTCTCGGCGCGAATCACGGCGTAGGAAAGCCCGAGCTCGGCGGCGTCGAGGGCGGCCCGGGTCTGCTCTCCGCGCGCCTTCGCGAGGGCGACCTGCGCACGCGCCGCGTCGATCTGCTCCGGCCCCGCTTCCGCCGCGAGGAGGCGACCGCGCGCTGACTCGATCGTCCCGCGCGAGTTCTCCGTGTTCGCCTCGGCGCTCGAGACACGCGCGCGCGCCTGCAGCAGCGAAGCCTCGGCCTGATCGAGCATCGCCTTGCGGTTGTCGAGCTCCGCCTGCGACACGCTGCCGTCCGTCGCGAGGCGCGACGACCGCGTGAAGTCCATCGCCGCGAGGGAGCGGCGAGACTCCGCGGCAACCACGTCGGCGCGCGCCTGGTCGATGGCGGCGCGCGTCGTTCCCGACACGGCGCTCGCTTGCGACACGCCGCCTTTTGCGACGAGCAGGCTGGAGCTCACGGTCTTCTCCGTCAGCGCGAGCTGCGTCTCGGCGGCGCGGAGCGTTGCGTCCGCTGCGGCGACGTCGGCCTTCGCGGCGGCAACGCGCACCGCTTGGTCGCGCTCATCGAGCTCGACGAGCGGGTCGCCGATTTTGACGACCTGGTTGTCCTTCACGAGAACACGTTTCACCTGGCCGGAGATGCGCGCGGCGACGCTGCTCACGTGCCCTTCGACGAACGCATCGTCGGTCGACTCTTTCCCGCGGCCCGTCGCGTAGACGACGCCGCCTGTCAGAACGGCGACACCCACGAGCAGGGGAAGCAGGACACGCGCGCGGGACTTTTTCGGGGCCGCAGTTGCGGCGGGCGTATCAATCTCAATCAAGACGGGCCCGGTGGGCGCGGCGTCGACGGGCGAGCTCATACTTTCGTTGCCTCCGCGCGCGGAGATAGCACTCCGCGTGCCGAGGTTTGGGCGCGCCCGACGCGCTGCACGAGACGCGCTCAATCGTGCGCGACCTCGCAGTGCCGCGGACGCGCGAGATGCACGCTCTTCACATTTCGAAACACCACGGCGGCGATGGGGCGCACGTGAGACTGGCCAAGTGACGAGCTACGAGGCAGGAAACAGCGCGCCGCCTATTTCGG
>JANXMC010000811.1 GCA_025354825.1 Myxococcales bacterium
ACTTCGTCTGCACGTCTGCGAAAATTACGCGCATGCCGAAGGCTTCGGCGAGCACGCCGACCTGCCGCCCGATGTGGCCGTAGCCGACGATTCCAAGGGTTTTACCGCGGATTTCGAAGGAGTTCGTCGCGACCTTGCGCCACTTCCCCTCGTGCACTTCGCGCGACCGGTCTCCGAGCTGTCGCGCGAGAAAGACGATATTGGCAATCGTCATTTCGGCGACGCTGCGCGTATTGCTGAACGGCGCATTGAAAACGGGGACGCCGATGCGGTTCGCCGCCGCGAGATCGACCTGGTTCGTCCCGATGCAGAAGCAGCCGAGCGTGAGAAGCCGGCGCGCATTCGTGAGCGCTTCGGCCGTGACGTGCGTTTTGCTGCGAATGCCGAGAACGTGAACGTCCTCCAATTTCTTTTTGAGCTCGTCCTCCTTCAGGGCGCCGGAAATGGCTTCGACCTGGAACGCCTCGGCATTGAAAAGCTCGTGGGCGCTCTGGTGGACGTTTTCGAGGAGGAGAACCTTGATGCGCTCTTTCGGATACGACGTCGCAGGCAGCATGCTCTATTTCTAACGCACAGCGGCACGTGGGGGACGGAGAATTTCGAGGCGACGGCGCGCGGCGTGCGGCCGTCGTCGTGTGGCAACGGGCGGTTAGCCCGGCGTCGTCCGGAGACTGTGCCGAAAAGCCGAGGAAACGGAGCGAGTAGGTGCGTGTGCGGGCTACGGGCGCGCGAGCCAGGCGACCGCGGCGACGAGCCACAACACCTCCACGAGGCGCGCGACGAGCCCGAGCAAAAAGCGAATCCGCGGCCACGGCGTCGGCGTGGGCTTCAGGTCGAAGAGCGCCGTCAGGTTGATGGGAAACCAGATCACGTTGATGGCGGTGCTCGTCGCGAGGCCGCGGGCGACGAGGCCGACGGTCCCCAGTCGGGCGAACGATGCGAGCAGGCCGTCGAGCGTTGACGCGGCTGCGGAGAGCGGGCTCAGCGCGCCTGCGAGAAGGGCGCGCGTGCCCGCGAGCGTGGCGTGCACCGCCCACGCGGGGCCCGTAAGGAGCGCCGCGGCCGCGAACGGAATCGCCAGCGGGAGGAACGTCAGGCCCATGAACTGGAGTCGCGGAAGATCGTCAAGGAGGACGAGCTCTCCGCGCGCGAGCGCAGCCTCGACCTCGGGAGGCACGGCAAGGGGGAAACGGCGCTGGACCGGTACAAAGCCCGCGGCCCACGGCACGAGCCGATACGTGACGAGCCCTAGTCGGAGAACGGCGGGGCCGATCCCGAACGTGTAGCTCGCGACGGCGAGGCGCATGCGCCGGAGAAGCCTGCGAACGAGCGCGAAGTAGACGGCGTTTACCGCGGCGGTCGCGGCACCGATCACGACGAGGACGACGAGCTTCGTAAGCACGGCGCGCGACGGTACTCGCTTCGCGCGCGCGGCTGGGCGCCCGTCGCCGTCAGCTTCGGTACGTCTTCGGGCCGCTCTCCGAATCCCACGTGAGAAATTCGGCGCGGGGGCCGGCTTCGCCCACGTGAATCACGAGGTGCGTGCGCGCGGCGCGCGACCCTTCGTGCACGACGGCGTTCGCCTCGGCCTCTTCTTCGGCCCACGAGCCGACGTTGATGTACGTCGCGGCCCCTTCGTTGACAGGGATTCGCACGGGAATGTGCGTGTGCCCCATCACGACGAACGCCGCGGGAAACAGCCTCGCGAGCTTCGCCGCGCGGTCGACCATGTCCTCGGCCGGATCGAGCTTGCGCTGCCGTTCGAGGTAGCGATGCGCGAGCACCCACGCGAGGACGACGCAGCCCAAGGCCCACATCGTGTGGCCCGTGCGCGCGCCGACGAAGGCTGCGATCGTGAGGGCGAGCGCGGCCGAGAGCGCGAGGGCGAGGCGGTCGAGGAGAACGCTGGCCATGATGCCGCGAATCGATCGCGTGACGGGGGGCGTTTGAAGCGCGGCGAGGGCCTTGATGCGATCGAGGCCGATGCGCGTCGCCTCGGAGAGGAGCGTCATGCGGCGCTCGTGCTCGTCGCGCAGCGTGCGCGCGTTTTCGGAGAGCGATTCGCGGCGTAATCGAAAGAGCTCGACGACCGCGCCGGCGAAGCGGCCCGCGAGATCGAGAAGGCCGCGAAAGCCCAGTCGCACTGCGAAGGCGACGTAGTCGACGAGGCCCAAATGCTCGTGGCCGTACTCCTTCATTCCGCGGGTCGGTCGCACCACGTAACGGAGAAGCACGTCGGAAAAGCCGCGGGCGATGCGCAAAGGGTCGAACGGCGAGAGGGGCGCCATCACGTAATCCGTCGCGCAGAAGGGGTCGTACTGGTGGCCGTGCTCGATGTACGCCACGCCGTCGGCGTAGAAGAACCACGGATTGAACTCGATGCGGCCAAGGTACGCGTCGGAGGCCGCGTCGCTGGCGTCCACCGCGCCCGCGCGGTGCGCTTCGGCGAGAAGCGCGCGGCGAAATTCGTTCTTCACCGCGTCCCAATGAAACTCGACGTCGTGGTTGCCGTGGACGATCGTCAGCGCGTTGCCGTCGCTCACGAACGCAGCGAGCGCTTCGAAGACGTCGCCGTGACGAAGGACGACGCGCCGGAGCTTGAGGCGCGCGTGGTCTTCCGAGTTTCCGAGGCCATGAAGCTGCTCTTCGGCGCTGAGCGCCGTCGTCGTCTCGCCCTCGTGCTGCGTGACGGCCATGCCGATGAAGTCGACGAAGTCGCCGGCGATGACGAGGCGCCAGCGGTCGCTCCCGGAGGGGCGCGGGGTGAGGCGGTAGTGGTTGAGCAGTTTGACGAGGTCGGCGTCGACGCTGCGGGAGCGACGCACAACGTCGGCCGGGGGGAGGCGGTCGTTGAGGTCGCTGCCAAGGTGCACGTCCGAGAGAACGAGAAAGCTCTCTTTGGTGCCGCACGGGGCTGCGCGCGTAGGTCCGACTTCGAGGCGTCCGTCCGAGAAAAGCGAAGGTTTTGGGTCCACGATACCGTCAACTGTGAAGCGCGCGACGCAGTCCTTCAACCCCCGCGAAGCCATCTTCGCAGTCACATTCTCGTCAGGACTCGGCGGGCGCCGCGAAATGCCAAGTAGACACGCAGCCCTGCGTTACGAAATACCTGGTACGCATCGTGGCCCTTTCAACGCGGGGCCTTCGGGTATGCTCGCGCGGTGAAAATCGTCACCTGGAACGTGAACTCCGTGAAGGCGCGCAGAGAGCGTCTTTTGGCCTTTCTCGCGCGCCACCAGCCCGATGTCGTCTGCCTTCAGGAGCTGAAGCTCGAGGACGCGGCCTTCCCGTCCCTCGAAGTGAAAGCCGCGGGCTACGACGCTGTGACCTTTGGCCAGAAGACGTACAACGGCGTCGCGATTTTGAGCCGATTGCCCATGAGCGACGTGGTGCGCGGGATGGGCGACGACGTCGACGACCCGCAGTCGCGCCTCATTGCGGCAACGATTGAAGGGGTACGCGTGATTTCGGCCTACATGCCCAATGGCGGCGAGATCACGAGCGACAAGTGGAGCTACAAGCTCGCGTGGCTCGCGCGAATGCGTGCGCACCTCGATCGCAACTACAAGC
Organism: Myxococcales bacterium; assembly: GCA_025354825.1. GTDB lineage: Bacteria > Myxococcota_A > Polyangia > Polyangiales > Polyangiaceae > JANXMC01. Next base: position 3,571 of record JANXMC010000811.1, read on the forward strand.
CCGAGACGCCCCTCGCCCTCTGCGGCGACTGGAACGTGACGGTCGACGACAAAGACGTCGCGAAGCCGGCCGAGTGGAAAGACAGCGTGCTTTGCCACCCGGATGCGCGCGCGGCGCTCGAGCACATTCGCGCCTTTGGCCTCGTCGATACGTTCCGCACGCACCACCCCGACGGCGGGATTTGGTCCTGGTGGGATTACCGAATGCTCTCCTTCCCCAAGGGGGACGGCCTGCGCATCGATCACATTTTCGCGACGCCTGCGCTCGCGTCACGAAGCACGGCGGCCGTGGTCGATCGCGACGAGCGGAAGGGGAAGCTCCCCTCTGACCATGCGCCGGTGATGGTGACGTTCAGCGACTAAGAGCCGTGCTTACGCTCGATTCGGGCGCGCTTGGCGCGCTTGGCGGGATTGTCGCGCTTGGCGCGATTGTCGCGCTACGGCGCGATCATCTGCTTGATGAGCGTACGCTGCTCGTCGCTCACATCGATGAACTCGACGCCCATGCCCGCCTCGAGGCCCACGCCGCGGCGGGCGGGGCGCCCCCAGCGAACGAGCGCTTCGAGCTTGAGAATGTCGCCCGTCTCGGGGTGCGCGATGATGAGGGCGAGCTTGCTTCCCGACGCGCGTGGCAGCGGCGTCGCGATGAAGGCCCCGCTCTCCGAGAGGTTCTCGGTTGCGCCCATTCCGATGTCGTCGTCGCTCGTCATCGTGAGCTTGAGCGTCACGCGGAAGCGCGGCGCCGTTCGACGCGGGCGATCGATCGCGCCGAGCGGTGCGCGCGCAGACGACGCCGCGGGCGCGGCCGGCGACGGGGACGGCGGCAATGGGCGCGCGGGTGCGGGCTCGCGGACGGAGGCCGGCGGCTCGCGGTAGGAAACGGGCGGGCCCGCCGCGACGCGCGGGCTGTCCGGCGGCGGAGGGACGAAGTCCTCGGCCCCAAACTCGGCGGCGAGCTCGGCGCCGAGATCCATCGTCGGCTCGAAGTCGGACGGTGACGGCGCTGCCGACGGCGGCGGTTCGGAAACGGGCTTCGGCGACGGAGGCGGAGGCGCCGACGACGCCTTCGTGGGCGACGGCGCGGGCTCGCTCGCGACCGAAATTTCGACCGCCGGAGCCGACGAGGGTGCCTCGTCGACGCCCGGCTCGGATGCGGGCGGCGGAGAGGCGGGCGGAGCCGCTTCGGCGTCCTCGACCGGCGGCTTTTTGAGCGGCAACGGGGGCTTCCGCGGCGGGAGCTTCGACGGCGGCCCTTTGCGCTTCGCGGGCTCCGGCGGCGGTTCGGACGGCTCGCGCGCGGTAATCGGCTCGGAGTCGGCGTCGGGCTCGATCTCGACGACCTCTTGGGTCGGCACCGATGCGAGCGCCGCTTCGATCGCGGCCGCCTCGTCGTTGTCCTCGTCGTTGGGAATGGGTGTCGGCGTGTCGGCGGACGAGACTCTCTCGTCGCCCGGCGGCGTTTCGACCGGCCCCGGAGCCAAATCTGCGGGCGCGGCCGCCTTCGATGCACCGACGCTCTCGGATGGCGGCGCGGCGAACGGGTCTTTCTCGACGCCGCGCGCAGTCACGTCCCCCTCGGGGTCGGTGAGCATCGCCTTGAACGGATCGCGCTGCGAAGCCGCCCGCGGAGCCGGCGCCGCCGGCTTTTTTGGAAGCGTGATCGGCCGACCGCCCACCATGATGGGCGCTTTCTTGAACCAATCTTTTTCGATGGCGTCGGTCTGCGGAGGCGCCACGGGCGCGGCTTTCGCGGCGGCGGCTTCGGAGCGCTTCAACCTGCGGCTCGTGGTGCCGACGGAGAGGAGCAGCGGGAACTTGAAGAGCGGCCGCTCGCGGTGAAAAATGAAGCGGCCCGCGCGGCAGACTTCGTCGTATGCGGTCTCGAGGAGCGGCCACGCGCGCACGAGCCACCGGCGCCACTCTTTGCGCTCGGCGCTGTCGGTCGCGGCGACCGACGCGTCGATCGACCGCGCGAGGGCGCGCGCCTTGTCGGCGTCGCCTTCTTCGTATTTGCTGCCGAGGGACGCGAGAATTTCGCCATATTCGCCATAGAACGAGGCGAGAAGTCGAAGGTTCTGCGCGGTCTCCACCACGTCGTCGCCGAGCTTCACGTAGTCGGCGAGGGCCCGCGCATCGGGAATCTCGTCGGAGCTGCCGAGAACGACGACGACCATTGCGATGACGAGCGCACGACCGCTGGCGAGGCTGTCGCTTGGTGCAGGCGGCAAGCTCACCGAGCCGTCTTGGCGCCCGAGCTTGGGGATGATCTGCAGCACGCCGCGCGCGACGAGGTTGAGATCGGCGAGGTGGGCGATATCGACCTCGCCCGACTCGCCAACACGCTGGAAGCGCTTTCGCACACCCTCTTTGGCAACGAACTCGCAGACCATCACGGCAGCCAAGGCCGCCGCGCGAGGGTCGACGTTCGGCGGCTCGTGGCCGCTGTCAGGCAATGCTTCGAGGCGGGCGCGCAGCGCGGCGAACGAGGTGTCGGCCATCAAGTGCTGCCCCACAGATTGCGTGGGATCGCCGCGCACAGCAATAGCGTAGACCGCGCAACGCGGAAGAGGTGGCGGCGCGCGCGGGCTTTAGGCGAAGACTTGCGTGAATGCGCGGGGCGCGCGCTTGGTGCGAAGGCAGCGCGTCGCGGCGCTCATGTAACAGACGCTAAAGGCGCGGCGCGTGCGGCCGCTGACGTTCACGCCCGACCGGTGCCACAGCATGTTGTGCAGCAGAATCACCTCGCCGGCCTTGGCCGGAAGGGGCACGGCACGCGCGTCGGCCTCGCGCGACGCGCGGGCGTGAGCCGGAACCACGCCGCCGAGCGGGGTCACAAGCCCCTGCTTGTGCGAACCCGGGAGAGCCTCGACGCAGCCCGCTTCGACGGGGGCGTCGTCAAGGGCCGTCCAAATTTGCAAATCGGGGTCGCGCGAAAGACCCCAGAACTTCCCCGCGTCTTGGTGCCACGGAAGGTGAGTGCCGCCCGACTCGGCCTTCGTCATGAGAACGGCGCGGTAGAGGGCGATCGGACCGTCGATGCGGGCGCGGGCGACGCGCTCGAAAACAGCATTCTCGAGCCACGCGCGGTAGAGCGGGTCGCGTTCGAGCTTCTCGAGCTTGCGATAATTGAGACTCGGCCCCTCCCACCCTTTGCCGTACGTGAGCTCGTCGTAGTTGCCAGTCGTCGTGTCACGCTGGAAGAAAAGACCCTCGTGGGTAATCGTCCCGAGCATGAGGGCGTCGGCCCGCTCGCGGAGCGCGATGAGCGTCGCGTCGTCGGCCACTCGGCCGAGGCGTGCAAAGCCATCGCGCTCGTAGTCGGCCAGCACTTTGTCGTACTCGATGGAATCGGCGTCGGCGTGAATCACGTTTACCTCGCGTAGCTCGCGTCGGTGCCCTGAAAGTCGCGGTACAGGGCGTCGATGCGCTTTGCCCCCGTCGGGCTCAGCTCTTTTTTGCATGCGTCGATGGCCGCGTCGAGGTGCCCCTCTTCCGACGGGCCGACGAGGATCGAATCGACGCCGCCGCGGTGCGCGACGAACGCGTAGGCAAGCTCGAGGAGCGAGAGCCCTTCGTCGCGGGCCACGCCACCGAGCGAAGACGCGAGCTCGTGGAGGCGCGGCGTCCAATACCGACTTTGATAAAACTTATTACCGTCGAACCGTGACCCTTTTGCGGGGGGGGCGAACGCTCCGCGCGCGGTGGCGAGGAGGCCGCCGGCGAGCGGATTGTAGATGCACGTATGAATCGGGTGCCGGCGCGCGAACTTGAAATATTCGAGATCGAGCTGGCGAACGAGCGCGTTGTAAAGCTGCTGAGCGACGGCGGGGCGCGCCATGGCGCGGGCATCGCAAAGTTGGAAGAGCTCGAGGATTTGCCACGACGCGAAGTTCGATATACCCCAGTTGCGAATTTTGCCATTGGCGAGAAGCGCTTGGACGGCGTCGAGCGTCTCCGCGAGCTCCGTGGCCGGGTCGGGGCCGTGGAGGTAATACAGATCCAGGTAGTCGGTCCCGAGTCGCGCGAGGGAGGCGTCGATCGCCGCGGCGACGGTCGCGCCCGAGAGCCCTTCGGATTTGCCGGAAACGCGCGCGAAGCCGACCTTCGACGCGATGACCACGCGGTCGCGAACCTTTGCCAGCGCCTTGCCGACGATGCGCTCGGATTCGCCGTCGGAGTACAGATTCGCCGTATCGAAGCAGGTGACCCCGCGCTCGACGGCGTGGTCGATGATTCGCGCCGCCACGTTCGCCGGCGTTCGCTTACCGAAGTTCATGGTCCCGAGGGCGAGCTCCACGGGCGAGCCGCTCGCGCGGGGTGAAAACCACGGGTGGAGGTCGCGCAGCGACGGAGCGAGCAGCGGCGCGGCGGGCGGAAAAGCCATCGCCCACCCTTACCGTGCCGGACGGCGCCTGCTGGCGTTTTCTCGAGCGCAACCTTCCTTGCGGATGTTCACCTACATGATACACGTGGGGCCGCGCGGAGACGCGCTTCGGAGGGCGCGGCATTCGTTCACTGTTCGATTGCGACAACCGCGACGCGCCCCCCTGGGCAGTGTCGACAATGGCTTTTTCGCGGCGCTCGAAATTCCGATTTTGTAACCCGAACGGGTGATGTCTCCCCCGTCGAATCGAAGTGCTCAATCGTCGGCAACGGACGCGATTGCAGGCCGAAATACCAAGTGCTAGCTCCTCCATCGAAATAACTTCGCCCCGGGGGGGGACGGAAACTATGTCCAAGTCTCACGAAATCAACACAATCGATCTTTTGGAGCCTGCGCCCCGCAGCGAAAAGGTCGACGCCTGGGACATGGACGTTCACGTCGGCAGCGTCCTCGGAAAGTACCGCCTCCTCGCCGAGCTAGGCCAGGGGGGCATGTCGAACGTCTACCTCGCCGTCGCGCGCGGTCCGAGCGGCTTCAACAAGCTCGTCGTCCTCAAGATGCTGCGGCCGTCGCTCGCGCGGGATCCGCACTTTCTTTCCATGTTTCTCGATGAGGCGCGCCTCAGCGCGCGCCTGAATCACCCGAACGTGGTGCAGACGAACGAAGTGGGGATCGAGGACGCGCGCCACCTCATTGCGATGGAATACCTTGAGGGGCAGCCGCTCTCGCGCATCCTCCAGCGCGCGCAGGCGTCGGGCACCCCCATGTCCACGGCGATGCACCTCCGTATTCTCGTCGAGACGATGGTGGGGCTTCACTACGCCCACGAGCTTTCGGACTTCGACGGCTCGCCGATGAATCTCGTCCATCGCGACGTATCGCCGCAAAACATCTTCGTGACCTACGACGGTCAGGTGAAGATCCTCGATTTCGGAATTGCAAAGGCAGTGACGTCGTCGGTGAATACGACCGCGGGCGTGGTGAAAGGCAAAATTGCCTATATGTCGCCCGAGCAGTTCGCAGGCGAGCCGATTGACCGGCGGGCCGATCTGTTTGCCCTCGGCGTTCTCCTTTGGGAGTGCGCGACGGGCACGCGTATGTGGAAGAAGAAGAGCGATGCCGTCGTTCTTCAGGCGGTCATGGGCGGGAACATCCCGTCGCCGCGCACCGTGAATCCCACCGTCGACGAGCGGTTCGTGGCGATCTGCCGCCGGGCGCTCTCAGTGAAGCCATCCGACAGGTACGCGTCGGCGCTCGATCTCGAGCACGACGTCGAGCAGATTTTGGCGTCGCAACCCGAGCGCGTCGTCGTGCGGGACATTGGCAAATACGTAAGCGATCTTTTCAAAGAAGACCGCTCTGCCGTTCGCGCAATTGTCGAAAAGCAGCTCATGGCGGCAAAGCGTCTTCCGACAGGTGAATACGCGGCCCTGGGCTACGCGCCGACTCTCGCGAGTGGGCAAAACACGGCGCCACCGCCGTTATACGCAGGCGCGATGGAGGGAACTCCTTCCCAGATGCTACCGCCGCCGTTCCCCGGTGCGTACGCGCCCGACGGCGGGCAGCTGAACGCGCTGGTGCACCATCCGATGCGCCTCTCCGGCTCCCACGTCGGCGTCGCCAGCACGATTCGGCCGCCCGGTGGCGCAGGTGCGTGGCGATGGGTCGTGGGGCTCACGCTGGGCGCGGCGGCCTTTGCTTTCGCGGGCTTTTATTGGGCCAAATCGCTCCCGGCGTCGGCATCGAGCGCGACGAATGCGACGAGCGTCACGGCTGCCGCTGCCGACGCGCCGACGGTGCACGGCGTCGTCATCAATACGCCCGAGCCCGCCGAAGCGCCGACGATCGCGGCCCAGCCCGCGATCGCCGTATCGAGCGTCGCCGCACCGTCGTCTTCGTCGCTCGCGCCCACGTTGGACCCCGCTTCCGCGGCCACGCTACCGGCGTCCGCCTTTGCGCCGCGTCGCACGGCTCCTCTGGCCTCCGCTTCCGCCCCCCGGCCCCTTCCGATGCCCGCCGCGTCCGCCGCGCCTGCCGCCGTCGAATCGGTCGCGCCGGCGGAGCCGCCTCACCGCGGCAGAAAAATCCGCACCGATATCTGAGTATCGGTCACTTCGGGCAGAGCCCGTCGGCCTTCTCGACACCGCACAAAAGCGGCTCTTTGTAGCCGTCGAGGCACTTCGTCGAGATCGCGTTGAGCGCGCGCTCGGGATATCCCGTAATGAGCTTACGTTGCTCGTCGGTATACGTACTTTGCTTTGACCAATCCGTGTGAACGCGCGCCGCGATTCCCATCTTTCGATCGACGAGGTCGACCGTGAAGGAGATCGGCGTGCCTCGGATCGATTCGACGGAGTGCGACGTTTTGGGCACGATGACCCAGATTCGCTCGCGGTCCCGAGAGACGATCTCGTCGGTGGGAAATTCGGCCTTCAACGCGGCCACCACGCATTCGGCACGCGGGACGCTCTTGCCGGTGACCATGGACACGTCCATCGACTGTTCGCGCGAACAGCCGGCTAGGGCGGAGGCGAGCGCGCCGGCCGGGAGGAAGGCGAGAGCAGGGAGACGGGCGGGCGTGCTTCGAGAGAGAGGCGCCGATATCATCGTACGTGGCTCGTAGATGATAGGCGCGCAGGCGGCAATCGCCGCGGCGGCGCGCCGTCGGACAGTCCCGCCGCCGACGCGGGGGAAGAGCGCCCGCCGCGCTAGCTCCGAATGCCGGGCGCCTCGTGGCCGCTCTGGGCGACGTATTCTTTGTAGCCGCCGCCGTAGAGATGGGGCCCTTCGGGCGTGAGCTCGAGGACGCGGTTCGACAGCGCGGCGAGGAAGTTACGGTCGTGGCTTACGAAGATCATCGTGCCGTCGTAATTCTCGAGGGCGCGAATGAGCATCTCCTTCGTGGCCATATCCAAGTGGTTGGTGGGCTCGTCGAGCACGAGGAAATTCGGCGGATCGTAAAGCATCTTCGCCATGACGAGCCGCGCCTTCTCGCCTCCGGAAAGAATGCGGCACGGCTTTTCGATGTCGTCGCCCGAGAAGCCGAAGACGCCGGCGAGCGTGCGGAGCGAGCCTATCGACGCAAGGGGGAACGACGCGACGAGCGAATCCCAAACCGAGTGGGTCGGCTCGAGGAGCTCCATCGCGTGCTGCGCGAAGTAACCCATTTTCACACTCGCTCCGACGCCGACCTTGCCGCCGTCGGGGCGCGACTCGCCCGCGATCATCTTGAGCAGAGTCGACTTGCCGGCACCGTTCACGCCCATTACGCACCACCGCTCTTTGCGGCGGATCAACAGATCGAACCCCTCGTAGATCACGCGGTCGCCGTACTTCTTCACGAGCCCCTGGACGTTCGCCACGTCCTCGCCCGAGCGCGGCGATTCGCGGAAATCGAAGTTCAGCGTCTTGCGGCGCTTCGGCGGCTCGACCTTCTCGATCTTCTCGAGCTTCTTCACGCGCGACTGCACCTGGGCGGCCTTGGCCGCCTGCGCCTTGAAGCGGTCGATGAAGAGCTGCTCCTTCGCGAGCATCGCCTGCTGGCGCTCGTACTGCGCCTCGGCCTGCAGCTCGTTCATCGCGCGCTGCTTGTCGTAAAACTCGTAGTTGCCCGTGAACGTCGTGAGCTCGCCGCCGTCGATTTCGACGATCTTGCTCACGATGCGGTTCAAAAACTCGCGATCGTGGCTCGTCATCACGAGCGCCCCTTCGAACGCCTTCAAATAGCTTTCGAGCCAGATGATCGACTCGAGATCCAAGTGGTTGGTGGGCTCGTCGAGGAGGAGCGCGTCGGGGCGCATGAGAAGGATGCGGGCGAGGGCCACGCGCATTTTCCAACCGCCGGAGAGCGCGCCGACATCGCCGTCCATCATCGCTTGCGAGAACCCGAGGCCGGCGAGGATCTCGCGGGCCTTCGCGTCCATCCCGTAGCCGCCGAGCTCTTCGTAGCGGGCCTGCGCCTCGCCGAAGCGCTCGATCAACGAGTCCATTTCGTCGAGCCTCTCCGGGTCGGCGAGAGCGAGCTCGAGCTCGCGGAGGTCGTTCGCGACGGAGGAAATGGGGCCGGCGCCGTCCATCGTCTCGGCGACGACGCTTTTGCCCGCCATCTCGCCGACGTCTTGGCTGAAGTAGCCGATAGAGACGCCGCGATCGACCGCGACCTGGCCGGCGTCGGGG
>JANXMC010000019.1 GCA_025354825.1 Myxococcales bacterium
TGCGCTGCATCCACCGCCGGTACTGTCGCCTGCTGGGGCGACAACTACTACGGCGAGTCCACGCCGCCCTCGATGATTGCTGTCCCCAATCGGCGTGAACCAGCCGGCTTGCGAGATGGCGTCGACGATGCCCATCCCTTCCGTCCAAGCGACGTTCCCCGGCTTGGTGACGGAGCCGATGACCGTGACCTTCTTCGAGTTGTACTGCTTCACGATCACCATGACCTGCGGCGCTTGCAGGACTTTTGCCTCGACGAGCCTCTTCTTCAGAAGCACGACGATGTCCTGCGGCTCGAGGTTCGAGACCGTTACGCGATCGATGTAGGGGAAGTCGATGGTTCCGTCCGGCTGGACGCGGAACTCGGTCGGGAGCTCCTTCTCGCCGACGACAACCACCGTGAACACATCGCCGGGGCCGACTGTAGTGCTCTGCACCGGCGCCGGCAGGTTAAGCGGCGGCCCAGGCCGACCGGCGCACCCGGAAAGGGCGAGCGCGATGAGCGCCAGACCTGCGATGCGCGCGGTTACGAAGCCACGAGATGAATTGAAAGCGATTCTAAATTGCGAATAGACGGGCATGGTCGAACTGAACGCGGCAAAGCCGCACGCGCGAGATCAGAGAAACCAGCGCGCGCCGATGTACGCCTCGAAACGGCGCCAATTGAAGTCGTAGTACTGAGGGATCGCCGCGCCGCTCGCCGTTTGCGCCAACTCGATATTGCTAATGTTTGCCGAATACCGGAGCGTGGCATTGAGGCCGAACGTCTCGGAAAAGCGGTACTCTGAGAAGAGCGTCACTTCCGGCCGCACGTCGGTCGAAGCCGGGTGTATGATTCCGCCGAGTACCGCGGTCGACGGGATATCCGGATAGGAAATCGCGGAGACGGCACCGGTCAATGAAACGACTGCGCGACCCGAGAAGAAGGCGTCGAAGGTGATGTCGCCGCGGTCGATTCCGTATTGGTTCGCAATCACGCTGGGGACGAAATCACGCGAATAGCCAATGCTGATTCGCGAGAGGAATGTTGACAGCTGGCTCTGAGTTTCGGAGCTGTCGGGATTGGCCGACAGAAAGTAGGTGAGACGCGCATTGGCAATCACCGAGTTGAACTGCCGTACGGGCGCCGTCGTCTGGCTTGAGAAGAAGAAGCTTCCACCATAGCCCGCCATCACGAGGATGCCGATTTTCGGCGTCAACAGCCCCTCGATGCCGAGGCGGCTCCGAATCGGCGTCGAATCGACCAGCGGCGACCCGGGCGCGAGATCGGTATATGTCGAGTAGCTAATCGTCGTGTCGGCGAGGAGGGACGTTCGGGGGGTGAAGCGCCACTGCCCACGAATGGAGCCCGTGTGCATCAAGCTGTTGTATTGGGTCGACCCGCTCGTCTCGTAGATGTTCGCCGCAAACGTATATCCGAAGCGGTAGGACAACGTTCCCGAGCCCGGCGTGAGAACGAGCTCGGCACCGCCGGAAAGCTGGTTCTGAGTGTACGCGAAATCGGGGTTACCGATGGTACTGGGATTGAAGAGGCGCGTGTACCCAACATGGAAGAGAGCTCCCACGGGCCGCCCCTGCAAAACCGCCATCTCAGCGCGCACTGCCGCAGACACGTTTCGCTGCTTCTGAACGATATCGGAGCCGAAGAACTCCATGTACGTGGCGGCGAGCGACGCGCGAAACGTAATGGGGCTTTCGGTCACCGAGCCGCCCTCACGGCGTTGAGCTCCCAGCGTGGAAAGCGTCAACGAGGGCGTCACGCGAAGCCGGAAAGACCCCTGCGGATCACCATTCGTGTAGAGCGACCCCGCTGGCGGATCTCGATGGGTTCGGAGGAGGACGTTGGAATCGTATCCAACCTCGCCACCGATTGCAGGGTGCAACTCGAAATTACCGCTCCGGACGCCCGCGCCCTCTTGGAGGCGCCGGTCCTCGAGCCACACAGGACCTTGGCCAGGAATCTGACTGCCCGCGTACTCTGCCGTCTGCGCCGACGCTACGCGCGGTGCCAGCAATGCCGAGACAACCGCAACACTTCCGAGGACTCGCTTGTTCATGTTCTTGGCCGGTTCGCGCGCTCTATCGCCGCTCGCTCAAGAGATTGGCAAATATCTCACGAGCACTGTATTGGGTGCACTGCAGCGAAGCCCAAACTGTCCCCCCACAACCGAGCGACTACGCACGAGCCCTATTTAGAACTCGTGCGCCCGAGCGCCGGAAATCGCTATTACCGAGTCGGCGAGGCCGGCGGCGGGGGAGCTATGATGATCACGGGCGGATCGATCGTCGGGAAACCGTTGTGGCTATCGTCGGGAGGCAGCGAATTGTCGATCGTCGTCGTGACTCGCGTCTCGCCGGCGGTCGTCGCTTCTTTGCCGATACACTGCGCCGCTTCGCGCGCTGCACGATCTGAATTGCCCTTTTGGACAACGATAATCGTGTATGCGTGCGCGCGGATATCCGGATTACGCAGGCTACCCCTGCGGTCCTTCGCGGAGCGAATTGCGGTATCGATTTGGCTGAGTTTGTCCTTCAGACAATTGGCCAATACGACGTCCGCCTCTGCTGCCGCTTTGAGCTGACGACGACCGATGCGGCTGGACGTGCCTTGCATCTGATCGAGAAGCGCGTCTGCTTGGCGCTCCATATCGTCGCTCGAGAGGCTCGGGTTTGCCTGAAACTGCACCTGCCCGGAGCTGGCCGGAGGCGCAGCGGTGCCCGCCGCAGACGATTGCGCGCCCGCAGGCCCAGTGGCCAGCGTAATAAGCGCAACCGCAAACAACCACTTCAGTCTTGAATGAAGGCGCATGCTCCCTCCCGAGCGTTGAATTGCGAGACTATCGAGCGCGGATCTCGCTGTCAACGTTCGTCACCGGTCCTTATAAAACTTTTGTTCAGGCATTTTTGCCTGACATTTCCGCCGCTTGACGCACTTTGATGGAGTGATTTCATCTTGGTCGTTCGCGTCACCGTCGAGAGCTTGGGCGGAGTCAAACGCGGGGTTCTCAGCCGTTCAATTCGGTGCGGCGCTGCGACGCGGCGTTCACGAGAAACGCCCAAAACATTGCCCTCCCCACCGAAAAAGTGAGGAGGTTACGGCAGTTACGCATGAGATGAGGGAAAGGCAGAGCGCGTGTGCGACTACTTCTGCTGAACGAAGCTGACGGGAATATTCACGCTCGAGCCGCCGCCGCCTGCGGGCGGTGAGAACTCGGCGCGCTTGATTTTCCCTTGAATGCACGAAACGACGTCTTGCGAAAGGCCGGCATTACTGACGACATCGGTCGACGTGACCTCACCGTTGGGACCGATTTTCGCGGTGATGACGACTTTCCCGGCCATGGTCGGGTCGACCGAGAGGCCCTTTTGGTAGCAGAGCTTGAACGCGGGGCGGAGCTTCGCGACGGTCGCCTCGAGGCCGCTGACGGTCGCCGAGGCGGTGACGCCGGCGACCTGCGGCTCGGCCGCGCGCGGGCCCTGGACCACCGTTGCGGTACCTGAGCCGCTGTTGCCTTGAGCTGTGGTCGACCCGCCAATGCCAGCGAGGCCAGCGCCTCCCCTGCCCGGCTGAACAACGCCGCCCGCCCCGCCCATGTGGAGATCGGATGCGCTATTGGTGACGCCGGCACCCGAGCGTGCCGCGCCCGACAGGTCGGCGAGGGGAATGTCGCTCGCATTGTTGAGGACGCCTGCGACGGACGGACCGGATGCACCTCGGGTTCCGAGGAGCTGCATCGACAGCTGGTCGGCTGCAGCCGCGAGAGCCGCGGCCTTCGAGTCGCTCACCTTCGGAGCCGGACCCGCTTTGCCTGCGGACGTATCGGCCTTCGTCGCTGCCGGCTTGTCGGACGGCTTGTCCGTGGGCTTCGTTTTATCGGCCTTGTCGTCCGTCACGGCCTTGTCTTCGACGATGGGCGCTGGAACATTTTTCTGAAGGTCGATGAGCCCTTGAATGCCCATGTCCTCGTTGAGGACCGGGTCCATCCAGTCGGAGTACATCGCGCCGATGAGACCGAAGTGGAGCATGAAGCTGAAGGCCGCGATGACCGTGAGATTCCAGTCGATCTGGCTCGCGAGGCCGCCTTTCACCGCCAACGGAAGCTGCGGTCGCGGCTGCGGAGGCGGCGGCGCGACGAACTGAAAGAGGAACGTGGTCTCGCCGACGATGACCTTGCCGCGCGCTTCTTCGGTGAGCTTGACCTGGTAGGCGTTGCCAACCCGCTTCGCTTGCCCCTTCAA
>JANXMC010000188.1 GCA_025354825.1 Myxococcales bacterium
CGTCGAGCGGCGACGGCGATGGCGGCGGGGGCGCGAAGAAAGGCGCGATGCGCATCGCCGTGATCCCGAAAGGGACGACCCACGAGTTCTGGAAAACCGTTCACGCAGGCGCGGTGAAAGCGGCGAAAGAGAACGACGTCGAGATCGTCTGGAAGGGGCCGCTGAAGGAAGACGACCTCAAAGCGCAGATCGACGTCGTGCAGTCGTTCGTCGCCCAGGGGGTCTCCGGCATCGTGCTCGCGCCTCTCAGCGACACGGCGCTCAAGAGCCCGGTGAAGGCGGCGGTCGCGGCCGGGATCCCCGTCGTCGTCTTCGACTCGGACTTGCAGGGCGACGAGCACACGAGCTTCGTCGCGACGGACAACTACCAGGCCGGCAAGCTCGCGGCGGGCGAGATGCGCAAGCTCCTCGGCGACAAAGGGAACGTCGTCGTCCTTCGCTACATCGAGGGGTCGGCGAGCACGGCGAACCGCGAGCGCGGCTTCCTCGACGGGATCAAAGAGAGCCCCGGCATCAAAGTGCTGAGCGACAATCAGTACGGCGGCGCCACGACGGAGAGCGCCTTCGCGACGAGCGAGAGCCTCCTCGCCGCGCAGAAAGCGGCCGCGGGGAACGTGAACGGCGTCTTCGCGCCGAACGAATCGACGACCTTTGGAATGCTCCTCGCGCTGAGAAAGTCAGCGCTCGCGGGGAAGATTCGCTTCATCGGCTTCGACGTCTCCGAGAAGCTCCTGGCGGGGCTGGAAGCCGGGCACCTCGACGCCGTCGTCGTTCAAGATCCCTTCAAGATCGGCGAGCTCGCGGTGACGACGATGGCGTCGAAGCTTCGCGGCAAGCCGGTCGAGAAACGCATCGACACGGGCGCGCGCCTCGTGACGAAAGCGAGCCTCGAAGACCCCGCGGTGAAAGAGCTCGTGAAGCCCGACTTGAAGAAGTGGCTCGGCGAGTAGCGTGCGCCTCGCCCTTCGCAATGTCGCCCGAGCCTTTGGCGCCACACGCGCGCTAACCCGGGTCGACCTCGAGGCCGGCGTTGGAGAGATCCACGCCGTCCTCGGCGAAAATGGGGCAGGGAAGAGCACGCTTATGAAGATCCTCGCGGGCGCCGATGCGCCCGACGGCGGAGAAATCGCGCTCGACGGCGTACCGTTCCGGCCACGCGGGCCGGCCGAAGCGCGGCGCATGGGCGTCTCTCTCGTGAGCCAAGAGCTGTCGCTCTGCCCGCACCTCACGGTGTCCGAGAACATCGTCTTGGGCGACGAGCCGACGCGGTTCGGCGTGCTCGATCGCGCGCGCATCACGCGCGACGTCGACGCGATTTTGAAAGAGGTCGCAGATGGGCGCATCCGCCCCGATGCCCGCGCCGGAGATTTGCCTCTGGCCGAGCAGCAGCTCGTCGAAATCGCTCGAGCCCTCGTGGCGACGCGCCCCCGATGCAAGGTGCTCATCCTCGACGAGCCGACGAGCAGCCTCGGCCAAGAGGACACCGCGCGCCTCTTCGCCCTCGTGCGCCGCCTGCGCGACGAAGGGGTCACCGTCCTCTACATTTCGCACTTTCTCGAGGAGGTGAAGGCCCTCGCGGATCGCTACACGGTGCTGCGAGACGGCGTGACCGTCGCGTTCGGATCGATCGCCGACACCACGCCGTCGGCCCTCGTCGAGCAGATGGCGGGGCGGCAAATCGAGCAGGTCTTCGGTCGCGATGCGGCCGCGCGGGCGGCCCGCGACTCGCGCGGGAGCGACGACGTGCTTCTCTCGCTCGACGCCCTCGGCGGCGACCCCAAGCCCGCACGTGCGTCGCTCACCCTCCGTCGCGGCGAAGTCGTCGGCATCGCCGGCCTGGTTGGCGCCGGTCGCAGCGAGCTTCTCCGCGCCGTCTTCGGCCTCGATCCGGTCGTCCGCGGCACCGTGCGCGTGAAGCAGTGGTCGGGCCCGGCCTCGCCGCGCGAACGGCTCGCGCAAGGGGTCGGCCTCTTGAGCGAAGACCGTCAGGGCGAGGGGCTCGCCACGTCGCTCAGCATCGCCGACAACATCACGCTCTCCTCCATGCCGAGCTTTCTGGTCTCGCCCAGCGCGCAGCGCGTTGCCGCCGCGCGCTTCATCGCCGAGCTCTCGATCAAGTGCTCGGGCCCCGACCAGCGCGTGGTCGACCTCTCCGGCGGCAACCA
>JANXMC010000067.1 GCA_025354825.1 Myxococcales bacterium
CGGCGAGGAGCTCGCCGACGGCGCTCAGCCCCTCGTCGATGCAGTCTTCCATGCGAACGCCACCGATGTGCGCAAACTCGGCTTGAACAGGCTTCATGGCAGACGTCTCCTCATCGAACGGGCGCCCGAAGGCGTACGTCGGCTCGCGAAGACGGGGCGACGCGGCGGCGTCGTTCCTACGTCTTCGTCGTAGTTGCGTACTGCATCGCGCGTGCCTCGAACTCGCGTGTGCGGCGGCGCGAGGACGACGAGGCGAATCGCCCAGCGGCGCGCCAATCGAGACCCTCGTGGCGCGTTGAGACGCGGCCCCGGGTGACAAAAAACGTCTCGTGGGCGCACCCCTTGGACGAAAGTTTGCGCACCTGGAGAGCCTCGCGTGGGGCCTCTCA
The DNA here is from genome assembly GCA_025354825.1 of Myxococcales bacterium. GTDB lineage: Bacteria > Myxococcota_A > Polyangia > Polyangiales > Polyangiaceae > JANXMC01. Next base: position 390 of record JANXMC010000067.1, read on the forward strand.
CCTCGTGCCGACCCGACGCCCGCGAGATCGACTACGGTCCTCGGCCGGAGCTCGCGATGACATCCGACCAGAACGCGAACGCACGCTTCACGACCGACGATCTCACGTTGGCAACGACGCCTTCGCGGCATTCGCCCACTCGCTTCCAGCTCGACGTTCCCGACGGCTGGCACCAGGGGCGCGGCGCGTTCGGCGGGCTCGTTCTCGGCGCGCTCACGCGAGCGATCACGGCGTGCGAGGGCGATGCCGCACGAACGCTAAGGTCCCTCTCCGGCGAGATTGTCGGCCCGGTTCTCGTGGGGCCGGCCAATATCGAAGTCGTCACGCTTCGGAGCGGAAGTGGCGTGTCGACCTACAGCGCCACGCTCACGCAGAAGGGGGAGACCCTCGCTCGGGCCACAGGTGTGCTCGGTCGCACGCGTGTGCGCGATCGCGACGCCTTTCCCAAAGCGCCGGACGACGTCGCGCGCGGTTGGCGCGACGTGCCGATCGCGCCGGTGGGGCCGCCTGCCGCGCCCGAGTTCATTCGAAATATGGAGATACGGAGCGACGGCCCGTTCCCCTTCAGCGGCTCCCCCGAAGCCGCGGCGAAGGGGTGGGTCAGGCCCAAAAAGGCACTCACGGCGCTCGGTCCTGCCGAGATCGTGGCCCTCGCCGACGCGTGGTGGCCGGCCGGTCTCGCACGCGAGGCGGCGCCGCGTCCCGTCGCGACGATCGCCTTCACCCTGCAGCTTTTGGCGCCGCGTACGCCTGTCGATCCGGCGAGCCCGCTCTACCATCGTGCGCACACCGTCGCGGCTCTCGACGGCTACGTCGTCGAGCACCGCGAGCTCTACACCGAGCTCGGCGAGCTCATTGCGTTGAACCAACAAACCCTCGTGTGGATCAAATGACGACGAGCTTCGTCTCCTCCGCGACAGCCCTCTTGCCTGCCGCGCCGCGTGACATGATTTGCGTGACGACCCCCGCGGGCGTTCTCGTCGTCGACGTCGACGGCGTGACGCGCATGCCCACGCGCGCCGAGGTCTCCCAGCTGGGGCTGGGCCCCGACGCGATGCAGTACCTCGGGCGCCTCGGCGACGCCGACTGCTGGGCGGCCGCGGCTACCGTCGACGTCGACGTTTCGAACGGCCTCACGGCGCGCTCGCTCCGCGCCCTCGCGATGGTGTTGCCTGCCGCCGAGTTCGCCGTGGCCGGGCGCGCCGTTCAAATTCTCCAGTGGGTCGAGACTCACCGTTTTTGCGGCCGCTGCGGCACGCCGACCGAGCACGTCGCACGGGAGCGCGCCTTCCGCTGCCCGAAGTGCACGCTCACCGCGTACCCGCGCCTGTCGCCCGCCGTCATCGTCGCCGTTCACCGCCCGGGCGAGCTTCTCCTGGCACGCGCCGCGAACTTCCCCGCGGCGTTCCACAGCGTTCTCGCAGGATTCGTCGAGCCGGGCGAATCGCTCGAGGAGACCATCGTCCGCGAAATTCGCGAAGAGGTCGGAATCGAAGTTGGCATTCCGAGGTATTTTGGCAGTCAGCCCTGGCCATTCCCCAATTCGCTCATGCTCGCCTTCGACGTCGCGTGGGCGTCCGGCGAGCTTCGCGCCGACGGCGTCGAAATTCTCGAAGCCGCCTGGTATCGCAAAGACGCGCTGCCTCAAATTCCCCCTTCGATCAGCATCGCGCGACGGCTGATCGATGCATGGTGCGCCGGGAATTTCGGCTGATCGCGGGCCAACCGATCGGACGTACGCCACGCAGGAAATACGGTGTTGTCGCCTTTGGTCGAGTGGCGCTCAATCGAACTTCGAAACGGCGGGCGAAACGCCTCGGAAATATTCCAATCCCGTCTCACTCGTCACAGTTTCTTTGAATTGTTCCTCCCTCCCAGTACGGGGAGGGCCAATGAACATCCGCCGTCGCGTGCTCGGTCTTTCCGCTGCAAGCGCTCTCGTTGTGATGCCCCTCCTCGTTGCCGCGTGCGCGCAAGCGAACGACACGGCCGACGGTGACGGCACGCCCGATTCGGGCACATCGACGACCAACCCCACCGGCGCCGACGCCTCCGCCTCCGCCGATGCGAGCATCGACCACCGCGCGCCCGCCGTCGATGCGGGCGTGGACGCGCGTCTCGATGCACGCGCCGACACGGGGACCGGCACCGGCACGGTGATCGACAGCGGCCGCGATGCCGTCGCCGAGGCCTCCGCCGTCGACGCGGGCATCGACGCCTCCATCGACGCCGGCATCGATACGTCGACGGGCTGCACCTTCACCAGCTGCGGGCCGCAATCGGCCTGCGTCGTCGGCGTCTGCACGCCCGCGCGCCGCACGTTCCTCTCGAGCACGAGCCAGACGGCGGGCATGGGAGGCGCGGCCGGCGCCGATGCAATCTGCCAAAACCTGGCGACGCAAGCTCACCTCGGCGGGACGTGGATGGCGTGGCTTTCCGACAGCAGCTCGAACACGCCGAGCGCGCGCATGACACACGCGACGATTCCGTACCGCCTCATCGACGGCACCTACGTCGCGCCCGATTGGAACGGCCTCGCGAGCGCCAACCTTCTTCACGGCATCGACCTCGACGAAGGGGGCGCCGTAGGCTTCGGGGCCGAAGTCTGGACGGGCTCGTCGTACTCTGGCGCGTCCGCCACGCCCGGCTGCAACGGCTTCACGCAAGGCACGTCGTCCGCGCCCTACGCGAACGTCGGCATCAGCGGCCACACGGACGGGACGTGGTCGAGCACGTACAGCCAGTTCTGTGACCGGAACGATCGCCTCTGTTGCATTGAGCAATAGCCCTTCGCAAAGCAACGCTTCAAAAGGACGATTCATGCTCCAGCATCCTAATCGCGTACCGTTGACGCACTGCGCGAGCGTTTCGTAGCCGTTCGAAGTACGGTTCTTCCCATGCAGGGGTTCAGAAGCCGCACTTCGACGCAGGGGCGAAACATGGCCGGCGCGCGCGCCCTTTGGCGCGCCACGGGAATGAAAGACGCCGACTTCGAAAAGCCGATTGTCGCTATTTCGAATAGCTTTACGCAGTTCGTTCCTGGCCACGTCCATTTGCACGATGTTGGGCAGCGCGTGAAGAAGGTCATCGACGAAGCCGGAGGTTGGGGCGTCGAGTTCAACACGATTGCCGTCGACGACGGCATCGCGATGGGCCACGGCGGAATGCTCTATTCGCTGCCGAGCCGCGAGCTCATTGCCGACAGCGTCGAATACATGGTGAACGCGCACTGCGCGGACGCCCTCGTCTGTATTTCGAATTGCGACAAGATTACGCCGGGCATGTTGCTAGCCGCCGTGCGCCTCAATATCCCCACGATCTTCGTTTCGGGCGGGCCGATGGAGGCCGGCAAGGTCATCGGGACGCACTCGCGCGACGGCAAGCCGTTCGTACGAAAGCTCGATCTCATCGACGCGATGGTCGCCGCCGCCGACGACAAGGTCACAGACAGCGATCTCGCAGACCTCGAGCGATCGGCCTGCCCCACGTGCGGATCGTGCTCGGGCATGTTCACGGCCAACAGCATGAACTGTCTGAACGAAGCGCTCGGCCTCGCGCTGCCTGGCAACGGCACGCTGCTGGCCACCCACGCACGGCGGTGGGAGCTGTTCGAAGAGAGCGGACGGCGCATCGTCGATATGGCAAAACGGTATTACGTCGCAGGGGACGACTCGGTCCTTCCGCGAAGCGTCGCCACGATGGCCGCTTTCGAAAATGCGATGACCCTCGACATCGCCATGGGGGGCTCGACCAACACCGTGCTCCACATTCTCGCCATTGCGAGCGAAGCCGGCGTGCCTTTCACGATGGCCGATATCGACCGGCTCTCGCGCAAAGTGCCCAACGTCTGCAAAGTCGCGCCGTCGTCGAGCTACCACGTGGAGGACGTGCACCGCGCCGGCGGCATCTTCACGATCTTGGGCGAGCTCGATCGCGCCGGGCTTATTCGCCGGGAAGCCAAGACGGTGCACGAGGTCTCCCTCGGCGCCGCGATCGATTCCCACGACATCCGTCGAACGACCGCGCTTCCGGGCGCCCATCAGCGCGCCCTCGCGGCGCCGGGCGGCGTGCCGACGCAGGTGGCCTTCTCGCAGGACAAATATTTCGCCACGGCCGACCGCGACGAGACGGGCGGCTGCATCCGCGATGTGGCCCACGCCTACAGCCAAGATGGCGGCCTCGCCGTTCTCTACGGCAACATCGCCCGCGAGGGGTGCATCGTGAAGACGGCGGGCGTCGACAAGGACATTCTCGTGTTCGAAGGGCGCGCGCGTGTCTTCCAGTCGCAAGACGCGGCGTGCGAGGCGATCCTCGAAAACCGTATCGAAGCAGGGGACGTCGTCTGCATCGTTTACGAGGGGCCCAAAGGCGGCCCCGGAATGCAGGAGATGCTTTATCCAACTTCGTATTTGAAGAGCAAAGGGCTGGGCAAGGCCTGCGCTCTGATCACAGACGGCCGCTTCAGCGGGGGGACGGCGGGTCTCAGTATCGGCCACGTCTCCCCAGAGGCTGCCGAGGGGGGCGAAATCGGCCTCGTCGAAGAGGGTGACCGGATTCATATCGATATTCCGCGCCGCATCATCAACCTTGTCGTCGACGACCACGAGCTCGGGCTACGCCGCACGGCGATGGTCGCTCGAGGCGACGGCGCGTGGATGCCAAACCGAGAGCGGACCGTCTCGGCGGCTCTCCAGGCCTACGCGGCGATGACGACGAGCGCCGCCCGCGGGGCCGTTCGCGACGTTTCGCAAATCACCGGCCGTAAGCGGGGGTGATTCAATTTTGTGAAACGAGGCTTTGACAAAGTGAAACTCGAGCACCATCTTGTGAACCGAGATGGCCAAGATCGTCGTTCGTTGCCCCAGCTGCGAGGGGGATCTTCACGCCACGCGATTGGCCTGTGAAACCTGCGGGACGAACCTCGACGGCCAGTTCGAGATCCCGCCGCTCCTGAAGCTTCGCCCGGACGATCTCGCGTTCGTCACGGCGTTCGTGCGCGCTTCGGGGAGTCTGAAGGAGATGGCGAAGATCATCGGGATTAGCTACCCGACGGTTCGCAATCGCCTCGATGAGATCATTCGTAATCTCGACGTCATCGAGAAGGCGCCGCAGAAGCGCCGCCACGCGATTTTAGACGCGCTCGAGGCGGGGAAAATGACGGCGGAAGACGCCGAGAAAGCACTTCGAAAGGTCGGCCTATGAGCACTCCGGAAGATCGCGTTCACGCGCTTGTCGATCGCGGCGCCCTCGAAAAGGCCCAGGGTGAGC
>JANXMC010000095.1 GCA_025354825.1 Myxococcales bacterium
CTTCCGGCGCGAGGTCGTGAGCCGCGACGACGCGCTGAAGCTCTTCACCGAGATGGGGGAGAACTTCAAGGTCGAGCACATCGGCCGCATCCCCGCAGGCGAAGACATCTCGCTCTACAAGCACGGCCGCGCGCCAAACCAGTGGGTCGACTTGTGCTTCGGCCCTCACGTGCCGACGACGGGCTTTCTCAAGGCCGTGAAGCTCACGAGCGTGGCCGGCGCGTACTGGCGAGGCGACGAGCGCAACCCGATGCTCCAGCGCATCTACGGCACCGCGTTCGCGTCGCAGGCCGCTCTCGACGAGCACTTGAAGGCCATCGAAGACGCGAAGGCGCGCGACCACCGCAAGCTCGGCAAAGAGCTTGATCTCTTCTTCTTCAACGACGTCGCGCCGGCGATGCCGTTCTTCCTCCCGCGCGGCGCCGCGGTCTACAACGGCCTGGTCACGTACGTCCGAAATCTCTACGAGAAGCACGGCTACGACGAGGTCATCACGCCCCAGGCGTTCGACCCGAAGCTCTTTCGAACGAGCGGCCACCTGCCGAACTACGCCGACAACATGTACCGGCTGTGGACGGAGGACGAGGTTCAGGAGCTCATCGAAAAAGCGTCCGCCCCGCCGAGCCCGAAGACGGCCGCGGCGACGCAGGCGTGGCACGAGGAGATGCGCGACCGCGGCTTCGGCCTCAAGCCGATGAACTGCCCCAGCCACTGCATCATCTTCGGCTCGCGCCTCCGTTCGTACCGCGAGCTTCCGTGGCGCATGGCCGACTTCGGCCGCCTCCACCGCTACGAGCGCGGCGGCGTGGTCCACGGCCTCTCGCGCGTCCGCACGTTCTGCCAAGACGACGCCCACATCTTCTGCACCGAAGCCGCGGTTTCGTCGGAGATCGAGCGGTTCATCAACCTGATCAATCAGGTCTATCGCGCGTTTGGGTTCGATCGCGTCGACATCAAGCTGGCGACCCGCCCCGACAAGCGCATCGGCTCCGACGCCGAATGGGACAAGAGCGAAGGCGCCCTCGAAGCAGGCCTCAAAGCCGCGGGGATGCCGTTCGAGATCACCCCGGGCGAAGGCGCCTTTTACGGCCCCAAAGTCGAGTTCCACGTCCGCGACGCCTTGAAGCGCAGCTGGCAGCTCGGAACGATTCAGTACGACCCGAACCTCCCCGAGCGGTTCGACCTCTCGTACGTCGGCGAAGACGGCAAAGGGCACCGCCCCGTGATGCTCCACCGGGCCATGCTCGGCTCGCTCGAGCGCTTCTTCAGCGTCTATTTGGAGCACTGCGGGGGGAATTTCCCCGTCTGGCTCGCGCCAAAGCAAGCGATCGTGATTACGGTGAACAACCAGATCGACCCCTACGCCGAGACGGTCGTCGCGAAGCTTCGCGCGGCCGGCATCCGCGTCGACAGCGATCTGAGCAAAGACAAGCTCGGGGCGAAAATCCGCAACGCGCGGCTTCTTCGCTACCCGTACATGGTCGTTCTCGGCGGAAAAGAGGCCGAGGTTCAACAGGTCGGCGTCCGCTCCCGCGACCGCGGCGAGCTCGGGGCCATGCCGGTAGAAGACTTCATCGATCTCGTTTCGAAGGAAAACAGGGCCGTCTACGATTGACGCCCACATAGAAACGGGTCGATTATTCGCGCCCTCGTGCGTCCTAACTTGGCCACGAGGCTAGTAACCATTCTCAGGAGGTCACAGATATCCACATGGCGATGGGCCGTCCCCGCTTCGATCCGCGTCAGCAGCAGCGCGGTTTTCAGATTCGAATCAATCACCGTATTCGTGTGCCCGAAGTCCGCGTCATAGGCGCCGACGGGGGCATGCTCGGTGT
>JANXMC010000197.1 GCA_025354825.1 Myxococcales bacterium
GGGCCGGTCGGGGCTGCGCGTCAGCCCGTTTTGCCTCGGTGCGATGACGTTCGGCGAAGACCTCGGCTGGGGCAGCAGCGTGGCCGATTCGGAGGCGATTCTCGACCGCTTCATCGAGCGCGGCGGCAACTTCATCGACACCGCCAACCTCTACACGAAGGGGCACTCGGAGAAGATCATCGGCGATCATCTCGGCAAGGACGCGAGCAAACGCGACCGCCTCGTGATTGCGACGAAGTTCAGCGGCAATCACTTTCCGGGGGACCCCAACGGCGGCGGCTCGAGCCGTAAGTCGATCATCGCCGCATGCGAGGAGTCGCTCCGTCGCCTGCAGACGAACTACATCGATTTGTATTGGCTTCACAATTGGGACAAGCATACGCCGATCGAAGAGACGATGCAGGCGCTCCACGATCTCGTGCAGGCCGGGAAAGTTCGCTATGTCGGCGTCTCGGACACGCCCGCGTGGAAGACGACGCAGGCGCAAATGCTCGCGCAGTTTCGCGGTTGGTCGCCCTTCATCGGTTTGCAAATCGAGTATTCGCTTCTCGAGCGGACCGTCGAAGGCGAGCTGGTCCCCATGGCTCTCGAGCTCGGGATGGGCGTGACCCCGTGGTCGCCCCTTCGCGGTGGCGTGTTGAGCGGCAAGTACACCCGTGAGAATGCCAACAAGCCGGGTGTGAGCCAGCGCGCCTGGAATGCCAACTTGCTCAATGAGAAGACGTTCGCGCTGCTCGACGAGCTCGCGACCATCGCCAAGGCGCTCGACACGACCGTCGCGCGCGTGGCGCTCTCGTGGGTGCAAAACCGCCCGGGCGTGACGTCGACGATTTTGGGGGCGCGTACGCTCGCCCATCTCGACGACAACCTCGCAGCGCTCGATGTGAAGCTCACGCCCGCGCAGACCGCGAAGCTCGATGAGCTTACGACGCCGACTCTGAACTTCCCGGCGGCGTTCTTGCCGAACGTTGGGGCGATCCAGAACGGTGGAGCGAGGGTGAATGGCGAGCAGCACCCGCTGTCGCCTTGGGGGGTGACGAAGAAGGGCGATCACTACTAGTAGCCGTAAGACGGGGCGCCGCTTCGATCCGAAGCGGCACCGCCGTGGACGTTCGCGGCGCGCACGTCGCGAGCGCCGCTTACTGGCGTGACGCTTCGAGGCCGCCGCCGTCGCCGTCTCGACTGAACGCGGAGCCGTCTGCGTACGTGAGCCCCGCCGGATCGCCCGACGTGTGGGCGGTCATCGCCCCTTCGTCGCGCGCAGGCGCGCCCGCGTTGGCGCTCGCGTCGTTCCCGCCGAAGCTCCGCACGGCGAGCACGAAGACCGCGGCTGCGGCGACCGCCGAGAGCACCGCGCCCACCTGCTGTTTGCGCTGCGCACGTGCACGGCGCGCTTTCGTCGCCGAGGCGTAAACGCGGTTCGAGCGTGCGCCGTCCCAATCGCGCGGAGCGCTCATCGTTTCGCGGGCGGCCGTCGCGAGGCGGCTCGCGTGGCTCTCGTTTCTCAGGTTCGAAGCGTTCACGGCGCGCACCTCCGTTCGATTCGCGCGTCTGCGTCGACGAGCCGGCGTTTGATCGTCGCCAGGGAGACCTCACACATGCGGGCTACCTCGGGGAGCGTCACCTGCTCGATTCGGGCGAGAACCCACGGAACGCGGAGATCGACCGGCAGTTGATCGAGCGCCTCGTAGAGGTCGTCGACGGGTTGACGGTCGCGGGGGTCGGACACGCGAGGTGCCATTTCCGCGGCCTGCCAGAAGAAGAAGCGGCCGCGACGCCTGCGCGCGAGCAGGCGCTTCACGCGGCGCACCGCGATGGTCACGAGCCAGGGGCGAACGGCGCTCGGATCGTGAAGCGCGTGGATGCCGTCCGCCGCGTCGAGGAACGTCTCTTGAACGACGTCGTCGATGTCGCCGTCGTCGCCCATCAATCGGTACGCCACGCCGGCGATGTAGCGCGCGTGGCGTGAGTAGAGCGCCGAGAAGGCGCCCGCCTCGTCGCGCTGCGCACGGGTGACGAGGGCGGCGTCGTCGAGGGGCGCGACGCCTTCGCCGAGAGCGGCGTTGGGGAGCGCAAAGGCGAGAGCGCGGGTGAGCACGCCCTTAAGTAGCCACGAGGGTCGCCCATCGGCTCATTTATTTCATTTGAGCCGACGGCCGCCTGCGGGTGCGCCTTTAGGCCGTGCCCCCTGAAAATCGTACCCCGCTTTGGCGATCGGCGTGGCTCGCTCCGGCGCTTGCCGCCGCCGTCGTCGCCTACTTTCTGCTCATAGGCCTCGGCGATGCGGGGCTTTGGGACCCCGTCGAGGTTCATGCCGCCGAGATTTCGCGACGCCTCGCGGCGGCGACCGAGCCCCTGCCGACCCGCGACGAGCTCGGTGCAGGCGAGCTCCCGTTCGACAGCATCGCCCTCGGCTTTCGCCTGTTCGGCATCAGCGCAGGGGCGGGTCGAACGGGGCTCGCGGTCTGGGCCACGCTCGGTGTGGTCGCCGTGGTCGTCTGGCTTTCGCGCTTCGCCGATCGGCGGGCGGCGCTCTACGGCGGCGTGATCCTCGCGAGCCTGCCGCTCTACTTTCTCCAGGCCCGAACAATGGCCGGGGACATCGCGACGATGGCGACCGGCGCCATCGCCTTCGCGGCGCTCTCCATCGCCGTGTTCGACGACGGCGGCCGACGTCGCGTGCTGGCGCTCGTCCTCGGCGTCGCGGCGCTCGGGCTCGGCGTCCTCGCGCGCGGCGTCCTGGTGGGCATTGCGCTGCCAGCGCTCACCGTTGGGATCGCATGGGCGCTCACACGCATCGCAGGCGTGCCCATTTTCGAAGGCGACTCCGATCGCCGCCCCCGTGACCGAACGCGCGACCTCGCGGGCGGCGCGCTCCTCGTGATCGGAGTGGGCGCGCTCGGCTTGGGAAGCTACGTGCTCTTCACGAGCCTGCCCGGAACGACACCGTTCCTTCTCGGCATTCGTGTCGCCCAGGCCGCGCCCCGGGCGCTGAGCTTCGATCTTCTTATCGCGCAGCTCGGTCACGCGCTCTTTCCGTGGAGCGCCTTCGTCCCCTTCGCCTTCGGCCGCGCCCTCTTCCGCCCCGCGACGGCGTCACTGCGCGAGAGCCACGGACGGCTCCTGCTCGTGGTCGCCACGGCGCTCGCGTTCGGCATTCTTTCGCTCGTCGCATCGCGCGCAACCGTCCTCCCCTTCGTCGCCCCCGCAGCGATCTCCGCGATCGTCGCCCTTGCGCTGCGTGACCTCGAACGCGGCGCGCCCCCGTCCTTCACGATGGCCGTCGCGACGGTGGGGATGGGCGTGCTCCTCGCGCGCGATTTTCTCCGTGCGCCGGAAACAGGCCTTGCCCCATTCGTCACCGAGAACGCTGTCTTTCCTCACACCTTCGACCTCACAGCGCACACCCTGGTCATCACATCTGCCGTCCTGTTTCTCGGAGTCGCAGGCACGCTCATGGCCATTCCGACGACCGGGTTCGCAGCCCTTGTCAGCCCTTCGCGCCGCGGTGGTGCGATCGTCCTCGCGGGTGTGCTCGCCGCGCTCGTCTTTCGCGCCGCCTACTACCCGCGTCTCGCGGAACAGCTCTCGCCCAAAGGTGTCTTCGACAGCTACGCGCGCCATCGTCGCGGGGCAGAGCCGCTCGCTCTCCTCGGCGTCAACGAGTCGACCGCGCTCTACGGCAACGTCGGCGCGGTCACGACGCTCGCGGGCGCCGCGGCCGCAGATACGTGGCTCTTTGGTGGGGGCGCCCCGGCTCGAAAGTGGCTCGCGCTTCGCGGGGACGAGCTCCCCGCCGTTAACGCGCTGTTCCGCGCGCGATCGCCGTCGCCGCGGAATTTGCCGGTGCTCGACGGCCGCTCGAGCGCGGTCCTGCTGGCGTCGAACGAGCTCGCGACCGACGAGCAGAGCGCGAGCCCCCTCGATGCGATCGTCCTCGCAGGCCGTCCGTCGGCGGCGCGCCCCGCGGAGGGCGAGTTCGGCAACGCCCTCGCCGCCGTCGGTTGGGAGGTCACGGGCGCCCACGGCGAGCGACTTACCGCGGCGAAAGCACGAAAGCCGTTCCACCTTCGCGTGTACTTGGGGGTCCGCGCCAAGGTCCACGGAGGCTACTGCACCTTCGTTCACATCGACCATACCCCGACGCGGTTCTCGGCCGAGCACACCGAGTGGGCCGCCTACCCCATGATCTATTGGAACGTGGGAGACGTACTCGCCGACGACTACGAAATCACGCTCCCCGCGCCGTTTCGTGCAGGCTCCTATTCCCTCTATTTCGGAATTGGCGAGCTCCCATGCACCGGGGACGGCCGCATGAAAGTCACGCGCGGCGCGAGCGATGGCCACGACCGTCTCCTCCTCGGCTCGATCACGGTGGGGTCATGAGCGTCGTTCACGTCGATGGGCGGCGCCTCGCGCGCCCGGGGGCGTGCGTCGTGCTCGCCCTCGCGCTGTTCATCCTTGCGCTGCGCCTCGCAGTCGCTGGGATTCTGCCGATGGTCGTCGCCGCCGTGGCCGTCCCGGCGACGTTTCTGGCGCTTGTCGTCGCGCTCTTTCGCGCAGGCGCGGCGCTCGGCCCCTATGCCCTCGACGAGACTGGCACGCCCCGACCGCTTCACGCGAGGCACGGCTTCTGGGTGGTCGTCACGAGCGCCGTTCTGGGGCTACCGATGCTCGGTAACTTCGGCCTTCTCGACCCGTGGGAGACTCACTACGCCGAGGTCGCGCGCGAGATGCTCTCGCGAGGCGATCTCATCTCGACGTGGTGGGCGCAGGAGGGGTGGTTCTTCTCGAAACCGGTATTGGACTTTTGGATTCAGGCCCTCGCGATGGCGTCCCTTGGCGTGCACACGGCACCGGGCTCCGTGCTTCAGGGGTGGAGCGGCCACGTCGCGCACCCGGAATGGGCCGTGCGCCTGCCGAGCTTTCTCCTCGCCACGTTCGGCGCGTACATGCTCTACAAAGGCGTCGCACGGACGGCAGGCCGCCGCGCGGGGCTCTTCGGCGCGCTCGTGCTCCAGACGATGCCGCAGTGGTTTCTCCTTAGCCATCAGTCCATCACGGACATGCCCCTCGTCGCGAGCCTCTCCGCGGCGATGGGGCTGGTGCTTCTCGGCATGGCGGCGCCCGAGGGCGAGGTCGTCACGGTCTACCAAGTGAGCTTCAACACGCGCGCGGGCACGCGCACCGTTCGCCTCCATGCGATGCACCTGGTGCTCGTCGCGTTCGCCGCGATCACGCTCCCGCAGGTGGCCTATTTGGTCGGACGAAATCTCACAGGTCTTCACCCTCACGTCGACGCCTTCTTCGCAGGCTCGACGGGCAATTGCGATCTCCCGGGTCAGGCAGCGTGCGCGGCCCAGGCCTACGTGCACCCCGCGCTTCAGCCCGCTCTGCAAGCGGTCCTCTGGTGCGTCGTCTTCGCGACGGCGACGTTCCTCGTCCACGCCGAGCGGCGCCGCGCGCGCGTCCTCTTTTTGGCCGCGTGGCTCTGCGCAGGAGTTGCGACAATGGGCAAAGGGCCGGCCGGCGTCGTTCTCCCCGGCGGCGTCGCCTTTGCCTACTTGCTCTTCACACGCCGCTTACGCGTCTTGCTGTCGCTCGAAATCCTCCCCGGCGTTCTCATGGTCGCCGCGATGGTGCTCCCCTGGTACCTCGCCATGTATGCGCGGCACGGAAAGCTCTTCATCGACGAGCTGGTGCTGAAGAACATGGTAGGTCGCACCCTCGAGCATATTCACGATACGAACGTCGGCGACGACACCTCGTTTCGCTATTACATCTGGCAGCTCGGCTACGCGTTCTTCCCGTGGAGCGGCCTCGTCGCAGCGGCGACGCTCTGGTGGGCCCGCACACGCGAGCACGACGAAGACGGCCACGACCCTTCGACATTTCTGGTCACGTGGCTCTTTCTCGCCTTCGCCCTCTTCACAACGATGCTCACGAAGTTTCACCACTACATTTTCCCCGCCGTGCCACCGGCGGCGATGCTCACGGGCCTATGGCTCGATCGCACGACGCGCCGCTCCGAAGGGGCTTCTCCCGAAGCCGGTGCGGAAGGGCACGATCGCCTGATGCTCGGCGGGCTCGCCGTTCTCGGGGCCGTCTTGGTTGCGGCCGTGGGTCGCGATCTGGTGGCGAATGGCGATTACATCGGCCAAGCGCGCCTGCTTGGTCTCTTTACCTATTTGTACCATCGCGCATGGCCCGAGACGGTCGACGTGCGCGCCGTCTTCGCAGCGGCCACGGTCGTTGCGACCGCCCTCACACTGGCCCTCGCGGTGCCTCGCTGGCGTGCGCGAGGTACCGCGCTTTTCATCGCCGGCGCGCTGCTGTTCGCCCTGTTCGGGCTCGACATCTACCTCGTGCGTCTTGCGCCGCACTGGGGGCAACGGGAGGTCGTCGAAGCGTATTACGCGAACCGCGCGTCGGAGGCCGAGCCTCTGGTCGCCTATCAAATGAACTGGAAGGGAGAGAACTTCTATACGGGCAATCGAATTGCGATTTTCCTCTCCGGCGGCGCGCCGCTGAACGCCTATGTGAAGCGCGTCATCGAAGGAGGCGCCCGCGCGTTCTACGTTGTGCTCGAGCCCAGTCGCCTCGAGAGCTTACGTAACGAATTGCGAGAGCAAGCGACGGTCGTGCCTCTCACGAAGGCGTCGCTCAACAACAAGTTCGTCCTCGTGCGGGCGACGCCGCGGTGAGGCGTCGCCCCTCGGGCGAGGAGCGGGCGGGGCGCGGCGCCGGCCGAAGCCGGCGGCCCCTCGTTCATACGATCAGAGCGGTGACCACGTCCCGTTCGCCATGCAAACCGCCCAGACGCCCGGTTTGACTTCGGCATGCTCGTCGGTGGCCCAAAGGATCCCCTTCGTGTCGGTGCAAGCGCCGCCCGCCACAAGCTCGAGGTCGGCGTCGTTGATCTCCGAAGCGCCCGTGACCGTGTCGTTCTGCTTAACCATGTTGAAGCTCCGCTATTCTTGATGTTGAAG
>JANXMC010000117.1 GCA_025354825.1 Myxococcales bacterium
ACTTGAGCGCCGACCGCAGCTGTGATCGTTTGCCGGCCTCGGAGGAGCGGCAGGATGAGGGCGGTCGAAGAGAAAAAGGTCATCGCGGAATCGGTGTTGGATTACCTCGCGGGCATACCCGACCCTCGAATGGAGCGGACGCGGGCGCACTCTCTCGTAAACATCCTGGTGATCGCGCTGCTCGCCGTTCTTTGTGGGGCCGATTCGTTCACCGACATCGAGGATTTCGGGATCGCAAAGAAGGCGTTCCTCGCGACGTTTCTGGACCTGGATTCCGGGATCCCATCCCATGACACGTTCGGTCGGGTGTTCGCGATGCTCGATCCTCGTGCGCTGCAGGAGGCCTTTCGAGCATGGACGGCGTCGCTCGCGGGCTCGTCGGCGGGGCAGGTGGTCGCGATCGACGGCAAGACGCTCCGACGGTCGTTCGACGATGCTCACAACCGCGCCTTCGTTCACATGGTCAGCGCTTGGGCCGCCCAGAACCAGCTTGTACTTGGCCAGCTACGGACGGAAGCGAAGTCGAACGAAATCACCGCCATTCCAAGGTTGCTCGAATTGCTGGGCATCACAGGAGCGACGGTCACGATCGACGCGATGGGCTGTCAAAAGGAGATTGCGGCAGCAATCATCGACCGGAAAGCTGACTACGTCTTAGCCGTCAAAGAAAACCAACCCTCGCTTCTCGAAGGCATACAGGCGTGCTTTGCAGAGGCAATCGAAGCGCCGAACTTCGATGCGGTCGTGGACTTCGCGGAGACCAGGGATAAGGGGCACGGACGAACGGAAGTGCGCCGGTGCCACACGACCTCCGCCTTAGAAGCACTTGCTTCTCGGCATGAGTGGGCGAGCCTTGCGTCCGTCGTTCGCATCGAGGTTGACCGCACAATCGACGGGAAGACGTCCACCGAGCAGCGATACTTCATCGCCTCACGGCGCAATCTTCGAGCGAAGGACGCGCTTGAAGCCGTTCGTGCCCACTGGGGAATCGAGAACCGCCTCCACTGGGTCCTCGACATGGCGTTCCGCGAGGACGAGTGCCGCATCCGCGCCGGCAACGCCGCCGAGAACTTCGTCGTTCTTCGTCACTTCACGATGAATCTGCTGAAGAGCACAAAGGCGAAGGGCGGAATCCGCGCGAAGCGACTGAAGGCCGGTTGGAACCACGACTACCTACTCCAAACGCTCTTTGGCGCTGCGTAGAAGATGCAATTGCCCTGGGGTGGCGGTGTCACGGTGATTGCAAGTTCTGCGGGATCGGCGCGAAAGGCGTTTCACATTGCCCGATCGGCGGATATCGCGATACTTCGCGCCGCCGAGAGTCGCCGCTCCCCACCGATCTCGGCAACAAAGCGCGAAAGCGGGATATAAGTCGAATGACTGAGTCGCCGAAGCAGTCACGGAGGCGGCGTAAAGTCGGTCTAAGCCCCCGCGCCTCCGTGCGACCAGCCTCCTCCAGCGAATGGTATTAGGTATGCCCCGACACCCAACTTTCTGGGCCCCGCATGACTACGAGCAGTTTCAACGCATGGTTTGTATATGAGGTTGCCGACCTTTCTACTAGGAACGTATTCCGAGGTGAGAGAAGCTTCGATAAAACATGCCCGCTCCCTCGTGCAGGGAGCTTCTCTTCATGCGCTAACTTCCCAATCCATAGATGTAGACAGCGTTCCGAACGCCGTCATCGTGCTCGACGGCCCAAACTGTCGCTCAGGTCAAGACCAACACTTTCAATGCTCCGCGTTCTTTGATGCCTTGGACTGCTTGATGAATGACAGGTCCTCTGGCTTTCGAAAAGGCATGTTTCTCGAGCTGTTGTCCGAGGAATGGTCTTTTCTTGGGACGCTATCTCAAGCGGGACAAGTGTACATGGCCCACTACCCTCAGCTTGAGCGCATCTTTCTGGCAGCTCTCACGAGGCATTGGAAAGCGCTAGCGCATATAGGGGCTAGGTATAATGCGCGAGGTGACGAAGGGGGACGCCACTTTTGGCAAGAGTCCCCAATCTTATGGCAGCCGCTATTGAGGAGAGGAGTCGATCTAAAAAAAATCTACACTGAGCAGGCTTTGATTGATTGCATACAGAATCTGAACGTTACTAATTGACCGGGTCGCAGCCGCTGGATCCGATAGATGCCTCTGTCACTACGTGTTCGTGGGGCGTGGTGATCGCCAGCCCTTGCCGCCGCAAGGCCGAGAGCTCGACCTCATCGATGAGATGCACTCTCGGTTTGTAATGGCCTAGCCCTTTGTCGTAGTCGTTGCCGGTCCGCACCGCCTCAGACCATGCGGCCACGCAGGTTTGGAGATCGTCAGGGTGCAACACCGGCTCCCATCCCCACCCTCTCGTTTGCTCCAGCGTCATGCCGGTGCAGTCGAACACCCTTCCTACGTCGTCGTGACGAGATGTTCGTGCGCGCGTCCGCGGAGCCGAACCGGTGGGCGCGCCGCGGGGGCACGTCTCGAGAAGTCGACGACGGACGGCGAGGAGGCCTACGCCCTGGCGAAACGCATCGTTGTCGAAGGCGCGGAGCTGGACGTACTGCTCTTCAGCTCTTCAACGGCGAGTGGGCCCGGGGCCGCTTCACGACGCGCGCGCCTTTGAGGCGTCCCGCGCTCGTGCGAGCCCTCGACGGTTCGTCCGAACTCGACGACGAGGACGGAAAGACCGTTATCTCGCTCGCGCCCACGGCAACTCTTCGCTGGCCGCGCTCGGAGGTGCGAGAGCGGCGCTGAATCAGGGGATGACCTACTCGGTCGTGGAACAGACCTCCGTCTCGACGTTCGCCTTAAGGCGCGCGTCACCCATACACTCAGCGTCGCCACGTCTATGCAGCTGCCGGGCCTCGCGCGGGCGAGCTCGCTGGGAAGGATACCGCGCACTTCGCCCACCCCCCTCGACCACCGGACGAAGTGTTCGGATAGGGACCTTACTTGATGCCTTTCGTGCAGGCGGAAAGGGTTGTTCAACGGCGTTCATTAGGTCCTTGTAGCCCCCGACATGAGCGGTACGAAGTCGGCACGTTGGTACAGGTTCCCAACGAGGGCTGCTCCTTCGAGGGGAAGCTGGCGCGCATCGAACCCGCGCGCACGACGAGAGGCCGTTGAGACGTGGCGGTTCCGCCTTGGTGCTGAAGAGTCCTAGCCATGCGTTCCCTTTTGTATGCGGGCGGCGTGCTTGCGGTCACCGCCGTCGTCTTCGCGGCATGCTCTGGCTCAAGCGCGACCAGCGGCTTTCCTGACGGCGCCGACGGGGGCTCCGGAGTGCGCATCCCCACCGCCGACGGTGGCAAGGATCCTGGCTCGCTCGGCCCCGGCAATGGCACTGGGGATGGCGGTGCGGTTCAGACCTGCAAGTCGGACCCGTCCTACTACGACATCCCCGGCGACAATTGCGACAACGACGGTGACGGGAAGATCGACAACGCGGTCGTCTGCGACACGGGGCTGCCCGCCACCGGGAGCGCGGGCGACTTCGCGAGAGCGCTCGGTCTCTGCCAGGTCGCCGGGGCGCACGACACGAAGTGGGGCGTCATCTCCGCCACCTTTCAGAACGGCCACACCAGCACAGGCACGCCGGGGCGCTTTGACGAGCAGCACGGGATATTGCCCAAGTTCGGGAACATCGTGAGGCCGCGCGAGGGAAGCAGCCTCGGCGTCATAAGCAGCGGCACGGCCTCTGAGACCGACGGGGACACGGGACCCGCCTTCAAGGATCAGAAAGCCGGAATGCAGGGCGGGCACGGCGGAGACGTGCCGCCCGGCTTCCCGAAGGCGTCGCCGGGCTGCGGAAGCGCGGGAGCGCCAGTCAACGACGTCGTCAATGTGAAGCTCCAGATCCGGGTGCCTGCCAATGCCAACGGCCTGGCCTTCGACTTCGACTTCTGGTCGGGCGAGTGGCCCGAGTATGTCTGCACCACGTACAACGATGCCTTCATCGCGTATCTCTCCTCGAAGGCGTTCAACGGCGGCAAGGCCGACAACATGTCCTTCGATGCGAAGAACAACCCTGTCAGCGTCAACAACGGCTTCTTCGACCGCTGCACCGCCGGTGCTCAGACCGGTTGCAGCGGGACGCCCGCCAAGACGGCGACCGCATCCTGCCCGGGGGGCACGTCGGAACTTGCCGGCACCGGCTTCGATGACCCGGGGATCTACTGCAACGACACCAGCACCAGCGGTGGGGGCGCGACGGGATGGCTCTCATCGCAAGCGCCGGTCGAGCCGGGTGAAGTGATCACACTCGAGTTTATGATTTGGGACGCAGGAGATGAGAGCTGGGATTCATCTGTCCTACTAGATAATTTCCGATGGATTCCGGGGCCTGCCAGCACGGGAACCACGCGCCCGCCGCCTCGATGAGCCCTCAGCTCGAAAGCCCTGTGACCACCCCCCAAGGTGGACCGCCGCTCCCCTGCGATGCTCGAGTAGGAGTCTCGTTTCAACGGTCGTGGCGGCCCAGCTTCTGAGTAGGGCGGGACCTGTGAAGCCTTGCTGTCGCGGACGCTTCTCGGCGCTCGACTCGCAATGCTCGGGGCGTTCGTGAGCTCTCGGCCCCGACCGTCGCGCGGCTGGGCGAGCTTGCCCCTTGCACGGCATCGGCAAGCTCAACGTCGGCTTTCAAGACAATGCGCTCGCAGGGGGGAGGCGCGACCTTCGAAGGCGAGCAGATCCCTCGTTGCGCATCCCAGAGATGAACCGGGAGTTTCGAACGAGCAACACACGTCGACGCACTCGCTCTCGTCGTCGCGGAGCTCGGAGAGGTCTGGGGCACGAGCGACGCGTCGTCGGACCCACCTTCGCCGACCGTGGCCTTGCCCACCTAAACGTCATCGACTTGAAGATTCCGCTGGGCGCCGCACCCTTTCCCGACGCACGCAGTGATCAGCGGATCTCCTCGCGAATGGGCGAAGGGGACCCGCGGATCGTGCTCCACTCGCCGGTGCTCGGGCCCTTCCACGCTGCCGTCGCAGAGCTCATGCTGCCCGCGCGGCTGGCACGAGACATCTCGGCCGAGCCGCAGCAGAGTGTTGTCCCCGACAGCGTGGGAAGTGGACTCCTGCTCACGCTCACCGCGCAGTCTTCGTCTATGACTGCCTGAGTTATATCTAACTACGGCCTGGCGAATCGCCATATGCCCAGGATGCAACATAACCCCCGATGCGAGCCGACGTTCCGTCGCCAAGCTACCTAAAAGAAGCGAATCTACGTGTGCGATCCCAAGATAGCAGCGCATGTCAGCGCCCGAGTCGCAGCGAGTGATCGGATGTAAGCCAGCTCGGAAACATCAAAATAGAGCGTTGTACATTGTTGGCCTATCGTGCTCATCTCGTTGTGTAGTCTTAATACGCAACTGCAAAAGGAGGGCTGCAGCGATGGAGCACGTAAAGCAGTTTCAGGTAGACCACGCGGACGCGGACGATTCGATGGCCTGTGACCCGTCAGAGAAGGGCGGCGAGGAGTGTACGAAGCCTCGCCCCGCTTATTCGGCTCCCAAGCTTGAACGGCTCGGCACCGTCGCTGAAATAGCGCTTTTCAGCGGTGGTGGATCCACGTTTTTCTGAAACTCACCCTGGTCCGGCTGTCGTTATCGCGAAGAGGCCGAGACGTAGGAGAGAGAGGGCAGTCCACTGAACGCCGGACCGACATTTTTAGGTTTCCATCTTACGGATCGATGTCAGCTCGATTGCCGCCATTGCGCGCGAGATCCTGAGAAAACGCCTAAGGATCTCGATCTCGCGGTCATCGAGAAAGTTGTCGAGGAGGCCCGTTCTGCCTACGGCATCGCGCACGTCGCGCTGACCGGAGGCGAGCCGACGCTTCACCCACGCTTCGTGGAGGTGATCGATGCGCTCGCGACGCGCGGGCTCACCTGGCATCTCGTGACGAACGCTGGGACTTTTCCATGGCTCTTCGAGACGCTGCGGGCGAACCCCGCACGGCGCCGAAGCCTGGCGTACGTCGCGATCAGCCTGGACGGGGCGACGGAGGCGACGCACGACGCAATTCGCGGCGCCGGGAGCTACCGTCAGGTCATGTCGGCGCTCTCAATGTGTACGGCGTCAGCAATCCCATTTCAAATCAAAATGACGATACACGCCCGCAACGAGGGCGAGATCGAAGGGATGGGGATGTTGGCCGCGCAGCTCGGCGCGCGCGACATCTCGTTCGCCGTCCTTCAGCCGACGGGCACGCTCCACGACGAGAGCCTCTTTCTCTCAACGAAGCAGTGGCGGCTCGTGAAGGACCGGGTCGTGCGCGTCGCAGCACTGCTGAAGATGCCCGTCGTTCTCGCGGAAGGGTTCCTTGAAGAGCGTCCGTTCTACCTCTGTGGTCCGTTCCGCGGCGAGCAGCTCCACATCGACGTCCGCGGGCGCCTCTCGCTCTGTTGCTCTCACGCCGACCAGCCCAACGCTGGTCGTGAGGACGAAGTTGCCGGTGACCTCCACACCGTGCGCCTCGTCGACGCCCACCGTAAGCTGCTGCGGATCATCCACGACGCGCAAGATGCGAAACTCGAGGCGATCGCTGCGGGCGAAATTACAGAATGGGACCTCTCCCCATGCAACTTCTGTATGAAGCACTTCGGAAAACCGCACTGGACGTCCGACGGAGCTGCTGGCCCCTCGGCCAAGCGAGAGCGGTGGCGGGGCGCGTGGGCGCGGGACACGCAGATCGCTCGACGCGACGGCCGCGAGATTGCCGACTCCGACACTAAGGTGAGATTACGAATCTTCGGATGATTGGCGACTTCGGCGTCTGCGGCTTGCGCGTGAACGCCTAGTCCGAGTTCGGCGGCGACGCTCCCTGCAGCGAAGGCTTCCTCGAGATGGTGTCGCACCTGGAGCGACGCTTCGACTGGGGGCTCCGGTCCTCATCGTGGTGGCCCTCGGCGCGGCGGCTGCCCGCCTAGCGCGCCTGCGGGCAGAACAGGCGGCCGGCGTCGTCGCCCACGGGGCAGCCCTTACAGACGCGACGGGCGCCTGGACGCCGACATCACTCCGCGCCGTCTCCTCGCCGAACGGGTTCCCCGCGGCCTCCCGTTCCCCTCGGCGTTGCCTCGCCGCGCACGCCTCGAATGACGCCACGATCGGCGTCTCCGCCGCCAGGAGTACGGACTACTTCGTGAGGCGCCGTACCATCGACTTCTTTGGCAAGTGCGACGCCCATGTCGCTCGGGGCGCTCGCAACCCGGGGGCTACCTATGGGGCACGACGAAGTTCGACTTGGACTACAGCCTTTCGCGCAATCCCGACTACTTCGTCTTCCCTGGATCCGATCTTGTCCCCCACAATGCTCAAGCCCTCCTCGCGTCGGGCGCGCTCGTCGATGAGCGACGTCCCGGCGGTGAGTTCGGGACGAACGCGTACTTCATCGAACGCTTTCTGCCGTAACCCCATCCCCTTCGGCGAGTGTACTCTCACACTGATGCTCTACGTGTCGGGTACATCGAAGGAGTTCGCGCGGCGCGAGGGCTTTTCGCCAATGGCCGTAGCCGAAGCGAGCTTTCGTTGAGCGCGTCCCCGCCGACCCTCACAGAGGACGAGATCCTCCGCCGGCACACCGCGGGAATGCTACCGGCGTGTGTTCGCATTCGGCCGGGCTCACGCTATATGCGACTGCTCGCGCTGCCCCACCGCACCGTCGAACTTTTAGCCGAGCCTCCCGCTGTGGGCGATCTCGTCTGTTTCCCCGGGTATACGAAGGTCTCGTGGCGCCGGGTCCTCGAGGTTGGCGGCGACAGGCTTCGCGTCCGGGGCGACGTCGCGCCGCGGGAGGACGGGTGGATCGACGCGCGCCTGGCCATCGGGCGGGCGCGCCCGCCTGGCATGCTGTCGATCGACACCCTCGCGCACCTTGCGCCGTCGGTATGGACACAGGGGCTGTACCAGCTTGCGACGCTCCTCGCGAACGCCCGCGCCCGGGCTGCGCACATTCGCCGGCGGCGCCGCGCACCCCGGTCAGAGCCGGACGCGATCCGCGTGCTCACGGAGGCGGATCGCGAGCTGTACGCGCAGTTTCACAAGGAACGGAGCGACTCCGAAGGGGTCGTGCGTGCGCTACCGGAGCCCTGCGATTCGCCGATTGCAGTCGGCCTTTTTTCTGGCCACAGTGACCTCGTCGGCACGCAAATCCTCGAGTGGCACTCGAAGGAGGCATGCTACTTCCACACTTTCTACGTGACGCCGTCCGCGCGAGGGATGGGGGTGGGCGGGCGGATGAAGGCGTTCGCCATCGCGACGGCGAAAATCCATGGAGCGAAGCGAGCGCGGTGCTTCGTCCACGCGCGCAACGCGCAGAGCATCGCGGCGAACACGCGCGCGGGCATGCGCCTAACCGGCGAGTGGCTCACCGAGCGCGACGACCCGCTCTCGACGATGACACACCAACTCGTCGAGATGGCCATCGATTTGTGAGCCCGCGCGGCGGTCAGCGTTCGGCGCGGCGGGTGGGACGCCGCCCCTTCGACCATCGCGCCTCGTACGCGCAGGGCCTTCCGCCGGAGCGGTCTGGTCGACCCCGACGCGAAGCCGCGCAGCGCCCCGCTCCGCCTGTTCCTCACGCCGTGCGCGAGGAGACCAGGCGCACGTCTTCGTTTCCGCCGTCCGGAACGCGGGGCCGTAGACGATGCGCGCGTGGGGTACGGTGAGGGCAGCTCAGTGCATTCCACTCAAGCGCTCGCGTGCGACTCGGCGAGGGACGTCTAGCCGGGGGAGACCGCGCCGACGCACCGGCCACGGCGAACGAGTGCGACGAAGCGCCTAGGCCGAAGGTCGACAGCCGCACAACGCGCCGGAGATCCTCGACGGACTATGCAAGCGAGAGCAGGAGGACTTTGAAGATGTTCAGCGAGAGCTGCAAGTCATGGTCGTGGAGCTCGGGGACGAGGTCCGCGAGCCCGGGGACAGCTGGCGCTGGGGTCGCCCGTTCAAGGAGCTCGCGCACTGAGATGGCGCAAACGCCGGGCGGCCCGCTCGTCGACTCGAGCTCGATATCGATGCCCGCGATGCGCGGTGCGAAGGTTCCGAGCTGCGCGGACGACCAATCGACGGGGATGCCACGACGCTGCGATCTGTGCGACCCGCAAGAGCTCCCGCGGGGTCATTCGCAAGTCGACGCCCGAGAGCAGCCGCTCCGACGGGAGCGCGTGGAGGCGGGTCGACGTCGCCATCCCTTTGACGACCACGACGCGCAAGCCCTCGAGCCCCAGCGAGGTCGGCGCATCGCCCGGCGCGGTGAGCGTATGCCGGACCCAATGAAGGGCAGAAACGCGCCACGGCGGACTCACCATGGTCGGCCCCCCCGGAGGCTACCCCTGGTTATCGGACGGCAAGGGAACGACGCTCCGGCGTGGCCCGCCTGAGCGCCGTAGCTTGCGTTTGCTCAGAAGACTCCGACCGATGCGCTCGGGGACGCGGTCGTGCTCGACCCGCTCGAGCACGTCGAACCGTTAAGCGTGCCGCATTCGAGCCGAATGCGTCCTACGCCTCCCACGCCGCCCGAGCCGCATGCGATGCCGCCCGCGCCGCCTGTCGCCACGACGTTCGTCGTCGATGTCGGCAGCGTCATCGTATTTGCGCCGAGGAAGACGGAGCCACCAGCGCCGCCGCCGCCTGCGCCCTCCCAGTTGTTCCGGATGCCGGTTCCCGCGCTGCCGTTCGACATGATGAAGCCACCGGTCACGACCGTGAGGCTATTCGCGAACAGCCCCACGATTCCGCCTCCGGCACCACCGGAACCGGCCGCAACGGCGCAGTTGCCGCCGCCGCCGCCGCCCGCCGCGCCCATGAACGCGGTGGTCAGGTCCGACGTACCGTACGTGCCCCCTCCCTTGCCCCGCGTCGTGCTTGTTCCCAACGTACCGTCGCCGCCCACCGTCGCGTACCCTCCACCGCCGCCGCCCGGCGTGTTGCTTGTCGCGCACGCTTGGCAGCAGACGCTCGGAACGCCGCCGCCGCCGCCGCCGCCGCCGTTCGCCACACTCGAAGGCGTCCCAGTGCCCGTCGGAGATGACCCCTGGACTCCCGTGGCGGTTGCGGGGGTGGCCAGATTGCACACAGAGCCGCCCGAGGCGCCGGCGCCGTAGCCGAATCCCGTCCCGGACGCGTCGATGCTCCCGTTAATCGTAGCTGCCCCCGAGACACGCGTGAACACGAAGCCTCCGGAGGTGCCGTTCCAAACCGGCATCGACCAGGTCCAGCCTGCGTTCACCGTGAGCGACGAGTAGTGGTTCACCCGGACAACTTGCGTGTATTCCGTCGCCGTGGCGGCATACGAATTCGTCAGCGCGTTGCCCACCGTTATGGAGCTCGACGTCTTCGAAACGATGTTTTGAAGCTCGTAGGTCCCCGCCGTCGAGCCGACCATCGTGACGATGGCGATCTCGTCGCCGACGGCGAACGGCGTCGTCGAGTTCGCGGTCACCGGCAGCGTGTATGTGCTCGCGTAGACGTTCGCCGTTAGCTTCGTTGTGGTCGGTGTGTACGTAGTATTCGAAGAGATGACGAGCGGGCCGTCGGCGCCGTCGCCAACGCGGTCACACTTACTCGCAGTGCACTTATTGCTCGTGCAGACGTTTCCGCAGAAACCGCAGTTCTTCGCGTCGGTCGGGCTCAGCGCCGTACAGGTCGACGTGGACGCGATGTAGCATTGCCCCGCGGAGCACGCGTTCCCCCAGAGGCGCCCGCGGACCCAGAAGCTCGTGCCGCACGAGCCAACCGTCGAGAACGCCCAGAGCTGGGACGCCGTCGCCCCCGGGGCGATCGAGCCGTAGTTCCATTGGCCAAAGTTAGACCCCGTCGGCGCGCCTGCCTCCGTTAGGCCCGACGGAACGCCGGCGTCGCTGCTGTTCTGGCCGCCGCAGGTCGACGACGGGTAGACGGAGTCTATGACGGCCCAGACGCTCGAGAGCGTGCTTGTGAAGTTGTTCTTGATCGAGACGGTGCCGCACAAGCGGCTCGCGCCGCTGCACGTGCCGGCATCCTGCGTCGTGGTACCATTCGACATAAAAACTGTGCCGTTCCCACCATCGGCGCCAGAGCGCGTGAGATGCTGATAGTCGGTCGGCGAGAGGGTGTCGGTCGTCGGCGGATTGTTGTAGGTGGTCAACCCTTCGGGCGTTACGTGGACCCAGAACTCGCTAAGGGCCTCCGCGCCCGCGTAGGGGGGGGGTGCCTCGGGCGAACCCGACGGCAGCTGGGTGACCCCGCTCGTGGAACCGTCGTCCTGTTGCGACGAGCAGGCGACCGCTGTCACCACGCTCGCGGCGAGAAGGCAGACGGTGACGCGGCCAAATGCGCGCGAGCGGGGGTGAGAAAAACCGTGCATGTGTGAAGATCCTCCCGGGTGACGGTGAGAAGGCGCTACCGCGCAGTTCAGTGGACGAGCAAAGGACGAAAGGCCGGGCTCGCCACGATCCCGGATGGAAGCGAAACTTTGGTAGACGCGATGGCGTCATTCGACGGCGCGACGCGGAGCGAGGCCGAGCCGCCGCGCTGCGACGCCCAAGCTAGGAGGTCCCCTCCCGCCGAGAATGCCGGCTCGAAATCATCGTTCGCTGTGAACACTCTGATCGACCCCGCGACGAGCTCGACGAGCTCGATGCGCGTGGCGCCGCTGGTATTCCGCTCGACGGCCAACGTCGTCCCGTTCGGCGAGATTGCGGCGCGGCCGACGAGGCCGGAGCCACTCGTCACGGCGTGGCTGCCGGTGCCGTCGGGCGCCGTGGCGTAGATTTGCGTCACCGCCGAGGCGGTCGACGAGTACATGACGGACGCTCCGTCGGGCGACCAGAAGGGCGCGACCGACTTACGCGTGTGGTCGGTGATGCGCATAGGCGCGGTGCCATCGCGGGCGACGACGTAAATGCCAACACCCTCGCCCGCAACGGCTTCGCCCTCGAACGCAATGTGCAGCCCGTCGCCAGCGAACGCGGGTGCTGCGCTGTACGCCATCCCTTGCACGAGTTGTGTCACGTCCCCCGTCGCGAGTGTGAGAAGGTGGACCTGGTACATCCCGGTCCGCTGGCTCGAGAACGCGATCTGCAGGCCGTCGGGTGACCACGCGGGGTACGTGTCGTTCGCCGGATCGTTCGTGAGGCGTTTCAGCCCCGTTCCGTCGGTTGCTGACGTGTAGATGTCCCAATTGGGCTGACCGTCGAGCTGACCGGCGAATGCGAGTTGCTGCAGCGGCGCAACGGCGGCGTCGCCTGCGTCGCTCTGGACATCTGCGTCGCTCGCGGGCGCTGTCGTGGATGCATCGACGGGCGACACCGTGGGTACAGACGCATCCGGAGGCGTGGTGACACCGCTATCAGCGCCCGGCGACATGCTCCCCGAAAACACCGGCGTGCTGTTTCCGCTGCACGCGCCGGCGAATGCGACAATCACAAGCGACGCAAGCGTGCACGGCGCGACCAGCATCCCCCTCGTCGACCTATCTTGCGAATTGCGCATCAGACTATCCAGTAGGGATAGCATTCGCACTTCCGATCGCAGGTGGTGCGTTTAGTGGGAATTCAAAATAGCGGGTCGTCACGCCTTCAAAGTGAGAAAAAGGGCCCACAGGGCGTGGTCGCCCACACTGGGGCCGTTGCGTCCACCTGATGTAGAACGCCAGTGGCTTCCATGGCTTCTGCTTCAACAAGAAAGCGCATCTTCTCGCAGGCGTCGCCGCGTGATGGCTTCCTTCGTCGAAGCCCACCGGCTCGTGCGCTCGTGCGAGAGCTGGGAAATCGAAGCGCGATGCCCCGCGTGCGGGCGCGACGTGCGCGTCGACCCGTTCAGCCCTTCACGACGTGCGCCTGTGGCGCCGAGCTCGAGTTCGACGCCGGCGCCGTCCCTCCAATGGGCACGTCATGACTGCCCACTTCGCGCATCAACCTATTCAACTTCGAGCGGCTCGGCACCCACCGCGACCTCTTCTGGCACCAGAGCGCCGACGTGACGCCGGCTGCATTCAAACGCTCGCTGGCGTGAGCGTCGACGTCGGCGACGGGCCCACGTCAGCCACATACGCGGCGCCTCGACCTGCATCCCGGCGTGCCTGATGGGTCACGGAACTCCGCGGACGCGGGCGATCAGCGCAAGCACATTGCAACGAAGGCGACGAAGGTCGCGAGGGCATGACCCGCGACGAGCCCGTCAAAACCCCACGGCAGTCACCGCCGTTCGACGCGAGCGTCGGAGTTCCGCGGCTTCCCTTCGCCGCGTTCAGCCGCGGACGACAGCGGCAAAAACGCGCGGAGGTCTTCGCCGTCTACAGGTGGGAACGTCGCAGCCGGAAGTAGCGCGGCTAATAGGGCTCGGTGCGAGCGTGAGGAGGCCGGCGAGCCTAGCTGGTCTCTTCAGGATCCAGTTCGAGAGCATCCTCGATCGCTCCGAGCACGTTGGTCATGTCGGCCGCGCGGGTTGTGTTGCGTTGGCGATTCGAAAGGGAAGCCGAGCCTCTTGGTAGGAGCCTCGTGAGCTACGCGGCCAGCCTGTAGAAGGTCTCGGCCTCCGAAAGTCGGGCTGGGCCTACGGCGGACGCAACTTGGCCTTTGCGG
>JANXMC010000176.1 GCA_025354825.1 Myxococcales bacterium
GGGCGTGGTGGATGCTCGCGATGAACGCGCGACGGCGTGAGGTGAACCGTATGAGCCGCGATCTCGCGAGCACCATCGCGTCCGCCGCGCTCGGCCGCTACGCCGCAGGCTCCGGCCAGCACCACGAGGTCGTGCGTGCCCAGGTGGAAGTGACTGCGCTCGATGTGCAGCGCATCGACCTCGACGGGGAGCGCGCAGCAATCGTCGCCATGATGAACGCGCTTCGAGATGCGCCGGTTGATACGCTCGTCGACGACCCGACGCCGGACACCGGCTCTACGCCCGACGCCGCCATCACTCCGCTCCTTGCGCGTGCGATGCAGACCCGCCCCGAGCTCCGAGGGATGCGCGCGATGCAGGACGAGGCGGGCGCGATGGCATCGCTCGCGCGGAAGGAGTCTTACCCCGACGTGATGGGGTCCGTCTGGATGAACCAGAACTTCGGTGGAATGGCGACCTTCGGCGTGATGGTCGGCGGCACGATCCCGGTCTTCGGCGTGGGCAGGCAGGCGCATCGCGCCGCTGCGTTCGATGCGCGCGCAAATAGTGCACGTGAGGATCAGACCGCCATGCGCGCGATGATTCGCGCGGACGTGGCCCAAGCACTCGCGCACTTGCAGACTGCCGCGCGCCGCGTCGACCTCGTCGGGAACGTCGCGCTGCCGAAGGCCCGGGAGAGCTTCGAGGCCTCACTTGCAGGCTATGGCGCCGGCACGGCGGATATCATCGGTGTGCTCGACGCGCGCCGCGCGCTGCAGTCGGCCGAGCTGATGCTCGCCGAGGCAAGGATCGCGGGGGAGCTCTCGAAGGCCGAGCTCGAACGGGCGATCGGTGCACCGCTCACCGGAGCACACCCGTGAAGCTCGAAGCATTCGTCGCGACGTTGGCCCTGGGCGCGCTCGCGGCTTGCGGCGCGCGCGCAAAGTCGGACGCGACAGACGAGCACGCGCAGCACAGCGCCGCAGCCGCGCCCGCACCTGCGCCGCATACAGCGCACGCATCGGTCGCGGCCGACGGCGACATGCCGGAAGGCTACGCCGCGGTGGCTGTCGACCCCGCGCGTGCGGCGGCACTCGGCCTTACGACCGCCGTCGTAGAGGAGCGTGACTTCGCGAAGCAGCTCCGCACGACGGGCGTCGTGGCGCTTGACGAGACGCGAAGCGCGCACGTTCACCCGAAGGTGCGTGGGTGGATTGACGGCATCACCGTCAACTTCGTCGGCAAGAGGGTCGCTGCGGGGCAAGCCCTCTGCTCAATTTACAGCCAGGAGGTCTTCGCGGCGGAAAACGAGTTTCTCTCTGTACTGGAGCGCACCTCACGGGATGCGACTTCGCGGACAGCGCCCACGGGAGAGTTTGCGGAGGCGGAACGTGGCGCGCAGGCGCAGCTGCTCGAGGCCGCGCGACGCCGGCTCTCGTTGTGGGACGTTCCCGAAGGCGAGATCGACCGCCTCGCCTCGACGCGTGAGGCGCGACGTACGTTCCCGCTTCTCGCACCTCGAGGCGGTGTCGTCGTTTCAAAGCAGGCCATCGAAGGGATGTTCGTCGACCCCTCGACGGAGCTCTACACACTCTCCGATCTCTCCCATGTCTGGGTACTCGCGGACGTCTACGAGACGGACACCCCCTTCGTTCGCATTGGATCGGCGGCGCAGCTCGATGTCGAAGGACGCGCGGCGCCTACCAAGGCCACTCTCGCGTTTATCCCGCCAACGGTCGACCAGGCGACGCGGACACTCAAAGTTCGCTTCGAGCTCGATAACCGCGACGGCTCGTTTCGACCTGGCGCCTTCGTCACGGCCACGATGAATCTCGAAATGGGGCGCGGCCTCGCCGTGCCGGAGAGCGCTGTGATCCGCACGGGGGCGCGTGCCATCGTCTTCGTCGCGCACGGTGAGCACGCCGAGCATCTCATGCCCCGCGAGATCACGCTGGGCCCGCTGATCGGCGATGCGTACCGCATCGAGGCCGGGCTCGAGGCGGGCGACAAGGTCGCCACCGGCGCGCAGTTCCTCATCGATTCGGAGAGCCGCCTCCGCGCGTCGAGCGCGTCGAGCCCGAGCGGCGGAGGGCACGCCGGCCATGTCCACTGAGCAGCCTGTGCCCCCGCCCGCGCTAGGCATGGGGCTCATCGAACGCATCATCGATTTTTCGGGCCGGAAGCGCTTCTTCGTATTCCTCATCGCCGCCGCGCTCTCCGCGTGGGGGCTTTGGTGTGCGAAGCGCTCGCAGCTCGACGCCCTGCCGGATCTCTCGGACACCCAGGTCATCGTCGCGACGGAGTGGATGGGGCGCAGCCCCACCCTGATCGAAAATCAGATCACGTACCCCATCGTGACGAGCTTTCTCGGCGCGCCGAACGTCAAAGCCGTTCGTGGTTTCACGATGTTCGGGATGTCGTTCGTCTACGTCGTCTTCAAGGACGGGACGGACATCTATTGGGCGCGGTCGCGCGTGGTCGAGCAGCTCGCGAAGGTCAAAGACAAGCTCCCGGAGGGGATCACACCGCAGATCGGCCCTGACGCGACGAGTGTCGGTTGGGTCTACCAGTACGCGTTGGTCGACGAGACGGGGAAGCACAACCTCCAAGAGCTCCGTGCGCTCCAGGACTGGTCGCTCCGCTACTGGCTTCAGGGAATCGAAGGCGTCGCCGAGGTCGCGAGCGTCGGCGGATTCGAGAAGGAGTACCAAGTCGAGGTCGACCCCGCGCGCATGAAGGCGCGCAACGTGTCTGTTGGTGAGATCGCCGCAGCCGTCCGCGGCGCAAATGCGGAGGTCGGCGGTCGCGTCATCGAAATGGCTCAGCACGAGTACGTGCTGCGAGGACGCGGCTACGTCGAGGGGAAGGCCGACCTCGAGTCCGCCTTGGTCGCGACCGATTTGCGCGGAACGCCGATCCGCATCCGCGACGTCGCCGACGTCACGGTCGGAGGCAACATCCGTCGTGGCGTCGTCGACCTCGACGGGCGCGGCGAGGTGGTCGGCGGTATCGTCGTCATGCGCTTCGGCGAGAACGCGCTGAACGTCATCGAGCGCGTGAAGGCGAAGCTCGAGGAGGTGAAGGGGTCGCTGCCCGCCGGCGTGAAGGTCGTCCCCGTCTACGACCGCAGCGAGCTCATCAAACACTCCGTGCGGACGCTCGGCACGAACCTCCTTCAGATTCTGGGCGTCGTCGTCGTCGTCATCTTCGTATTCCTGTTTCACGTGCGCTCGACGCTCGTGGCCGCCATTGCCCTGCCCGTCGCGACCGCGGCGACGTTTATCACATTTTACTATCTCGATATCTCGATCAACATCATGTCGCTGGCCGGCGTCATCCTTGCGCTCGGCGACATGGTCGATTCGGCCTGCGTGCTCGTCGAGAACGCGCACAAGAAGATCGAAGAAGCCGAACGCACGGGGAGCACGGTGCCCCGGGGCGAGCTCGTGCTTGGCGCCGCGCGCGAGCTGGGGCCTTCGATGTTCGGTGCGTTGCTCGTTCTCACCATCGCGTTTCTGCCCGTCTTCACACTCGAGGGTGAGGAGGGGCGGCTCTTTCGGCCGCTCGCCCTGGCGAAGACGTTCTCGATGGCGTTTGCGTCTCTCTTCGCCGTGACGCTCGTGCCCGCGCTGATGGTGTCGCTGCTCAAGGGGAAGATCACACCGGAGGCGAAGAACCCCATCAACCGGCTCTGCATCGCCGCCTACAGGCCGATGCTCCGTGTCTGCCTTCGTCACCGCTACGCTGTGATCGGCCTCTCGCTCGCGCTGCTCGGCGCCACCTACGTCCCCTTTTCGCGGCTTGGATCCGAGTTCATGCCGCCGCTCTACGAGGAGGATCTCCTCTTCATGCCGATCACCGTGCCGGGGATCTCGGTGGACGCGGCGCGGAAGCTCCTCACATGGCAGGACGCGCAGATAAGGCAGGTACCCGAAGTCTCGCGCGTGTTCGGAAAGGCGGGCCGCGCCGAAACTTCGCTCGATCCTGCACCGCTCTCGATGTTCGAGACCGTGGTCCATCTCAAACCGCGCGAGGAATGGCGCGCCGGGATGACGCTCGAGAAGATCACATTGGACCTCGAGCACGCGACGGCAACACCCGGCGTGCAAGGCGCCTGGACGATGCCCATCAAGGCACGGATCGACATGCTCTCGACAGGCATCCGTACGCCCATCGGCGTTAAGGTCTTCGGCCCGGACCTCACGACGATTGCGCGCATTGACGAACAGCTCGAGAAGACCCTCCGCGGCATGCCGGGGACAAGGAGCGTCTACGCCGAACGCGAGCTCGGGGGATTCTTCCTCGACGTGGTCCCAGACCGCGAGGCCATCGCGCGCTACGGCCTCACAGTGCGCGCGGTGCTCGACGTCGTCGAAAGCGCGATCGGTGGCATGGACGTCGACACAACCTACGAGGGGCGCGAGCGCTACCGCGTGAACGTTCGCTACCCCCGCGAGCTGCGCGACAACCTCGAGGCGCTGCGCAACGTGCTCGTGCCGATAGCTCCGCTCTCCGCCGCCGTCCTGCCTACGGGGCGGAGCAGTACAGGCAGCGCATCGATGGGAGCGGGCGCAGGCGGCGCGAACGGTGGGGGCGCGATGGGCGAAGGGATGGGAGGCGCCCCGTCACCCGCCGCCATCGCCGCGCTGGCCGGCGGGGGGAGCGGTGCGATGGCCAGCGGTTCCTCGGGCGGCGCGATGGGGGGGACACCGCAAACCTCGTCGGCCTCGAAAGCGGCCTTCGTGACACTCGGGCAACTGGCGAACATCGAACCTGTCATGGGGCCGCCGATGATCAAAAGCGAGATGGGGCAGCTCACAGGTTGGGTTTACGTCGATACCGACACGAGCGACGTTGGCGGCTACGTGAGCGCCGCGAAGGCGGCCGTCGCGCGGGAAATGAAGATCCCCGCGGGCTACTACCTAAAATGGACAGGGCAGTTCGAGCTTCTCGAGCGCGTTTGGGCGCGCCTCGCGTACCTCCTGCCGCTCACGATTGGAATTGTATTTCTGATTCTTTATTTGAATTTCAAAGGCGTCGCGCAGGCGCTCATCGTGATGACGGGCGTCCCCTTCGCCGCGGTGGGGGCCGTTTGGATGCTCTACGCCGCGCGGTTCAATACGTCGATTGCAGTGTGGGTTGGGATGATCGCGCTCCTCGGCGTCGCGGCGGAGACGGCAAGCGTCATGGTCGTGTACCTCGACGATGCATGGAATGAGGGGCGCGGGAACGGCACGCTGCGCACCGTCGAGAACCTCGTGGCGCAATCGCTCGAAGCGGGTGCGAAGCGCGTGCGCCCGATGCTGATGACGGTGATGACGAACGTCTTCGGCCTCTTGCCGATACTGCTCGACAACGGCGTCGGCTCGGACGTTGCGAAGCGCATCGCCGCCCCCATGTGGGGCGGGCTCGTGTCTCTCACCCTCCTCACGCTTCTCGTCGTCCCCGCGATGTACGTGGTCTGGCGGACCTTCCACCTGCGGCGCCCGTTGAATGAGCCCGCGCCCCTCCCTCCAGAGCTCGTAGGTGCGAAATGACCACGGAAGCGTATGCCTCGCACGCCGAGGTGGTCGACGCGGTGATCGCACACCTCGGAAGCCATGCGACCGAAGGGCTCTCGGAGGCGCGCGCCGCTGAATTGCTGCGTGAGCATGGCCCCAATCGAATTCCCGACGCTCCGTCCAAACCGTGGTTTCGTCGCGTCGCGGGGCAGCTCGCAAGCCCTCTCGTTCTGACGCTTCTCGGAGCGGCCGTCATCACGGTGGTGGTCGGGTCCGTGGCCGGTTCCACCGAAGGGCCGCTCGCGCGGTACGGCGACGCGATTGCCATTCTACTAATCGTTGCTCTGAACGCCGGCATCGGGCTCGCGCAGGAGGAGCGGGCGGCCTCCGCCCTCGCTTCGCTCCGGCGCCTCACCTTGCCGAACGCGCGCGTCGTGCGCGGTGGTCGGGTCACGCTCATCACTGCCGACACCATCGTGCCGGGCGACGTCGTGGAGGTCGAGGCCGGGGACGCCGCGCCTGCGGACGCAAGGCTCATCGAAGGGCACGAGCTGCTGCTCGACGAGTCTTCGCTCACGGGCGAGAGCACGGCGGTTGTGAAGGATCCCGGGCGCCAAGTCGCCGCTGATGCATCCGTCGCCGATCGCATCAACATGATGTTCCAGGGGACAACGGTGGTGCGCGGCCGTGGCCGAGGCGTCATCGTTGCGACCGGCGGTCAGAGCGAGCTTGGTCGCATTGGGGGCATGATCGCGGCGCACCAGCACGATCCGACGCCGCTCGAGACGCTCCTTGGGACGTTCGGCCGCCGGATTCTCGTCGTCTGCATTGCGGTTTCCGTCCTTCTGTTCGCGTGGGGAATGCTTCGCCCCCATGTACTCGTGGGCGCCGCGCTCCGCCCATGGCACGTGCTTCTGCTCGAAGCCGTGAGCTTCGCCGTCGCAGCCATTCCCGAAGGCCTTCCTGCCATCACCACCATCACGCTCGCGCTCGGCACGCAGCGCATGGCAAAGCTCGGCGCGATCGTCCG
>JANXMC010000187.1 GCA_025354825.1 Myxococcales bacterium
CTTCCGGATGCCTGTTGCGAAGAGGAGATCATCGAAGCCGATCCCACCTCCTCCGCCCGGCAGGGCTACGGATCGCGATGTGGATGCGCCCTCCGCGGGTGCTTCGACGGTTCCCTTGCTCGTCGCCTTGCACGCGCACGCGAGCGTTCCGGCGACGAGAATCCATATCGCTGTCTTCATGAGCGCTTCCTCCGGAACAGCTCGTAGAGTGCATCGAAGAACGTCGAGCCGAGCGCAATCCGCTCCGCGTCTTCGGCTCTCGAGAGCGCAATCCCCGCGATGAGGCTCGCGACGCCCGGCGCCTCAAGACGCTCGAACTTTCCGTCCTTCACGTCGATGTCGTGGATGATCTCGGCGATCGCCGAGAGGCCGACCTCGCGCAAATCGAACGCGTCGAGGAGCACCTCGAAGGTGCATGCGTCGCCAACGTGCGTGAAGGTCGCTTCGTACATGTCGAAGGTGACCTCGCCCGAGAGCGCTTGGTAGCCCTGGCCCGGAACGAACTTGAGGGTCGCCTTGGGGTCGATGAAGCGCCGAATGAGCCACGCGCTGCCGATGCGATCGACGTGCACGTTCTTGCGCGTGACCCACGTTCGCCCCTGGTAATCCGCGCGTGCGGGCTTCTTCTCCTCTTTTGTCGCGCGCGTCTTCGGCTCGCGTCGGAGGCGCTTCTCGATGATCTCGAGGGTCGCCTGAACCGCCTCGCGGCCGGGGGCGCCGAAATAGTCGATCGCGGCGATCTCGCCGAGCCGCTTCTTGATTCGCGCCACGTCGGACTCGATCGTCGCGCGCGCTTCCGCGAGGGCCGCGACACGGGACGGCGTCTGCGAAAGCACGGCGCGAACGTCTTCGGCGAGGGCGTTGTAGTCCGCCTCACGGGCGGCGTTGAAGAGCCCCTCGATCTGCTCGTCGCGGAGCCCTTCCACGAAGCTCGCGCGGCACATGGTCGCGTCGCCCCCCTCGGCGACGATTTCGCGCGCGATCCACTGGAGATCCTCGTGCGTCTGCTCCGTGTCCGGGATGACGTAAACGCTGTTCTTGATGGCGACCGCACCGAGCTTGGCGAGCCGCTTGCCGACCTTTGCTCGGAAGTACGCGGGGCTCGGCGGGATCTGATGGATCAAGAGCAGCCATCGGGGTGCCCCAGATGCCTTCATGCAGACAGGTCTATCAGTTGCGTGGTGCCACGACTATCGGGTGTCAGCTGTGACCGTCCGAGTGTGCCGAGGGCTGAGCCGTACATGGGACGTTAGGAAGCGGCAACCGAGGGCCTACGCCCACGCGGCGCCGCCGTCATTCCGAACCGCGTGTAGAGCGCCGGCATGACGAGGAGCGTGAGCAGCGTCGACGAGACGCCGCGTTCTCGCCCGACGGGAGCGAGGTCTGGACGAGCGCGATGACGACGGGCGGCAAGGTCCTCGTGCTTGATGCGATGACGCTCAAGACGAAGAGCACGATCGACGTCGGCGATATGCCGGCCGAGGTCACCTTTACGAAGGACGGCAAGCTCGCCTTCGTCGCGAACGGCATGTCGAACAACGTCAGCGTCATCGACGTCGCAACGAAGAAGGTCACCAAGACGATCGCGGTCGACGCGGATCCGGTGGGCGCGTGGCCGGGCGATGACGGCAAGATGTACGTCGACTGCGAGTCGGCGAAGACGGTCAAGGCGCTCGACCCTGCCTCGCTCAGCGTCATCCGCTCGTACAACCTCGGTTTCACGCCCGGCATGGCGCGCACGACGCCCGCGGGCGATGCGCTGTGGATTACCGACGGCGACAACGGGAAGGTCGTGCGGGACATGACCACGATGGACATGAAGATGGGCCGCGAGGACGAGTTTCTTGAACAATATTCATCGACGAATCCTTTCTGCAAAACGGAGCGCAGCACCGTGCCTTGCTCCCCAGAGACTAGGCCCGTTGCGTGATCTTCGTGACAGGCCCACGCATGTTTCAGCGAAACGTCAGGGCGAGCGCGCGACGAAGAATCTCCTCGCCCGACGCTTTCGAATCACCCTCGATGTCGACCGCGAACGCCGAGCCGAGCGAGCGGACCCTCGCGTGCGTCCCCGCGAGCGCGAGCGGGCACGCCGGCATCGCCGACCGTCGTTCGGCCATCGATACGAAGTGCTCGTTGAGCGTGTATTGAAGCCACTCTGCGGTCATCCCGAGGCTCGGACGCAACGTCACAGTCGCGCCGCGAAGCACCGAGAACTCGATCTTCCCTGTGCGCTCGATCACGTCAAGCGGCTCCACTTTGAGGACTGCCGCCCCGTGGCGCTCGAACCAAGGGATCTGAGCGTCGGCCATCTCGGTGGACACGACCTCGCGACCCGAAATTTGAGCCCCCGCAGGAGCGGCGAGCGTCGTCAGCGGCAGCACGAAAGCGGCGAGGATGAGAGCGCGCATGGGAGGGGTCCTTTTCCACCGGCCAGCTCGACCGCGGAGGAGGCTATCGAGACGCCAAAGCCTCCATCACTTAGGCTGGACGTCCCACTCTCGTGACAGCCGCGCATGCGATTCTGCTCGAGAGGCCGCCGCATCGATTTTGCGCTTGAGCCGCTGCCCGTGATCGCGTCGCTCGTCGACGCCATCGAGGCGCGCGATCCGGAGCTGCTCGACCCGCTCGCGCGCTTGGTCAGCGCGATGGGTCGTGGGCGCTGATTCTCCTCTCGATCGCAACGGCGCTGCTTGTCGGTGCCGCGTTGGGCGAGATGGTCGTCCGCGCGCTGGCTGGCGTTTCGGTCTGCGAAACGGTGACGCTCCTTCCGCCCAGAGCGTTCGACGTCGGGCCCCTCGGGGCTTGCCTTCGACTCGGTTGCCGCACGGTCTTCGGCAGATAAAACTCGCGTCCCATGCGAACAATCACGTCCTTGGGCGCCTTCGTGTTCTTCGGGGCCCTGGCACACGCGGGTTGCGGCCACACGCGCACTCCGTACACGGTCGTGTCGCCGCCACGTGATTGGTCGACGTATCCGGCGATCGTCACTGTGGATCGCGGCCCCCTGGTGTACGCGGTCAGCGACGTGCACGGCGGCTACGATCGCCTGGTCGCGCTACTCGCGGCTCATCACGTGATCGCAGGCGCTCCTGCCACGCCCGAGGCTGCGACGTGGACCGGAGATAGCGCCGTCCTCGTGGTCGCGGGCGACCTGTTCGACAAGGGGCCCAAGGCGCTCGAGGCCCTCGCGCTCTTCGAGACGCTCGAGAACGAGGCGAAGGCCCAGGGCGGTCGCGTGGTCGTGGCGTTCGGGAACCACGAAGCAGAGTTCCTCGACGACCCGAGCAACGACAAAGCCACGGGGAGCGACGGAATCGACGCCGAGCTCCACGCGGATTCGATCGACCCACTCGCGATCGCGAATGGAAGCGATCCACGCGGCGTATGGCTTCGCAATCGGCCGTTCGGTGTGCGGATCGGTCGGTGGTTCTTCGCGCACGCCGGCAATACGAAGGGCCGCTCGATCGCAGAGCTGGAGGCCATGTTTCGCGCAGCAGTGGCGGCGCACGACTACGACGACAACGAGATCATCGGCTCCGATTCGCTGCTGGAAGCGCGCGGCTGGTACTCCGACCCATCGATCGCGCCGCGGTATACGGCGGCCCTGGACGTGACGCACATCGTCTTCGGACACCAGCCTTCGGCGCTTGGACCGACGGGGGAGATCGCGATGGGTGCGGAGGGCACGCTGTTCCGGATCGACTGCGGCATGTCGCCTGTCGTGAATGACAGCGACGGACGGATGCTGCGCGTGCGCGCGGAAGGAGATGTCGACATCGCCGAGTCGTTGCAACCGGACGGCAGCGCACGGGAGATCTGGCGCGGCACTCCAGGACGGTGAAGTCCTACGGGAACGGGATCAGATCAGATGCGAGGAGGGCCGGAGCTGGAAACCGGCCCGCCGCCGCTGTTAGCGCGCACGAGCATCGCCGCGTGAAGAGCGGGGCGGCCCTAACTTAGACGCCGGAGCGCACCACCATCTTGCCATTCGCCACCGCGGCGTGACGGCCCACGACGTACTTCGCGTGCTCGGGCGCGATGTCGATTTGCATCTCGTACAGCTCCTGAAGCACCGCGGGGAAAAAAGCACGCGCCTCGGCGTCGGTAATCTTCTCGCTCGGCGCGACCATGATCAGCCCGAGCTGTTCACGAACGAGCGTCCAGCGCGCGTCGTCGCAATCACCGTCGCACACGCACAAGAACGCCGCCTTGTCGGTCAACCGCAGGTCGATGCCATGGAGCATGAACCACGTGGCGTCGTGATCGCCGAGCCTCACGTAGTCGGCCGTTTCACCGGGCTCACGCTCGCCGTGCGAGACGAAGAGGAGCACGCTCCACGTCTCCTCGATGGCGAATGCCTCCCCGAGAGCCTGCATATCCATCGCAAGGTGCGGTGAAGACGGAGTGAGCGGCACGTTTGCTGCGCGCAGCGCCGCGCAGATCGCCGTGGTGCAGGCGTGCTCAAAACCATCGAGGTTCGATGTGGCGTCGACGACGTGCACGACGAAGGGGCGTGCGACCGAGGTTCGAACGAGGGTCATGCGTCGATGGTATCGAGGAAGGTACGGCCGAGGTTCTGAGCGCGTCCTCGTCGTCAAGCGAAACGTCGCACCTCCGCCCCTCTTTCGGATGGAAGCACCGCGTCACGCCGACCGTCGGTTCAAGGTTCGAGAAAGGGGCCTTCTCGCGCCTTGGAAGTGAGCGAAGGCTCGAGAGGGCCTCGGCGGCTCGCGCGTCACGGTGCAGGGCGCAAGCGTCGCTCGCGTAGACGGGTCGCTCAGTAAGGGGAGCGTCAACGCGCTTCTTCGAAGACGTTGCCGACGTGCCACGCCTGCACGTCGGCGACGCGGACGCGCATCGGCGGTCGTGTCTCGGTGACCCTCTTTCGATTGGGCGTCGTGAGCGCGGACGTGACGGCCTGCCCGCCGTAGATGACGACGGCGCTCTCGAGAGGCACGAAGTCACCCGCGACGCCCGGCAGTGCCTTCGCGTTACGCGCGAGCTCTATGATACTCGGTCGCCCGGCGTTCTTCCCGAGCTGCGCGAGCTCTTCGAGGAAGCGCTCACGCTTTGCATCTCCGCGCCGATCGCCCGCGCGATCCGCTCCGCAGTGCGCCATGCAGCACCGGCCGCGGCGTCGCTGTCGCGCACCTCCTCGAGCGCCTTACGGAATGCCGGCTCGTACTCGGCGAGAAGCCGGCGCTCGAGTTAGCGGGCCAGTGCGCGAGGTTCGCGGTGGGCATTGCACGTGATCGAGAGGTAGTCGCGCGGCGTGTTTCCGCGACCGTCTTGGTACTTCGGCCAGCGCGCGCGGAAGGTCACTCGGCCTTCGACGTTGAACTGATTCCCCAGGTTGACGCGGTACGGGCCGTTAAATCCCGCGCGGCTCAGGTAGATGAACCACGCCGCGACTTCGGTGTCCGAGCGTGCGTCGACCGCCCTCTCGCGAAGTCGGCAGTAGAACTCCGAATCGTATGGATATGCGCGTAGTAGATCGATCACGCCATCAACGTCGTCACGGACCGCGCGATACGTGCCGATCAAGCGCTCGTTCGCATCGGCAAGGAGGGCTTCTCGGGGGAGGAGGTGAAAGAAGAGCGCGCCTCCACCGACGAACGGCTCGAAGTAGCGGCCGAAGGAAGCCGGGGCACGGGCGACGAGCTCGGGGACGAGCTGACGTTTGCCGCCGACCCACTTCAGAAAAGGCCGACACGGGGCGGCGATCGACTCGAGCGTTCGCGCTTCCACGCTGCAGAGAAGAGACCGTCCTCGCCTCCACGGGCAACTTTGTCCACGCGTCGGACGAGCTCGCGCGAGCAATCGCTCGAGACGACCCGAGGCTTTGCGCGTGACACGCCCGCTTGCGTACTCGGTGCATCGCCCGCGAGCACGTGCGAAGTGGGGTCCATGGACCCCTATTGCCAAGTTCGGTTCCGATAAAAACAACTTATCGGGTTCCATCTATTTAGGAATCTACGATCACAACCTGTCTCTATGCGATCTCGCGCTCACTTCGCCTTGACCGATGGAATTCCAAGATGGAAGATCGATCGATCCCGATGGCGACCACCGCGATCATCCGCTCCGCCACCGCACTCGCGCCGCTTGACGATCTCCTCGCGCGCGCCAATGCGTACGCGTTCCGAGCGCGCTCGCCTTGCACGCGTCGCGCGTACCTCTCGGACTTCCGCTCCTTCGAGGCGTGGTGCGCCCTCCGCGCGCTCGTGCCCCTTCCGGCGACCCCCGCCGTGGTCGCCGTCTACCTCGTCGACCTCGCCGACGCCGGCAAGCGGCCTTCGACCATCGAGCAGGCGCTCGCAGGCATCCTCCACGCCCACCGCGCCGGCGGGCACGCCCCGCCCCGCGGAGAGCCGATCGCGCGGGTCCTGAGCGGCATACGGAGGTGCCACGGAATCCCCCCCGCCCAGAAGGCGCCCGTGAGCGACGACGCGCTCCTGGCCATGGTGGGCACGCTCGACGACGGTCTTCTCGGGCTGCGGGACCGCGCGCTTCTGACCCTGGGTTGGTTTGGCGCCTTCCGACGCTCCGAGCTCGTCGCGCTCACCGTCGCCGACGTTGTTCGGTCGTCCGAAGGGCTCCACGTCACCGTCCGGCGCTCCAAGGGCGACGCCGAGGGGCGTGGCGCGAAAAAGGGCATTCCGCATGCCGCGAATCCAAGCCTATGCGCTGTGCGCGCCCTGGATGCATGGCTCACCGCTGCGCACATCGCCGAGGGGCCCGTCTTCCGCTACGTCGACCGCCACGGCCACGTGCATGCGAAGGCGCTCGGCGACAAGAGCGTCGCGCTCGTCGTGCAGCGGACGGCCGCACGCGCGGGGCTCGATCCCACGACCGTCGCGGCGCACTCGCTCCGGGCGGGCTTCGCGACGACCGCCGCCCGCAAGGGGAAGAGCCTCGACGCGATCATGCGCCAGACGCTCCACAAGTCCGAACGCGTGGCGCGCGCGTACCTGCGACACGCCTCGCTCTTCGACGACAACGCCGCCTCCGGCCTTGTCTGACTCTCGACTCCCCTTCCCTCCCCTCCTGCGCGAAATCCCATGAACCTTGCCGCCACCGAAGCCGATCTTATCGAGTCCTACGCGCTGCACCTCGACGATCCCATCGCGCGCGAGCTAGTCGGCCGCTGGTACGACGCGACTCGGGCTCTGCGGACGTTCATCGAAGAACGGCGCGCCGAAGCGCTCGATCTATGCGACGTCGCGACACTCGCGGAGATGTTCGTGGACGCAACACGCACTACGCGGACGTGAACGGCGGCGCGCGGGTAAACCAGAGCGTTATCTCCCGATCACCGCGCGCGGCGCGACGCGCGATGGTCGCGCACGGCGCGTAGCCACCGAAGGGGTGCTTCCCCGATCGGCCAGGCGGATACCGCGCGATCGAGGAGCGCTCCGAGCGTCACACGTGCCC
Organism: Myxococcales bacterium; assembly: GCA_025354825.1. GTDB lineage: Bacteria > Myxococcota_A > Polyangia > Polyangiales > Polyangiaceae > JANXMC01. Next base: position 7,438 of record JANXMC010000187.1, read on the forward strand.
CGCGCGGCGACGCGTCGTCGAGCCGCTTCGGCGCAGGCGCCTCGGGCGGGGCACCATCCAAGCTGGGCGCTGGCGGCTCCCACCCCGCGAGAACGCGGCGAAGCTCGTCCTCGAGGGTGTCGATCGAGTCCCCGAGGGTGGCGCTCGACCAGGCGCGGAGCACGACGGGCGTCACGGCATCGCCCGCAGGGCCCGTCAGCTCACCGCTCCGCGCCGCGGCGAGCATCGCGGCGAACGCGAGCCCGTCGGCCAGCACGTCGTCGGAGATGGCAAGCCAGCACGTGCGCGTGAGCTGCTGGAGCTCGGTGACGCGCGCGGCGACGTCGCGCCAGGTGGGCGGGAACTCAAACGACCCCTGGCGAATGAAGAGCACCGGCGCGTGGGTCAGCTCGCGCGCGCGCTCGAGGGCCGTCGCGACCGAGCGCGGATGATTTCCCTGCACGACGACCACGTTGCCGCGCACGCTCCCCGCCGCGAGCGTTCCGAGCAGATAAGGCGACGCGCCCGCGCCGCGACGCCAGACGAGCGCGGTCTCATCCGCGTGGACGACGATGACGTCGATGACGTCGGCAATCCTCTCGACGTCGAGCAGCCGATCTTCACCGCGCGCCTCGCGAATGTCGCGACGCGCATCGCGCACCGCGGCGCGCCATGCACGGTTCAGCGTTCCGTCCATCCGGCTCGCGTCTCTCGGCTTCGGGCGGGCGCGCGGACGTGAGGGTCGCTCGCGAGGCGCGGCCGGCACGGGCAGGCGGGGCGCGTCGACGGTCGGGTCGCCTGCACGCGCGCGCGGTGCCGTGTTGGGCACGGGCGCGGCCACAGGCGCGGGCACAGCCGCGGGCACGGCCACGGGCGCGACCGCCGGCGGCGCCATGAGCGCGGTCCGGCAGGCCTGAAGCAGCAGGCGCGGGGTCATCCCGGGCTCGCGACACCACCGCTCGACGTCGACCGCCAGAAGCGGCGAAGGGAATGCTCCCGTGCCGAGATTCGACGCCTCGAGCCACGCGCGAACGAGGCTCTCGCGATCGGCGAGCGTCGGCTCTTCGAGCAGCACCGTTCGCTCCGCGACGCGCGTGCGCTGGGGGAGCGAGAGGGCCGGCTGAATGTGCTGGAGCCACTCCCCCGTCAACGCGAGCTGCACGAGCGTCAGCGCGGGCAGCTGATCGACGAGCTCCGCGACGAGGTTGCCGTGCGCGCGCACGCGGTGACCCTGCGCGTCCGCGAGGTTCTCGAGCTGGTCGAACGCAACGACGAGAGGCGCCTCGACGGCGGCGAGCGTCGCGATCGTGGTGAGCGCGCGGAGCACGTCGACGTCCGAGAGAGGCCCCGGCAAGAGCGCGGCGCGCGCCGCCTCTGGTTCGACATCGCGCCCCGAGAGCCACGCGGCGAGCACCGCGCGCGTCTCGGGGGGCTCGAACGGGAATCCGAGAAGGCGACGCGCATAGTCGGCCGTCCCTTCGAGCTCGGGGCGGCGCGCGAGGAGACGCGCGACCACGTCGTCGACGCGCGCGGTCCGCGTCGCGCGGCTCGCAGAAGCCGCGTCGGCAAGCCCCGCGGATGGGAACCGCGCCGTCGCGCCGAGCGCGCCCCCCACGAGGGCTTCGAGCTGCGACAGCGAGCCACCGAACGAAGGGCGGCGAAGCTGGTCCATGATCTCCGCGAGCAAGAGCCTCAACGTGGGCTCGGCGCCGAGCAGCGGCCGCACGAGCACAAAGCTCGCGCGGACGCCCACCGTGCGGCGGAGGCGCGCGAAGAGGTGCGTCTTGCCGGCCCCCGCCGCGCCGAGAACGGCGAAGCTCGTCGTCGGCAAGAGCTCGCCGGCCGCGGAGGCCGCGCGGACGGCGTCGAGCCGCTCGACGACCATCGCAGAGGCGTGAGCGTTCAGGCGCTCGATGTCGATGAAGCGCGACGCCCACGGATCGCACTGAAGCGGCGCGAGCTCCGCGCTCACGGGTTCGCCCTCATGGGAATCGGGCGCACCCACGAGAGGCGTGTGCCGCCGGGACCTGGGAGGCACAACGCGAGATCGTCGGCGTCGAGGCGCCCCATGCTGCTCTCGGGCTGGAGCTCGAAACGCCCGCGCGCGTGCCCTTCGAGCAGCGCGGCGTGCGCCGCCGCCGTGGACGCTCCGACGGCGCGGACAAGGGTCGGCACCGAGGCGAGGCCACCGTGCGTTTCGGCGAGCTCGACCGCCGTGCGCGTGAGGAGCTCGAGAAGAGCCCCCGCGGATGCGTCCGCAGGGGCGGGCGCCGTCGGGAGAGCGCCCACGCCTGCGCCGAGGCGCGCGAGGAGCTCCGCAACGTCACCGTCGAGCAGCGCGAGCCGTGCGCGGGCCGGCGACTTCGCGGCGCGGCGCACCCATTTCAACGCGCGTTCGAGGTCTCCGGCGAGACGCGTCGCAGTGTCAGCGTCGAGCGTCCTCTCCGACGGAAGCGCGAACGCGGTGCCGGACGGCCGCTCGACGCGAACGACCTCCCGCTCGCGGACGAGAGCCGCGATCAGAGCGTTGGCTTCGGGCCCCGAGACGTACGCGAGGCGGGCCGCGAGACCTCGTTCGTCAACCCTCCGTTCGTCGCGAAGCAGCGCCAGGAGCTGCTTACGCGCAGGGAGGCGCACAGCGCTTCGCGTGACCTCGAAACCTTGCGCGCGGAGTGCACTGTCGAGTACCTCGCGCGCCGCAGCCGGGAGCTTCGGCAGCTCACGCCGCGGCACGCCGCGTCGCCGATGCACCTCCGCGGCAATCGAGGCGGCAAACGTTTCCGGCAGGACGGAGGGAGTGAATACTGAGCGACGCGCCACGCGCAAGCACGTAGCCGGGCGCGACCTGCGACTCAAGAACGCGCGAGGGGGGGCGTGCACATGGACTTGCGGGTTGCTCCCCCAGCTCAATTGTCCAACGAGCTGTTGGACAATTTCGAACACAGGCCACGCCCCTGCACCACCGCGCGACGAGGCTGCCTGCGAAGATGGAGGCGACTGCGGTTTCGAAGAACGATGTCGATCGTGGCAGGGCGCACCGACAGCGCGGAGTTCGAACTCTAGCCTTTTTTCCGTCCGGATGTCGCCCGGGCCTCGAGGGCTTGGCGCGCGTGAGCGATCTCCTCCGCGATGAGCTTTTCATCGGGGAGTGTCGTCCGGTATTCGGACGCTAGAACCTTGTTCGAGAGGCCCGCGAGTGCGTACTTCGCCACGGACTCATTCTTCTTCGTGCACAGGATCAGGCCAACGGGCGGGTTCTCTGATTCGTGCGTCCAGTGCTCGTGCGCATAATTGAGATACATGTGCATCTGGCCCGCGTCCGCGTGCGTGAGCGGCCCGAGCTTCAAATCAATTACGACGAGGCACCGAAGTTTCCTATGAAAGAACAGGAGATCGACGCGGTACCATGTATCGCCAATCCGCAGTCGCCGCTGCCTTCCGACGAACGCGAAGTCGCCGCCAAGCTCGAGCAGGAAGTGCTCGAGGCGCTGAATCAGCGCTTCCTCTAGATCGCTTTCGGAATACTCGTCTTTCAGACCGAGGAACTCGAGAACGAATGGATCCTTGAGCTCTTCCTCGGCCGTTACCGTATCGGTCACGACCGCCTTTTGGCCGTGCTTCAGCATCGCCGTCTTGCTCTTCGAGAGCGCCGTTCGCTCGTAGAACTGGGAATCGATCTGGCGCTTCAGCTGCTTTACCGTCCACCCTCCGCGCACCGCTTCGGTCTCGTAGAACTCCCGCGCAACTTCAGAGCGCGTGCCCAAGAGCAGAACGTAATGCGACCACGGGAGTACGAAGCGGCCCGCCAGCGCATCCACCGTCAATATTTCAGACGGCGTCTGAAGAATGTTCTGGCGACCTGATTTTTCAGACGACGTCTGAAGAATCCGCTCCCCGTAGGCGAGGAAGAAGAGCCGCATTGCGGCCAGGTTCACCGGAGAATAGCCACGACCGAAGCGCGCGCTCAAGTCCTCGGAAAGACGCTCGATGAGGCGCTCGCCGTACCCCGACCGGCGCATTCCCTTCTGCTCGTGCGTGACGATCGACCTTCCTACGAGGAAGTAGGTGGCCGTCATTGTGGAATTGATGGCGCGCGCGGCCGCACGCCGTGATGAGCCGACGATGGAGACGACGTCGTCGAGGACCTGCCGATACCCGACGATCGGCTCAATCTCAGCTTTATCGTTCGTTCGACGGACCATCTTAGGGCGCAGCCCTCCTCTTCCCTTTCGCCCGCCTGACACACGGAAGCAGGGTGCGCCGTGGCCCCGACCTTCGGCCGCACGCGGGACGAAGACGTGCCCTTGATGGCCGGCAGACACCCCTCGTGTGCAGGGCGAGCGCAAGAGCGGTCTACGAAGACCGCTCTCGCATTCTCACATCGCCGGAACCGCGCTCTCAAACAGGTCAGTAACGCTGGCGATCAGCGTCTGCGCGCGGAGAGCCGCGAGCTGGTGCAGCCTGCGGTGCAACCCGGCGTCGACGCCAATCTGCATGCGAACTTCCGTACGATGAGGCGTGCCCGTCGGCGGGAACGCTTCGCGCGCGGCCTTCGCGAGCGAAGCCATCGGCTCTTCGCGGGGGAACTGCGGAGCGAGCGAGTCGAGCAGCGTCCGCGCGAGCGTCGTCGGCGAGACGCCCTGGAGCATCGCGAACGCGCGCAGGCGCTCGTGCAGGGCGCGCGTCATCCCAACGCGCAACATCATCTCGGCGCCCGCTTCGGGCGCGAGAGCCGCAGTCCCCTGCCCCATCGCGAAGGGCGCGGGTGCAGGCGTCGGCGCCGCGACGGGCACCACGGGCTGCTCGTCGGCCACGGCGGGCGGCGGCGCGGGGATCGTCGGCGCGACCTTGGCGACGGGCTCCTCTTCGATGGCTATGGGCTCCAGGACGGCCGCTTCGGCCTCGCGTCGGTCGGTCACGTGAGCCGCCTGGGCGAGAGTCGCGACCAGCGCCACCGCCTCCTCGACGACGTTCACAAGGCGGCTGGGCGCGACGGCGCTCACCGGCGCCACGACGTCGTCCTCGTCCGGCGCGACGCCATCGATCGACGACGCGATCGCGACCGGACTTGGCATTGGCGTTGGAAAGACGATGAGGTTCCCCATCTCGCTCTCGACGGTCTGGCCAACCGTCTCGCCACTCGGAACGGAGCGCAGCGCGTGAGGCGCGGGTGCCGCGGTCATCGTAGCTTCCTCAACGTGCTCCGCCGAGGCCTGCTCGTGAACCGACGCCTCGATGGCGGACTGACGCGCGAGCTGGTCCTTTACGGCGAAAAGACGGGCGAAATCGATTGCGGGCGCCGCTGCTTTTTTTGCCTTAGCCATATGCTTCTCCCTCACGCTGCCTTGCGAACGGGCCGCTTGGCCGGGGTCTTCTTCGCTTCCGCGGGCGCCCGCAGTCGGCGCGACGCGAGCGACGTACGGCCTGCGACGGCCTCGAAGAGCGCCCAGGCCTCGCTCGCCGCCGCAACGTCGCGGGGCTTGTAGGTCAGCGCGCTCTCGCCCGAGGCGATTGCCCGCCGATACGCGATGCGATCGCCGAGGACGGTGCCAAGGAGGTCGACCCGCGTCACGAGCTGCTCCGCCATGGCCTGGTTCTCTCGCGTGCCGCACTCGACGCGGTTCAGAACGCAGGCCCACGGCAGCGCCGGGACGTTCGTCTTCGCCCGCTGGCGATTCGCCTCGTCGATGAGCTCGGCGACAGGCTCGAGAGCGAAGATCTCGGCCGGGCCGATCAACATGGGAACGATCGCGATATCCGAGCTGATGGCGGCGGCTTGGGTCGCCCGCGCGAGCGATGCCGGAGCGTCGCAAACGACGAAGTCGTAGCCGGCGGCAACCGAGGCGAAGTGCGTCGGCGTCCAGGTCTCGGGCGCGAGGTGCGTCACGAGCTCGCGAAGCGGGGACTCCGGCGACCGCAACGCGAACCACATCGAACTAAGGCCGCGGTGCTTCGGGTCTTCGAGATCGAGCAACAGCGTGCGAAGCCCTGCGAGGTGCGCGCTCGCGGCAAGCGTCGTGGCAACGGTTGTCTTCCCTACCCCGCCTTTGCACTGGAGCACGGTAACGATCACGGGACGGTTCATGGCGCCGGACGCTACGCGGCGTCCGCGGACCGGGCCAAGTTTGTGGCGATCGGAATCGTCGTGGCAGCTTCGAATGCCTGGAAAGCCGGGCTCGCTGCAGCTATTGCGGCTGTTGCAGCGAGTGCGGAGCGCGCGGCCACCGCGGCGGACGCGTAACCGAGGACATCCGTGAGCAGGGCAGTCGTACCGGCTGCCGCGAAGGACGCGGCGTGCTCGAACCGTGCGGAGGTTGTGGATCCTGCGACGACCCAAGGTGCCGGCGTGGTTGCATGAGCTGCGGCGGCTCGAGCGTTCGCAGGCGCTACGCAGTCCGCGTCGGCCTTGGGGACTGCGGAGACCACAACGGACGCGGTAATCTCTACGATCACAGAAGCCGCAGCGTTCGTGAAAGCTGAGACCATCACAGTTACCGCGATCCATGACGCAACTGGAGCGGCTGAACGTACCGCGCACACCCTCACATCGCCGGTGGCCTGCGCATCTCCACTCGCCGCCATGGCCGCAGCGTCTTCAGCACCCGTGGCCACTCCGCCCGTAAGGTTCGCCTCGGTGACTTCGGTGTCCGCGTACAGGACGAACAACGAAGTGCATCCAGCATCACTGGACATCGTGGAGCCTGCGGTCTTGCCGGACGTTGTGGTGGCCGCGGCCTCAGCGAACATCGCGGACATGGTCGCCGGTGCGACGCTATCGGCGCCGTCCGGCACTCGCGGACCTTACGGACATCGCGGTGACCGCGGCTCCCGCGGACAGCCCGGACCTTGAGCAGAAGGAGATCGAAGCGCACGCAGGGCGCTCACCGGGCCCCGGCGACCTCGGTGACCGTCCGCCGTCGCGCCATGGCCATCGGGCGGACACCGCGGACAACGCGGACAACGCGGCGGGGCGCGGCAGCGAGTGCACACAACCGAGCTTCATTCGCCAGATGCGCCGCGATCCGCACGAGCAACACGCGTCGTTCACGAGGGATGCGGCTGCCGCGGCCTACGCGAACGTCGCGGTCGGCTGGGCGCCGTGAGTGCCGACGTCGTCGCGGACGGTGCGGACCGCACGGACATCGCGATCAGCGATGCGCCGAACGGGCGGGACGCGAAAGGAAGGGGAGATTGGCCGACGAAGCCTGAGGATTGGGGGACAGGCAGTCGAAAGCTACGGCTGCCGCGGACGTCGCGGACGTCGCGGTGTCCGTCGGGGCCCATCGGCGGCGACGGACTCGGCGGGGCGTGCGGGGGTCAGCGTCGCTTGATGGCGAAATCGTTTCGCGAGCGAGCCGGCCGACCTATCGAGCTGCTGCCCGCCGGCGCAACTCCCCACGCACGACCGCGTCGCCTTCGGC
>JANXMC010000204.1 GCA_025354825.1 Myxococcales bacterium
AGCGGCCGCCGCGTGAGGTAGAAGAAGTCGCGCGCGTCGCGGTGGATGTACTGCTTGAAGTTCTGGTGCTGCATCCCCTTAATCATCCGCCGAGCGCGGTATTTGAACTCGGGCAAATCCCGAAATACCCCTTCGGATTCCCAATCCGATTGAAGCGGCCGCCCCAAACTTCGATATTCCGCGGCGGGCTGGACATTGTAAAATTCGAACCCGGCGAGGCCGGGGTTCATATCGAGATGCACGCCGTAGGTGCAGCGCGCGACGATCATCGAATTGGCCAATACCTCGGCGGAAATATCGACGCCCCAGAAATAGCCGACGAAGCTGTCCTTCGTGATGCAGACGCCGCTGCGCGTCGTATGGATGTTGTCGGCCCACCCTTTTGGCGTGCCACCCCACCACGTGCGCCCCCAGGGGTTGAACTTTTCGTTCTCGATGAGCGCGGTGAGGTTCTGACGGTAGCTCAGAACCTCGTCGGGAACGGTCGACGTGCTCGGCCACGAGCCGAAGGCCGACGTCCCGTCGCGAAGCTCGAGCACGGTGGCCGCGTAGGGTTTCGGCGGCAGGTACAGAATGCCGTTCGCCTGCATTCCGAACTCGCCGTGCATCGCCTGGAAGCCGCCGTTGAAGCCTGCGACGACGGCGCGAACGACTTCGGGCGTGCGGGGAATCACGCCGGCGCCGGCCTCGCCCGTCGCGCTGACGGGTTCGACTGTGCCCGCTTCCATGTGGAGCGCCACCTGCCGCGGATCCCAAAGCGTCACGTAGATGCGCGTCTGCGGCCGCTGCTTGTCGGCGCGGATGAACGACGTGACGAACGCCGCGGGGTTGCCCGGCGTTTGCGTGATGAACGGGTCCTTGTCGAGCGCGATCCACTGCCCCTCGCCGGGCATCGGCGGCGTGACGATCGGCACCATTTGCGCGGGCGGCCAGCCGCTTTCGGGATCGGTGTACGTCGGCGCGGAGAGCCCCATGTTCACCCCGCCGAGGGCGTCTTGCACGTCGGCGGCGCTGCTGTCGCCGAAGACTTCGGCACGCGCGCGCATCACGTAATCGAGGCCCGTGAACGCAATGGCCTTTACCCACTGCATGCTCTCCTCGCCGAACCACGGCATCGATCGCACGCGATCGACGGACCACGTAACGACGTTGCCGGGCTTCGCCTTCACCTCGGGCGAGGGGCGCACCCAGCCTGCGCCGTCGATGGCTTCGTGCTTCTGCGGGTCGATGACGACGCTGCGGTCGTCGGCCTTCACGGCGAGCATTCCGTCGTCGCGGAAGCTCACGGTGGCGACGTCGGCGACGGGATCGAGCGTGTACGTGTCGTGGACGACGCCGGCGGACTGACCCGTTTGTTGGTAGTTGCCGAGCCAAACCTGGGCACGCTGAACGCGGGAGAAGTCGGCGTAGGTCGACGGCTTGCGACCCGTGAGGTCGATCGTGTGCACAGCCGTTGCGACGCCGTCGACGCTCGTGACCGTGGCCGCGAGGTTCCCGCGTAGCACAGGGCGCGCTTCGTCGACGCCCGAGGTGCGCGTGACGTTCCAACACGCGCCCACGTCGAGGAGCGCGCCTTCGGGCGAGAGTCGCGCTTCGGCGATGTAGAGGTCGCTCGGCTCGCCCTTCGTGCGTGCACGAACGAGCGCCCGGCCACGGAACGCAAGCGAGCCGACCACGCCGTTCGCGCCGGTGAGCCAGGTGACGTCTTCCACGGTGAGCTCGAGCTGGCGTCCGCGGAGGACTTCGACGAGGGCGGCGGTCGCCGTGGAGGCGGCGACGTCGACTTCGGCGCCGCGTCGGATGGCGAACGCGGCGCCGAGCACCAAGATGAAGGGGACCGGGCGCCACGGGAGGTCGCGCCACGAGCGAATGCGTTTGCGCTCTCGAAAGAGCGGATCGCGGAGCTGGGCGGCGGGCGGCGGTTCGATCACGGGCGAGCGTCGTCGAGAGCGGGTCGGTTACTAGCTTGTCAGGAAGCGGTCCAGAAATCGCGCACTCTGCGCGGGGTGTGTCGCGACGAGGCAGCAGGCCAACTCGGTTGGCAGGCCGTGCGCGTCGCGCCATCCGTTCCGGAGCGGTATTCGTCGCGTGACCGCCGCACGCACGGGCATTGCCGCCCGCGGCCTGCGTCATGCTACGTCTGCGGCATCATGAGGCGCACCACCCGCCGTTCGTTGGCGGCGCTCGCACTGGCGAGCTTCGTTGGCTTCGTCGTGCTCGGCTGCGTCGCGCCCACGTTGCCGCTCCCGCCCCCCTTGCTCCCCACGGTGTCGTCGAGCGCCGACGGAGCGGTTCATCTCACGAGCGATCGAGGCGCGGACCCCAACGCCATCGTCGTGATTTACAACCGCAACCCGGCCGTTGCGCTCGACAAGCGTGTGGGCGGCGCCCAGGCCGATGCGACGGGCTCGTGGGAGGCCGACGTCTTCGCGACGAAGGGCGACGTGCTCGACATCACGCAGGAGACCGGCACGACGCGAAGCGCGCCGGTCTCGCTGACCGTCCCCTGAGCCTGAGCGGGCGGCTTAGGCCGACGTGCCGAGGACGCGAAGAGCGACCTTCTTCTTGGGCGCAGGCGTGGCCGTACGTGCGCCGTTCGCGTCGAGCGGGCCGCCGTCGATGACATCGCCGACGAGATCGTAGTCGGCGGTTTGCGAGATGCGTACGCGGCGGATTTCGCCGGCGTGAACTTCGGCGCCGGAGAGGAACACCTGGCCGTCGATGTCCGGGGCTTGCCCTGCGTGGCGCCCCTTCATCACGAACTCGTGCTCTTCGCTTTCGCCTTCGACCAGCACGTCGAGCTCTTGCCCCACGCGCGCCGCGTTTTTCTCGCGGGCAATGCGCCGCTGGAGCGCCATGAGGCGGCGGTTGCGGTTCGACGCGACGAGGGGCGAGACCTTCGCGTCGAGCAGGTTGCTCGCGCAGGACTCTTCGTCCGAATACCGAAATACGCCGACGTGCTCGAAGCGGGCCCACTCGACGAACGAGTAGAGCTCTTCGAACTCGGCGTCGGTCTCGCCGGGGTGGCCAACGATGAACGCCGTGCGGAACGTCAAGTTGGGGACGGCGTTGCGAAGGCGCTCGACGACGCGCTTCTGCCGGTCTTTTCCGTGGCCGCGGCGCATTCGCTTGAGCATCGCGTCGGCCGCGTGCTGTAGCGGCATGTCGACGTAGGGGACCACCCGCGGGTGATTGGCGAGCAGATCGATCAGGGCGTCGTCGATCGCCTCAGGGTACAGATAAAAGAGGCGCACCCAGCGCACGCCCTTCACGTCCGCCACGCGGCGCGCGAGATCGGCCAATCGCGCCTGCTGACCTTTTCCGAGATCTC
>JANXMC010000220.1 GCA_025354825.1 Myxococcales bacterium
GACTTGGCGCGCAAGCCCACGTTCCTGCACGACGACTCGGTTCGGGACGCAACGCCCACGCTCGCCCTCACAAAGCTCTTGGACCCGTCGCGTGGCGCCGCAGTACCCCACCCGTTCTACGTCACGGACGCGACGGATCGAGTGGCCGTCGTTTCCTTCCTTCGCAGCCTCGACGACAGCCCGTTGCCCTGAGGCTTCGCATCGCGCGCGCGTTGGTCTGCCCAACGCACGCGCGATGGGGTGCAGAATCGGCGGACGTCGGCGCCCTCGACGACCCGCAGCCCTGCCTCAACTGCGACGTCGTGGCGCCATCCCCGCGACGAGAGGCGCGCGTCGCGCAAACGTGCCCTTGAACCGGCACGGTCAGTGCTGGGTCTCTCCGCATGGCTCAACTGCGCACGTCACCGGCGAGCAAAGTGAGAAGGCTCGGCCGACGCAGATGCGACGACGCTGAAGCGGTACGCCCGTGTCCTTCCGCTTCCTCGCTCGCGCGCGGCTGGGTATAACCCGGTGAGAACCCCGGCCTCTCGATGACGAAACCCAGCGCTTCCCACCTCGATGCCGCGCAGCGAGTGCTCCGGCGCGACGCCCCCTCCGGCGACTCCGGGCCGGGCCACGCTGCGGCGGCGAGGCGCGTCCTCGAGCGCACTCTCGCCGACCTGGGCGACGTGATGGGTGCGACGGCCGCCCACGCGCTCCTCGTACGGAGCCTCAAGCTCGGCGCGCTTCACTCGAGCGCGCTCGCAGCCATTGCCATAGATACGCCCACGCCCGAGGCAGAGCCGCTTCCGGCCTACCTCGAGCGAGCGCTCGCGGAGAACTCGGTGGAGGACGTGACTGAGGCCACGACTGCCTTGTACGCGAGCTGGATCATGCTCCTGGAACGCCTCCTCGGTGAACGCTTGACAGCCAAATTAATACGCGACGTGCGGCCCGCCGATACCGCGACCGCTAAGGAGATGAAGTGATGAGCGACAGGGTGCTAATCCGCAAGCTGCCCTCAGGCGTTCCCGGCCTCGACCACGTGCTCGGCGGAGGCATCCCTGAGCTTTCGTTCAACCTCATCGCCGGAGGGCCCGGCTGCGGGAAGACGACGCTCGGCAATCAGATCCTCTTTGCCAATGCGACGTCGGAGCGAAAGGCCATCTACTTCACCATCATTGGCGAGCCACCGGTTAAGATGCTGCGCTACCAGCAGCAGTATTCCTTCTTCGACATGGAGAAGCTTGGCGACGCCATTCGCTTCGTCCATCTCGGAGATGAAGCCAACCGAGGAGGGCTGAAGGCTGTCCTTAAGCGCATCCAGGAGGAAGTGGACAACACGGGGCCGAGCTTCGTGGCGGTCGATTCCTTCCGCTCGATGTTCCGTAGAAGAGGCCCAGAAGGACAGAGCGAGCATGAGAGCCAAGACTTCGTTCAAGAGCTCGCGCTGCATCTGACCAACGCCGAAGCGACGACATTTCTGCTCGGGGAGTTCGACGAGGCGGAGTCCGACAACGCCGTCTTCACAGTCGCCGACGGGCTCATCTGGCTGGCCCAAGCCATCGACCGCAACTCGATCGTACGCAAGGTCAACGTCATGAAGATGCGAGGCCAGGGTCAGATTCCTGGCCTGCACACGGCGCGGATCACGGAGCACGGCCTCGACGTTTTCCCGCGCCTTCTGAAGCCCGAGAGCCGCCCGGCGGCGCCAAGCGCTGAACCGCCGGAACGCCTATCGACCGGTGTCCATGAGCTCGACGCGATGATGGGTGGCGGCGTGCCGCAGGGCTATTCCGTCGTCGTCGCGGGCCCCTCTGGCTCGGGCAAGACCGTCCTCGCGCACCAATTCCTTCTCGACGGCGCGAAGCGCGGCGAAATGGGGATCATCGCCGTCTTCGAAAAACGTCCCGACACCTACTTAGAAACGACACCGTTCGGGCCGGAGTTCAAGCAGATGGTCGCGGAGGGCAAGATTCAAATCCTTTACGTGAGACCGCTTGACCTCTCCATTGACGAGACACTCTTCGCGCTACGCGAAGCCGTCGTGCGCGTCGGCGCGAAGCGCGCCGTCATCGACTCCCTCTCCGGCCTCGAGTTGGCTCTTGCACCAACCTTTCGTGAAGATTTTCGGGAGTCGCTCTATCGAATGATGGGCGCGCTCACCGAAAGCGGCGTGACCGTCGTTTCCACCGTCGAGCTCGAAGACGATTTCACGCGCTTGAAGTTCAGCCCGCAGGGCATTGCGTTCCTCTCGGACGCTCTGGTCATTCAGCGCTACGTCGAGATACGGGGGGAGCTCCGCCGCGTGATGTCCGTCGTCAAGGTCCGCTCAAGCCCGCACAGCGCAGACTTGCGGGAGTATCACGTAACGGCGAAAGGGTTAGCCGTGAAGGCGGAGCGATTCACCGCATACGACGGGCTCCTCACGGGTGCACCCCGCGAGCATGAGTCGCCCGATGATCTCACTGGCACGGCAGAGCCGAGAACGTGACGTCACTCGCGGTCTCGGGCAGAAGGCCCACCGCGACCCGGCCGCGCTGAGCCTTGGTGACCATGTTCGGTTCGTGACGAATGGACCGAGCGGCCATGTTTAGTTTCACGAGCGATCTGACTTCAGGAACAAACGGGTTACCCTCCGGAGCCGAAAGCCCTCTTTCGGCAGCTACTCATCCCGTTCGTGATACCTGCGGTCTTCCAAGTGCGAGGGTTCGTCAGTGCGTCGCCCTGGCGAGGGACGAGGTCCTATGCGTCACAAAGTCGGAGTGGAGCTTGGGCGACGAAACGAGACGCTGCAGGCTCTCGTTCAGCGCCAGAGCGAAGTAAACGAACGCCTCGTGCTCGCGGTCCTGCGCGCGGACGAGCGGTGCGACGTGCTCGAGCAACGCGAGCAAGCGATGGCCGAGACCGCCGTGCTGAGAGAACGGTTCATGGGAATGGTCGCCCACGACTTGAGGACCCCCGTCGCGGTTATCTCGATGAGCGCGCACCTCTTGCTGCGTCGGGGCAGTCTCGTGCGCGACGATATCCCCGTCGTTCAGCGCGTCGCCCGTACATCAAAACGAATCGACGGCATGGTCGAGCAGCTCTACGACTTCGCGCGCGCACGGCTTGGGGACGGGCTGCTCCTACGCCGCCGGCCGAGCACTGATTTGGGGGACGTCTGTCAGACGATTTGTGCGGAGCTTGCCGTCGGTCGCTCGGCCTCCGTGCATTGCTCGGTGGAGGGCGATGTGACCGGCACGTGGGACCCGGAGCGCCTGGCGGAAGTCATTGCGAACATCGCGGGCAACGCCATCGAGCACGCGCGTGAAGGAAGCAGCGTCGCGGTCCACGTCTTTGGCGACGGCTCTGAAGTCCTCGTCACGATTTCCAACGAGGGACCGCCTATCCCCCCGGAAGTCTTACCCTACATCTTTGAACCCTTTCGCCGCGGCGACGTTCTCCGGCGGTCGAAGAACGGCAATCTCGGCCTAGGTCTCTACATCTCGCGTGAGATCACGCGCGCGCACGACGGGGTCCTAGAGGTCCGAAGTGCCGAGGGCGTGACCACGTTCACGCTGCGCCTGCCGCGGGAGCCTGCCCTTGACGAGGCGGAGATGCTTTCATCGGTGAACCCGCGGCGGTTGGGCGAACCGACGTAGCTCCGGGCTGCCCGACTAGGATGCCGAGGACGCGGGGAGAGGCATTCGTGGAGGGAGCCAGCATGCCGAGCGCCTCGAATGAGGACCTCCCATCTCGGGCGCTGCAAGAGCTCGCTGACGAGCTTCGGGCCGTCAATGGGCGCCTCGTCCTCGCAAGCCTCCACGAGCAGGAGGCCGCGGACGCTGCCGACCGGGAGCGCGAACGGCTGCACGCGCTGCTCGAGGCGCTCAGCGAGGGCGTCGTCATCGTCGATAGCTCCGGGCGCTTGACGATGTTGAACAACGCCGGGCGCCGCATCGCGGGGCTTGAGCAGAGGGAGACAGAGACGACACTCGCTGACCTCGTGGCGGTCGACTTCCGCCACCTGGACGCTTCGCTGGTCGCCCTCGCCGAGCACCCTGTTTCGCGCGCCCTACGGGGCGAGGCGTTCACGGACGTCGAGATGCTCCTCGCGTGCGCGGGCCGTCCGACGCGACGGGTGGTGTTCAGCGGAACCAGCATCTCCGAGAGCGCGAGCGGGAGCTTCGCCCTCCTCGTCTTCCGCGACGTGACCGAACGACGCACGTTCGAGGCGACCGTCGCGCACTCCGAGCGGCTTGCGGCCTTGGGCACACTGTCCGCAGGCATGGCCCACGAAATCAACAACCCCCTGACCTACGTGCTCGCCAATATCGACCTCGTGCTCGCGGGGCTCCCCCGCGTACGCGACGTTCTTTGTGGCGTTCAGACGCCCGAAGCCGGTGCAGCCACCGAGGCGATCGACGAGTTCCTCGAAGGGCTTCGGGACGCCAAGTTGGGTGGACTTCGCGTGCATCACATCGTCGCCGACATTCAACTCTTTGGGGGAGCCGGCGTCGTGAAGGTGTCGACGCTCGTGCTCCGCGACGTCGTAGACCGCGCCATACGCATGACCTCGAACATCGTTCGACACCACGCCACGCTCCGCGTCGACCACCGCGGCGCACCGGATGTCCAAGCGAATGAGGGTCGGTTGGCGCAAGCCTTTGTGAACCTCCTCATCAACGCCGCGGAGGCGACGGGCGAAGGAAGCGCGGAGTCGAAGGAGATCGTCGTCGCGACGTACACGGACGACGCGGGCCATGCCGTCGCCGAGTTCCGGGATGCAGGGCCTGGCGTCCCTGCGGGCCTCGAGATGCGAATCTTCGACCCCTTCTTCACGACGAAGGCCGTAGGTCGCGGGATGGGGATGGGGCTCGCCATCACGCATTCCATCGTCTGCGCGTTCGGCGGCGAGCTCGCGACGGAGAATGTCGCAGGAGGCGGCGCCGTCTTCCGGGTCACGCTGCCCGCGGCGAGCCTCCCCTCTTTGCCACCGCTCGCCCTCGAGGTCGCGCCTGCACCGTCCCGACGCGGCCGCGTGCTCATCATCGATGACGAGCCCTCGATCGGTCGCGTGGTGGAGCGGCTCCTTCGTCGGGACCACGATGTGGCGGTGTTCACGGACGCACGAGCGGCGCTCGCTTGCCTCGGAAAAGGGCGTTCGTTCGATGTCGTGCTCTGCGACTTGATGATGCCGGGCCTTACGGGAATGGATTTTCTCGACCGCGTTCTCGACCAACATCCTGCGCTTGCGCCCAACGTCGTCTTCGTGACCGGCGGCGCCTTTACTCCGCGAGCAGAAGAGTTTTTCCGCACCACGCGCAACGACGTGGTGATGAAGCCGTTGGAACCCGGAGCTCTCGTTCGTCTCGTCGCGGACTACGTGTCGCGTCGTCCTTCGGGCGGCTGAAAGCCTACTTCGCGCGCCAACGCATATCGCATGAGCTCGCTGCGGCACGGCCGATGACCGATCGCCGTGCGAGATCCCAGCGCGGCGCTCTGGCGGAGTTTGGTGTTACGAGGCACGCTCGTTGATGGAGTGTGCCCTCATGCGAAGCTCCGCCACCATCCTGGTCGTTGATGACGACGAGGACATCCGCGCCATCGTGATCGAGATCCTGCGCGACGAAGGCTACACGGTCGACGAGGCTGAAAATGGCCGTGTTGCGCTCGACCAAATCCTCGCGATGCGCGAGCTACCGTGTTTGGTGCTCCTCGACATGATGATGCCCACCATGTCCGGGACGGAGTTGCTTGAGGCCCTCGCCGTCGACAGCCGACTCGCTGCGATGCCCGTGGTGATGGTCACCGCCCAGAACGACGCACGGGCCCCCGGCGCGCGCAGCATTCTGCGCAAGCCTCTTTCGCGCGAAGCGTTGCTCGCGGTCGTCGCGCGCTACGCGTCCACCAGGGCACCGGAGGCGTGCGCCTAGACCAGCCCCGCCCGTCCGCATCTTCACGGCGCGTGGGTACGATCGCGCCTTCGAGGGCTGCAGCATGACGAAGGTGGATGGGCGCGACCGGACCACGGGTGACTTCCACTACCAGATTGGCGCGCTCGTCGCGGCACACCTCGACGCGGCCACCCCCGCCTGGAACAAGACGGCGTGCGGAAGGCATGGATTCTTCGTCCACGAGGCCCGTCGCTCAAGCCGGTGACTCCCCGACGTTGCCAGGAAGACAGGGCTGCGGTCGGCGAACCCGGTGCCTTCGAGAATGTGCCCGCGCGAAGTTCCACCACTCGAGACGCTGGGCGCTGTCGGCGGGGGGCGCCAGCCGCGCCTTCAGCCCATGCGCTCCAAACACCCGCGCGACCGCGACGAGTCGAGCGCACCCCGCCGAGGCGCGGGCCTCTCCTTCATCGGCGCCACGATGAGGTCGCGTACAGCCGAGCAAGCACTCTCTGTGGCTCGCCACGCCACAGGCGCACGGCTTGCAAGTGTACATCGCGGAGGAATACGCGATGAAATTCATTCGACGTGGACGTGGGCGACCTTTGCTGCTCGTCCATGGCCTCGGGGGCAGCTGGCGCTCATGGGCGCCGATCCTCGATCGACTCGCGGCGGAGCGTGATGTGATCGCCGTGGATCTCCCCGGCCACGGCGACACTCCACCGCTCGCAGGCCGTACGTCCGTCTACACGCTCGCGGACGCGCTGACCGCTTTCCTGCGTGAGCACCAGCTCGAAGGGATCGACACGGTGGGGAGCTCGATGGGGGCGCGCTTGGTGCTCGAGCTCGCGCGCCGTGGTGGTGTGCTCGGAACGGTCGTCGCCCTCGACCCAGGTGGATTCTGGCACGGGTGGGAGCGTCACGTCTTCTTCGGGTCGATCTGGGCATCGATCCGGGCGGTGCGCGCCCTGCAGCCATTGATGCCTGCGATCGCGTCGAGCCGGATCGGTCGAACGTTGCTCCTCGCGCAGTTTTCCGCACGGCCGTGGCGCCTCGCACCGAGCGTCGTGCTCGATGAGATGCGCACCTACGCAGCGTCACCGGTCTTCGACGAGCTGCTGCACGAGCTCGCTTACGGTCGGACGCAGGAGGGCGCACCGCGCGGATCGATCCGCGCGCCGCTTTTCATCGGGTGGGGCCGACACGACCGGGTCTGCTTGCCACGACAAGCCGCGCGGGCGGAGGCGATGTTCCCCGATGCGAAGCTGCAGTGGTTCGAGCACTGCGGACACTTCCCCCATTGGGATGCCCCCGAGGCGACCGCACGCTTGATCCTGCGGCAGGAGGTCGTTGCCTCCCAGCCGCAGGTGGTTGTTGAACACGTTCACGCGCGGGCGTAGGCGTGAGACGAATTGGCCCCTCTACGCATGGAGCGTATAGAGGGGCGGTACACCCCACAGCGCGCCGTGGCGCAGAGAGGCGAGGGTGCGGATGACGTCGACGCGTGGCCGCGCGTGCAGCCGACGGCCACCAGTCCGAAGAGAAGCGGAGTGATTCGCATCACAGACCCAGGGCGGCTTTGACGAGCTCGAACACCTTCGTGTTGTCGAGCGTCCCTTTGAAGCGCTGCGACCCTGCGCCTCCCGCCATCAGCATGACGTCCGAGCCGCCGTGGGTCTCGCTTCCCGCACCCGTGGTTCCCACACCCGCAACTTGGTAGTAGTTGTCCGCCGCCGTGCTGTTGGCGGGGTCGAGCGTGAAAACATTGCCCGCGGCGACGACCGGCGAGCCTGGCTTAGATTCGACGAGCGCCTTGAGGTCATCGATGCCACGGACGTCCGGGCGGCGGAAACCGTTGCCGAAGGCGAGGATGGTGTAGGGCTGGCCATCGGCGTCGAGGACGTAGGCGCCGTTCGGTGTTTTCACCGTCCCGAGAATGCCTGGCTCCTGTGCGGTCGTGGGCCCGGTCACGCGGCCGTAGCCGTTGATCGCCATTGTGTGGTCGTGGTCGGCGGTGACAACGACGAGTGTGTCGTTGAGATCGACTTTGCCCAGGGCGGCTTTGATCGCGTCGTCGAAGGCGACGGCGTCAACGAGCGCGCGCTTGGCGTTCGTGGCGTGAAGCGCGTGGTCGATGCGTCCGCCCTCGACCATGAGGAAGAACCCTTTGCCGCCGCTCTGTTGGCTCACATGCTGAAGCACGTCGATGGCCTTCGTCGTCATCTCGGCAAGGCTCGGCTGCGTCGGGGTCACTGCTGCGCGACGATCGAGCTCGTAGTCGAGGTGCCCCTTGACGCTGAAGATGCCAAAGAGCTTCGTCGTGGTGGCGGCGTTGACGGCATCGAAATCCGTCTTCGACCTCGCCACCGTGTACCCAAGTGCGGTGAGCTCCGCGAAGAGATCGCGCTTGTCCGTCGACGGGTCGGCTTGCGGAAGCCAATGGGCTTGGGAGCCGCCCATGAGAACGTCGACCCCCGTGCCGAGCGCGGTGTTGTAACCGGCGCCTCCGGGGACTGCCTGAACGGCGATCTGGCGCGCGAGGTCGCGGTTGCACATATGAGAGTAGGTCGCGGCGGGCGTGGCGTGCGTGAGCTCCGTGGTCGTCACGGCGCCGACGGACTTGCCTGCTGCCTTTGCGAGCTCGAGTAGCGTCGGCACGGCGTGCCCGTTCGTCGTATCGCACGCGGGCAGGTGAAGCGTGTCGGTCGACATCGACAGCACGTCGTTGTTCATCTTCACGCCGGTCATGTACGCGCTCATCGAGGGCGCGCTATCGGTCGTCTGCGCGTTGTTCGAGAACGTCTTCACACGCGCGGTGCGCGGGAGCGTCTCCATCGTCAGCTTGCCCGTCTCGCCCGCCTTGAAGATGCGAGCTGCGGTGACGGTCGTCGGGCCCATGCCGTCGCCCAAGAAGAAGATGACGTTTTTTGCGTCGCCGCTCGCGTGTGCCGCACCAGGGAGCGCGAGCGTTGCGAGAAGGGCAAGCGTCGCGGTCAGTCGGGTTCTCATCGTCGTGATTCCTTCGATTAGAGGCCCGCGCCGCAGCGGAGCATGTTGAAGACTTCCGTGTTCGTCACGAATCCGTGCACCTGCTCCGACGACGTTCCAGTCGACCAGATCGACACGTCCGTACCGCCGTGCGTCTCGCTGTCGGGCATCATCCGGAACGTCGCCTCCTGGCGGTAGTTCACGCCCGACGTCAGCGTCTCGTCGAGCGCCTGCGCGGGAGCATTCGTGTCGAGGTTCGGCGAGCCCGTCGCGAGGCGCTTGCCCGACACGCGGTTCGGACCATTCGTAAAGCCCAAGATCGTGTAGGGCACGCCGTCCTTGTCGAGCGTGAGCGGCGCTCCGCCGTCGCCCCTGTAGTCGTAGTCGTGCACGAGGCCGAGGATCCCCGCGTTGGCAGGCGTCGTCTTGCCCACGCGACGGGCGTACCCGTTGTGGATCATCGTGTGATCGTGGTCGGCCGTGACGATGACGAGCGTTTTGGTGAGATCGACCTTCGCGAGCGTCGCCTTAATCGCTTCGTCGAAGGCGACGGTCTCCTCGAGCGCGCGCCGGGCGTGGGTTTCGTGGAGTGCATGATCGATGCGACCTCCCTCGACCATCAAGAAGAACCCCTTCGGGTTGTGGGAGAGCACGTCGAGCGCCTTCGTGGTCATTGCCGCGAGGCTCGGTTCGACGGTCGGGCTCTGAAGGACGCGGTCGACCTCGTAGCTCAAATGGCTATCGTTGAAGACGCCGAACAGCTTCTTGCCCGACGCGGCGTCGAAGGCCGTGAGGTCGGTCGCGTTCTGCGCGACAACATACCCGTGCGCAGCGAGTCCGCCCAAGAGGTCGACTCCATCTGCGCGCTTCGTCTTGTCGAAGAACTTCCGGCCGCCGCCCAACATGACGTCCACGCCGTCGCCGAGCGCGACGTTGAAGCTGGTGTCACCGGGCACGGCTTGCCGGGCGATGTCTCCTTCGAGGTCACGCTGACAGACGTGGGAATAGGTCGCCGCGGGCGTCGCGTGGGTCACGCGGGTTGTCGTGACGACGCCCGTTCCGCGTCCGGCCTTCTTGAACAGCTCGAGGATCGTCGTGACGGGCATTCCGTTCACGCTGACGCCCGCGTCCGATTTGTAGCCGGACGTCCCGACGCACTTTGCTTGGTCGGCGACCGTATCGTCGCTCATCGCGATGACGTCCTGGCGCATTTTGACGCCCGTCATGTACGCGCTCATCGACGGGGCGCTGTCGGTGACTTGGTAGTCCATCGAGTACGTGCGGACGAAGCCCGTCTCCGGCAACGTGTCGATCGTGAGCGACCCCTCTTCGCCCACCGCGTAGATGCGCGCCGCGGAGAGCACGGGGATGCCCATCCCATCGCCGAGAAAGAAGATGACGTTCTTCGCGGTCGCCCCGGACGTGACGCCCGTTGCGCATGTCGTGGACGATCCGTCGGCCCCGGCGTCTCCGGCGTCGGGCGCGCCTGTATCCGGCCGCGGCGTGCTTGCCTCGACGAGGACGCCGCCATCCACAGCGCTCGGCGAATCGCCGTGAGCGTCGGCGGACGGCGCGGCATCGGAAGGGGTCGATGCGTCGGGCGGCCCGCCCGTCGAGTCATCGGAAGAGCAAGATACGACCACGGCGCTTGCGACGACGGCCGCGCCGAGAAGCGCGAAACGCGCCTTGAACGAGAGCTGCATGCTGATCTCCTTGAAGCCGGAGCACGGTTAGCCGTAGCCAGAACGAGTCACGCGCTCGTTCTCGAAAAGTCTTGATGGCAGCCATGTGAGGAAATGTTGCGCGAACGCTTCCAAACGATGACACCAGATCTGCGAGGGAATCCCGTCCGCCGGCGTGAGAACAACCGACGCTTGGGGATCGCATTGCGCAGGACTCGGGCAGCGAACCGCGCGATTGACGACGCCGTCACAACGCCGTCGAGACGGGCCTCAGCGAGTTCGTCTGGCACGCTGCATGGTCGTCAGCGGATCTCCCCCGATAGGATCGGCACGTTCTGGATGCGAAGCGTCCCCACGCTGCTCGATGCGCCGTATCCGTAAATTCGAATTTCCAGCGGGCCCGCTCCACCAACGCGTGGAAAGGCGACGGTCGTCGTCCCGGTTCCGCCAAACGTTCCGAAGTGACGGGCGAAGCCGTCCGCGTTCGTCGCGACCTCGATGGACTCGGGCCCTGCATTCGAGCTTCGCATGTCAAGCGCGAGAGAGGTGGCGTCGATAGAGCACCCGGACGTGGGGGTGATAACGAGCGCGTAGTACGTATTTGGGTCTGCGCTCTGGCCCATACCCCAATTTGTGGAGCTGATGGACCCCGTGGCGGCGCTCGCGTTTAGCGCCGTGCTCCGCGAGAGCGACCCCACGCGGACGCCCGCGGCCACCGACGTCGCCGGCGCGACGTCTTCGTTGCCGGGCTGCCCCACCAGATCGAACGTCGCGAGCACCCCCGAGAACCCGTGCGCCGCGCACGTGGGGGTCGAACTGTCTGAAGCGCCGCTGTCGACGAGCACGCCGCTGTCGCGGGTGGACGCGTCGTAGGCGGTCGATGAATCCGGCGTCAGCGTCGCATCGGCGCTGCCGGCGCTATCGCGAGGCTCTCCATCTCGCAACGCGGCGTCGTACGCGGCGCCCGCGTCGGACGTCGTTGGACGGAGAGCACCCTCGCCCGAAGCGTCATCGTGCGGGGTAGCCGGGTCAGCCACCGCGCCGTCGCGCTCCGCATCGGGCGCGTCGGCGGGGCCGATGCCGTTCGCGCAAGCGACTAGGCCCATGGCCAAGGAGAGGAAGATGGTTTTTCCGAGGTGCTTCAAATGGGGCCTGACGCTAGCAAGCGAGCGAGCGTTCGCACGCAAACGCGGGGACATTCACACGTTCGTAACGGCGTCGTGCGCAAGCGCGCGCCGCCACTTGGGGCGAAGGGTGACGTCCTCTTCGAGCTGCGTCAGAAGCGCTATTTGGCTGAGGTTCAAGGTTCGAGAAAGGGAAATTCTCGAACCTTGGGCCAGATTGACCCATCACGGACGGAACGCGGAAATCAGCGGCGGGCGCCGACGGCACGCGCTTGGCGGGGAGATGGGCCCAGGACGTCAGGAACGGAGAGGCGGCGTCGCCGTCGGCGGCGCACATAAGTTCAAGGGACGGATGGTCGCGTCACGGGGCGTTGGCGAGTATTACCCGCCGTGGTATTACTTGCCAATGCGCATAACCACGAAGGGTCAGGTTACGATTCCCCAAGAGATCCGTGACGAGCTCGGACTCCTCCCGAATACCGAAGTAACGTTCGAGATCGTGGACGGCGAAGCGCGGCTCCGGAAA
>JANXMC010000227.1 GCA_025354825.1 Myxococcales bacterium
CGACGCACGCGAGCGCGAGCGAAACGACCAGCAGGCGACGCATGGCGACAGTGTACATGCGCCGATGCGGAGGCGCTCCCCGCATCGCTAGTGCCTTCGCATCGCTCGACGCCGAACCGCGAGCTTCAATTGCGCACGCACGGCCGGCTCGGGATGCTCCACCGCGAGTCGACGAAGCTCGCGACGAATCGCCGGACCGAATGTCCCCTGCCGCAAAGCAATCGCCGCCGCCTTCTGAACCGCCGAATCACGGTCGCCGAGCGGCGCGCCGCGCGTCGTCGGGATCGAGGAATTGATCGAGCCACCGCGCTACGAACTTCGGCACGACTCAATTGCTCTTCGTCCAGCCGAAGCGCGTCTGCACCGACCTTTCGCGACGATCAACTCTCCATTTCGATCGACGTAATTTCGCCCCGACGGTCGAAGGACACGACCAGCAGATACTGCGTTGCTTCCTGGCTGATCGTGTAATCGAAGACGGCGCATCCGTCGTCCTTGGCAGGGTACAAATGAACCTGCACGAGGTGCATGGCCGAGAGGAACGACGCGACATCCACCGACTCCTTCGGCGCGCCGAAAATCGCAGCGACTTGGTCTCGGCTCAGCTCTTCGAGATGGTGCTCGCGATACAGCGAGACGTTCGAGTCGGTCTCCGTCTCATGTTCCCTTCTCAGGCCATCACGTGCAGCTGCGTCGAAGCGGGCGATGCCGATGACGAAGGGAGCCACCACGTCCAGTGCTTGGACCGTCGCCTGGGCCGGATCCGACAGCGTCATGCGGACGGTGACGTCGTGAACCGACAGCCGAACCGACTTCTGCCACGAGATGCCCTTCGCGGGATCGACCTCCGCGCCGCCGAACACGGGATGCTCCATCACTTTCATCAGCCTTGCGTACATCACGACTCGGTCCCAGTGCACAGAGAAGCGATCACGACCCTTCGCCCAACTTCACTTGTCATACCCACCGCCCAACGCTTCAATCCCACCCCATGTGCGACGGCGATTCCTTCGACGACATGGTCTCCTACCGCCTCCGCTCCCAGCTCCTCTCACGACGCGGCTTCGGCAGCTTGTCCCTCGGCGCAGGCCTCGCGTCGATCCTCGCCACCGGCTGCAAATCGCCGACACCGGCGACGACCCCCGGAGTGCTCGGCGCGGCCTCGAGCAGCGCAACAGACGGTCCGCCGACCGAATCCGAGGTGACCATCACCACGCCCGACGGCGCCTGCGACGCCTACTTCGTGCACCCCGCGACGGGCCCCGCGCCTGCCGTCCTCGTTTGGCCCGACATCTTCGGACTGCGCCCAACCTTCCGTCAGATGGGCAAGCGCCTCGCCGAAGCGGGCTATGCAGCGTTGGTGGTGAACCCCTTCTATCGAACGCAGAAAGCACCGACGTCGTCTCCGAACGCGAACTTCGAAGACGCAGCCACGCGTGAAGCGTTGATGGCGCTCGCCCACTCGCTCACGCCCGAGACCGAGTTCACCGACGCGAAGGCATTGACCGCGTGGCTCGATGGGCAGTCGTCCGTCGACAAGGCGCGAAAGATGGGGACCATCGGCTACTGCATGGGCGGCCCGCTCGTCTTCCGCACGGCGGCGAGCGTGCCCGATCGCATCGGCGCCGCGGCGACCTTCCACGGCGGCGGCCTCGTGACCGACAAGCCCGACAGTCCACATCTACTGATTCCGAAGATGAAGGCGCGCTTCCTGATCGCCATCGCCGGCAACGACGACAAGAAGCAGCCGGAGGCGAAAGACACGCTCAAGGCCGAGTTCGCGAAGGCGTCGCTCGCGGCGAACGTCGAGGTGTACGACGGCGCGATGCATGGTTGGTGTCCGCCGGATTCGCACGTGTATGACGCGGTCGCGGCGGAGAAGGCGTGGGCGGAGCTGATCGAGCTGTTCAAGGGAGCGCTTGGGTAGTGGCTTGTTGCTTCGCAGCCTTGGCCGCGGGAAGTCGCGAGCTTGGAACCGACCGCATCACCCGACGACGCGATCGCGTCGCGCATGCGACTCACCAAGCTGCGTGCCCGCGCCCGGAAGCTTCGTTCGTTCACGCGGATCCCGCGGGCCGTGGCGTTCGCCTTTGCCGGCGCTCTCACCGTCGGATCATCGTGCACAGGCTTTGCGTTGACCGAGTTCGTGGAGCCGCAGCTTGGTGAATCGCTCGTCGCCGGCCGGCTTCTTTGCCGACGAATCTGCAGCACCTGCGACGGCTCGACCGACGTCAAGCAGTGGTACGACGGCGAAGGGAGCCAGAGTAGCCACACTTTCTGCTGGAACCCGAAGGGCGAGGCGGTCGAGATTTCCGAGTTCCTCCCCTTGCTCGTGAACGTGACCTTAGTGGCGCTCGCAGTGACGCTCTGTTTCGGCGTCTACCTGGCGCTGATCAGGATGGCCCGCGCCGGCCTCGTCTGCGTGCATGGCTCGATCGCCTCCATCCGACGAGCGCGCACCCACAGCGGACAGACGCCCTATCGATAGTCGGCGACCGCCGTTCATCCCTCGGGATCGGCTGCTGGGCTCGCCCTTCGAACCGAGGCATCGTTCAGCGATGTCCCGACGCGCGATGTGGCTGATGATCTCCTGCGTCGTCCTCAGCGTGCCGCTGCTCATCGCGCTCGTCTGGGCGATACGCATCCGCCAAACGCCGACCGCACAGGAGGTCTGTGATCATTTGCAATGTCTGTCCCGCCCGGGCGCGCCGGACGTGCTCGGCGCGTACTGCGTCGAGGCAGTCGAGACGGTCAATCGACAATTCGACGACAACCCGGTCGGCCGCCTTCGGAAGGCCACCATGATGCGATGTCAGTTGCACATCCGCGAATCGGTGGAGTTCCTCGGCTGCGCCCGCCACCTCGACGACGGGCTCATCGAGCAGCTGCTCTGGCCGCCCTGAAGGCCGACTCGACGGATTGGCTCACGGCAGTTCTCCGAAGACTTTCGAATACAACTCGTCCACCGTGAGCTCGACCCCTATCGACCCCAACGAGATGACCTGTCCGCTCCCGAATTCACGAAACGACCAAGCGCCGTCGGCCCCTCTCGAAAAGACCTCGACGTGCGATCGCGACGAAGAGACGAGGACGTATGTGTCGAAGCTCGCGATCGAGCGATAGTGCTCGAACTTGTCACCACGATCGTAGCGCTCGGTCGACTCGGAAAGCACTTCGACGATCACCGATGGGTTGAGGAGCTCGTCTTCGGTCGAATCCGAAAAGGTCGGTTTGCCGCAGAGCGCCGACGCGTCGGGATAGGTGCCGACGCCGTCACCCGTTCGCACCCGCATGTCCGAGTTGAAGACGAGACATGGGCGGCCGAGCAGAGCGTTGCCGAGCAGGCGCGTCACGTTGCCCGCGACGAGATTGTGCGCGCGCCGTCCGCCAGCCATGGCGAAGAGCTCTCCTCGCACGAATTCGTGCTTCGAACCCGAGGTACGCTCGAGCCCGACGTATTCCGCATAGGTCGCCGGAGCGCGCGCCGCCGGATCGCTGGCCATGTGGAAAGCGTAAACGCGTCCAGGTGGCCAGGCCAGCACGGTCGTCGCGTCGCTGACCCGCCGTCGCCTCTCGACGCTCAACGACACGTATGGGCGGAGAACTGCACGTAGCAGCAATCGCCACTCGACGGCGTCGGTCCGCAGCCCGTTCCCTGACGCGAGAGTCGCTCGCTCCGTGTCTCGCGACGACTGAATTGCGGAGGCAGGCCGGAGAGATCCTGGCTCCACCGCGCGACCTCGCGTGGGCACTGGCTGAACGGATCCATTTGCCATGCTGCGGTGGTCGGCGAGGGTGGATTGCAACGTACCTCGCTGCCGAAGATGCACTCGAAGGTCGGTGCCTTCGGCTCGGGCACGACTTGATCCGGATGGCTCGCCTCCATCGGCGAGAGGTCACCGTCTCCGCACGAGGAGGCCGACGAGACTGCTGAGACCGCTGAGACCGACGCCGCGGTCGGCGACGCGTGAAGCGATGGCTTCGGCGGCGTCTCCCGTGCGCAACCGGAAAGCAGGGACGACACGACCCACGCAGGCCACGCAAAGGCTCGCGCGTGGTGACTCGATCCTCGGGTGCAGTCTTCGCGAACCGCCGCTTTCATGGGCCCATCGTACGCCGGCTCCGCACGAAACTCGCCTGCTCATGCAACGTCGTGGCGCTCAGTAGATAGACATGCCCTTGCAGATGTCCACGAAGGCACCAGGTGCGCTCGTGGGTGTCGGGTGCAAACCATTGGGTCGGGCGATCACCTGCGGCGCATCGAGCGCGCGTCGGCAGAGCCGCTCGCTCGCCGTGCTCGGCGTCGCTCCGAGCGCGCTCTCGGAGCGCTCGATCGTCGCCTCCGACGCAGGCGGTCCCTGCGCCGAACGCGACGGTGAGCTCACTGGCCGAAGAACTTCGCGCCTTCGTAGCAGCTGTATCCCATCGGCTGCCGACACATCGGGCACGGCGTTTCAGAGCCTAGGCGGATGCCTTGGATGTACCGCCAGAGGCACGGCGCGTGGAAGAGGTGCGAGCCGGTCGAGTAGACATGGGCAACGAGTCGTCCCTCCTGGAGGGTCTCGAGACAGATCGGGCAGTCGGTCTGCACTTCGGCGTCGTCGCGGGCGTGGTTCATGTGGCCTTCATAGTGCCGGGCATGCGCCGAGCGCAATCGATACTGGAGCGCCTCGATCCATCGATGATCTCCCCGCGGGGTCATCACGACTTGAATCATTGCGATGACGCATGCGTTTCGTTTTCACGTTCGTGATCCTCGCGTCGACTGCCTGCGCCTCCCGCCCTTTCACGGGGGCCGCCCCGGCGAATCGTGGCCGGGCACGCGATGTGCTCAACTCGATGGCGGGGTGCCTCGATGACTCACTTCAGCTTCACGAAGATGGTGCTTGGCTACTTGGCAGCCACTCTGCTTGGTTGCGGTGGATCCGTCGCGACGAGCGGCGGCGCCGACACGAGCGTCACCGACGGGGGAGCCGACGGCGCCACGACGGACACCCGCGTCGACGAAGCCACGGTCGACGCAGCGACGACGTGCTTCGATCCGACCACGGGCGCCGTTCCTGATTCGATGCGCGCATGTACGACGCGCGCCGATTGTACGATCGCGAAGCACCAGACGGACTGCTGCGGCACCACTATCTACATGGGCCTCGCCACCAGCGCCGTCGCCGCGTTCAGCGCCTGCGAAGCGCCATGGGACGCCCACTTTCCTGGTTGCGGCTGCGCCGGACGCTCCATGGCCGACGACGGACAGATAATCGGCGATCCGACCAAGCTCGCACTCGACTGCGTGCTGCCGAGCGGAGGCGGAGCCGGCCGATGCCGAACGTCGAGCTGCGTCGCCGGTCAGCTCTGTTCGCCGGGCACGGGGTGCGCGACCGGCGGATGCGGCGGAGTGTCCTGCAGCTGCGATGCGAGCGGTACGTACGTCTGCACACCACGGCCTTGCTGACGACTTGGTTCACTTGCAGGGTGGTCGCCCGCGACGCTCGCGCGTTGCGCCTGCCGTGTGCGAAGATGCCTCGGTACAGCATGACAGGAACGGAGAACCCACGCCTGGACGCCGCCGGAAGAAGCGACACCGGACTCGTCCGCAACGCCAACGAAGATCGCCTGCTCATCGCCCCCGATCTCGGCCTCTTCCTCGTCGCCGACGGGATGGGCGGCCACGCCACCGGAAACGTGGCGAGCGCGATGGTGGCGACGTCGATGCACAATTTCTTCCGCGCCACGCGCCGCCAGTGGATGCCGCCCGCCGCGCCTGAAGACGCAGGTCTGCCGCCGGCGTGCTCACGGCTCGTGTACGCCGTGCGCAAGGCGAACCGCGATCTCGTGGAAGCCTCGGCCGGGCATCCCGAGCACAAAGGCATGGGCTCGACGATCGTCGCGCTCCACGTCGACGACGCCGGAGCCACCCTCGCGCACGTGGGCGACAGCCGCTGCTATCGCCTCCGGCACGGCGTGATCACGCAGCTGACGAACGATCACTCGATCGTCGGCGAGGCGCTGCGCATCGACCCGAACCTCACTGCCGCCGAGCTCGCCATGTTGCCGAAGAACATGATCACGCGCGCCCTCGGCCAACGGCCAATCGTCCAGGTCGACGCCCAGCGCATCGAGCTCGAAGAGGGAGACGTGCTCCTCCTCTGCTCGGACGGTCTCCACGGCGAAATCGACGACCGCGCCATCGCCGAAGCCACCCTGCGCCACGACGACCTCGGCCGCGCGAGCGAACTGCTCGTCACCCTCGCCAAGGCCGCGGGGGGACACGACAACGTCTCGGTGGTGCTGGTGCGCGTCGGCAGCGGCGGCGGGGGGGCCACGTCCGTCGAGGTCACGGTGTGCTGTACGGGGTGTGGCGCACCGGTGGTCGAGGGCAATGCGTTTTGTACGCATTGCGGGACGCGGACGTAGTCGGCGAGGCTGGATGCGCTGGTGATCGAGTGGGCTTTGACCGGAAACGGTAGGCTCATGCAGCGATGGCCATTCGACGCAAGCCGTACGGCGCTCTCGAGCCATCTCGACTGACTGCCTTGGAAGAGCAACTGTCTGCTCCGCTGCCGGCGGGCTATCGAAGGTTCCTCGTCGAGTGCAACGGCGCCGAAGCGCTCGACATGGTGGAATTCGACGAGGTCGTGGGCGGCACGTGCGTGGAGCAGCTCTTCGGCCTGCACAGCGGACCGAAGTATTTTCGCTTGGATGCCATGCGCGAGGCCCTTGCGTGGGCACTCCCATCCTCACATTTGGCCATCGGCTCGGACCCATCGGAAACTACTTCGCGATCGACCTCGTCGGACCACATGCCGGGGTCGTCACCTTCGTCGACCACGAGAGCTTCCCGGTCGACACGACCGCGCTGACGGAGGTGGCCGCGTCGTTCCCAGCATTGCTCGAGCGTCTCGGTGGCTCGATGACCGAAGCCAGCCCACCGACCACGGTGTCTGAAGCCATCGCGAAAGGTGACGCCGATGCGCTTCGTGTTCTCCTCGCCGGCGGCTGCGGAGCCACCGGATTCGTTCACCGCGCCGTTCGCACGGGTAGCCTCGAAGTCGTCCGGCTCGTCCTCGAGCACGGGGGCGACGCAAACGAACGAAACGAATTCACCAAGGAGACACCGCTGTTCGCCGCGGCCCGGGAGGACCGCGCCGACATGGTCGCGCTGCTGCTCGCGCACCGCGCCGATCCGAACGCGCGGTGCGGCGTCGGTGGCACCGCACTCGAGATGGCGGCGCCGTGGGTGGAAGTCGTCGAGGTCCTAGCGCGCGCGGGCGCGGAACCGACGACGAACCGGCTGCGGGCAGCGGTCGACAAGATTTTGAAGGCGTAGCGGGTCGCCCCGGCGCCAATGCGGGCCCAGAGTGCGCAAGCTGCGTTTTTGCGGCGTGCACGGTGGTCGGCACGAGCTACCAGCAGACCTGAAGCGTCCGCGAGTTGGACGGCCGGTCGCGACGAAGATGGCGCGGATGACCGACCATCACGACCCATGGAACGAGGTCTCTCACCGACATCCGCGAGCTCGTGAGCTGATGGCGGACGATTTGTGGAGCTGCGTCGACGAGGATGCGCCGTTTGGTAGCGACGAGGGGCAGAAGCCTACGAAGAGTTTCGTTCGTGGAGGGCGCGTCACGTCGGCGCTCCACTCGTCGCCTGCATCGAGTGGATCGGCGACGAATCGAGCTACCCGGAACGTTCACGTACGACGCCGCGGCTGAATTTTCGATCGGCGAGTACATCGAGAACTTCTACAACCCCGAGCGACTGCACTCTCACCTCGACTACGTCACTCCCATCGAATTCGAAATGAAGACCGCGATGGTCGAGACCGCTGCATAATCAACCTATCCACCAAAGCGGGGGCGGATCACTTCCCGCGTGAAGTCGGTCACGGCCGGGTGCCTTGAGTTCTTGTTCGTCTTGGGTAGATTCGCTGACGGGGAAAGTGCTGCGCGCGAGTCTGCTTAGGCACCGCGCGAAAATAAAGCCCGCGCATATGTCTAGTGCGCTTCAACGTTGTAGTTCCAGTCGCCGTGAAACTTGTGCGGCTTGATTCGCAACGCACTGACGACGTCATCGGGGACTTTGATTCCTGC
>JANXMC010000231.1 GCA_025354825.1 Myxococcales bacterium
CCAGCGTTCTTCGATATGCCGAAACAGCTCGACGCCGAGCTTGTACGGATTCAGCTGCCCGCCGCTCGTGGCGAGGACACCGGCGTTTCGATCGGCGTAATCAATGATTTCCGACGCATCGAGAACCTTGGTCGTCATCAAACGCGAGTGCCAATAGCTGGCCCACCCCTCGTTCATGATCTTCGTCTGCATCTGCGGAACGAAGTAGTAGGCCTCTTCGCGAATCACCTCGAGAACGTCGCGTTCCCACCGTTCGAGAGGCGCGTTGTCCATCAAGAATTTGAGAACGTCCCGCTCCGATTTCTCGGGGAACTTCTTCGCCTTCTCTTTCTCCTTCTCAATCTTTACGCGCTGCTCCTCGAGGTACTCCTCGGGGTTGATGAAGTGCTCCATGTAGTCCTTCGCCTTGAGGCGAGGGATTTCCGTGGCCTTCAGCTCGTCGTCCTCGACCGGTTTCGCGGCCCTCCCTCGAAAGGGTGAGTGCGGGTCGATGAGATTCTCGAGCGAGAGGCAGTGGTCGATGAACTCTTCGACCTTCGAGATGCCTTGCCGCGCGACGTGGCGACGGATGCGCGACCCGTGGTTCGCCATCTTGTCGATCCACCGGCGGTTTGGATCGTAGTTCGCGTTCTTCTTAACGGGGTCGACCGTGCGCCCGCCAACGTCCAAGTCCGTCGAGCGGAAGCAGTAGTTGTTCTTGAAGAAGTCGCAGTGGCCACTCACGTGGGCCATCACGAGCTTCTGGTCGACGAGCGAGTTTCCCTCGAGCAAGTAGGCATACGAGGGGTTGTTGTTGATGACCATCTCGTAGATTTTCGAGAGGCCGTACTCGTAGCTCTTGGCGAGCCGCTCGTACTCCATGCCGAATCGCCAATGGGGATAGCGATTGGGAAAGCCGCCGTACGCGGCAATCTCGTTCATCTGGTCGTAGGTCAGAATCTCGAAAACGATGGGGAAGAAGTCGAGCCCCTCGGCCGCAGCGATCTTCTCGATTTTCTCTTGTTCGATGCGGAGATACTGCGGAAGCGCGGTCTTGAGAGCGAACTCGCTCATGGCTCAGTTCCCCTTCCCGAGAAACTCCTTGATGCTCCCCACGATGGCGTCTTTATCGCGAATTTCGCTTGTGACGACGCGCGGGTCTTTTCCGAAATGCTCGCGCAAATCTTTGATGAATTGGCCCGAGCCGTAGGGGCTCTCGACCTGGCCATAGGCGAACATGTTCGCCCGCGGCAGAAGCTTCTCTTTCAACACTTGCACGCAAAGGAGCGTGTCATCCATCGACCAGTTGTCGCCGTCGCTGAAGTGGAACGGGTAGATGTTCCACTCCTCCGGCGGGTAGTGATCGTCGATGAGCTGGCTGCACAGCTTGTACGCGCTCGAGATCATCGTTCCGCCGCTCTCGCGCGTGTGGAAGAACGTGTCGCGGTCGACCTCGCGAGCGACGGCGTCGTGGATGATGTAGCGGCTCTCGAGCCCCTTGTACTGGCGCTGCAGCCAGGTATCGATCCAGAAGCTCTCGATGCGGACGATCTCTTTCTGCTCGTCGCCCATCGAGCCTGAGACGTCCATCATGTAGATGATGACGGCGTTGGCGACGGGCTCGCTCTCGGTCTTCCAGCTGCGATAGCGCTTGTCGTCGGGAATGGGCACGACGAGCGGGTTCTGCCCGTTGTAGCTCCCCATCGAAATCTGCCGCTTCAGCGCCTCGCGATAGGTGCGCTTGAAGTTTCGGAGCGACTCGGGGCCGACGCGGCGGATACCCGTGTAGCGATCCTTCTCATTGATGATCTTCGATTTGCCTTTATCTCGAATATCGGGCAACTCGAGCTCTTCGCCGAGGATGGCCGCGAGCTCGTCGAGCGTCACGTCAACTTCGAGGGCGTGCTCGCCGGCCCCTTCGCCGGCCTTCTTTCCGCCGCCCTCGCCCTCTTGCTCCTCGCCGCCGCCCATCGGGTCGCCCGGGTCGCCATCGCCCTGCCCTGCTCCGCCTTGTTGCTTATCGGTAAACCGAAAGCGCGGAATATCGATCTGCGGAATTGGGATCGAGACGAGGTCTTTCCCTTTACGACCTATGAGCTCGCCCTGCGAAATGTACTTCCGCAAATTTTGACGAATACGCCCACGGACGATGCCTCGAAAGCGCGAATGGTCCTGGTCGATTTTCAGGGACATTAGAACAAGCCTAGCATCGACCTTTCACTTCATGCGCGCTTCGTGCTCGCGTCGAGGGCGATGCGCGCGAGCCAAAGGCAGACGGCGGCGTTCCCAAGCACCCACATACG
>JANXMC010000262.1 GCA_025354825.1 Myxococcales bacterium
CGGACGAGCGCCTGCACTCTGCCGACGCCTGCTTCATCGAGCGGCGCTTTGGCCGACGCGTCGGCCAGGGGGAAGAGCTTTTCGAAGAGCGGCTCGCCGCCCTGCTCGACGTCGATGGTGAAGCGGGGGTAGGCCGCGACGATGCGCATCCACTCGCTGCGAACGGCGGCCCAGAAGGGGCCGGTTTCGCGGAGGTAGGTCTGCGCGCGCTCGGTCGCCGTGCTCTCGGTGCGAACGTAGCTATTGAGCCCCTTCTCGCGAACCAGAGGCTTCATGGTGGCGAGCACCAATTTGGTATTCGCCTGTTCGTGACGCCAGCCGTCTTTCGTCATCACGTGCACGTTGGTGCCGACGACGACATCGTAGTCGCGGCGCACCGTGTATTCGCGACGCGGCAGGGGGCGCCAGGTCTCTTGGGACGTCCACGTCGACGTCTCGCCCTCGTGCTTGAAGTAGCCGAAGCTCTCGTAGCGGGGGGCGTCGTCGACTTCGAAGACCGCCTGCGTCCACGAGCACGTGCGAGCGGCGAGCGCTGTCGCCGTATGCTCCCACGTGCGCGTGCCGAGGAACGTGAGGATCTCGGGGTCTTCGAACGTCCAGTCCTGACGCCAATGCTTGCTGATCATGGCTCGGTCGCCCGAGCCCAAGACCAGAATGTGCTGCAATACGACGTGTTTCTCTGTCGTTTCCGCGTCGATGACCTGAACGACCTCGGTGGCTCCCGTGTGGTACGGCTCCTTCGGCACGTACCCTTTGGTGAGCGATTCCGTCTCTTGAAAGTCGAAGGTCACCTTGAAGGTGCCCGACATCTTGAGAATGGCCGCACGGTCTTTTGCGACGTCACACGACGCAGGGGCGACGCTTACCGTCGCGTTAGTTCCTGCCTTCGCCTCGGCGCTTGCGGGCGTCGCCGCCGGAGTCTGCTGCGCGCACCCTGAGAGGGCAAGCGAAGCGAGTCCGGTTGAGAGCGAGAGCCCGAGAGCCGACCGCAACGAGGGGAGATTCGAAAGAAACGACGTCATGTTGAGCACTCTTAGAAGCGCTCCCGACGGGCGAGAATGCCGGTTACAGCTTCTGCGAGTAGAACTCGACGACGAGCTGGACGCGCAACGTGAAGAGCACGGCCGCTTCGTCGGGGAGCTGCGAAACGGTCGCCGTGTAGTTGGCCTTGTCGACCTCGAGCCACGGCGTGAGGAACGGCTCGGTGGCCGTGTCGAGGCGAACCGACGGGCGGCTCTTCTCGCGGACCGAGATGACCTGCCCCTGGTTGAGGCGGTACGAGGCGATGTCGACGCGCTTGCCGTCGACGAGGACGTGGCCGTGATTCACGAGCTGACGGGCGGCGGCGATCGTGCGGCCGAAGCCGGCGCGGAAGACGACGTTGTCGAGGCGGCGCTCGAGGAGCTCGATGAGCTTGTCGCCCGTCGCGCCCTTCATCGACTTCGCGTCTTCCATCACGCTCCGGAGATAACGCTCCGTGACGCCGTAGTTCATACGGACCTTCTGCTTCTCCTGAAGGCGAAGGGCGTACTCGGAGACCTTCTTGCGGGCCTGTCCGTGCTGTCCCGGCGGGTACGGGCGACGCTCGATCTTCTTGCGGGAAAGACCGGGCAGCTCGGTGCCGAGCGCGCGCATAACCCTAACCTTGGGACCTGTGTATCGGCTCATGTGATTCGTTCCTGTTTCGTCTTGCGAAGGGTCGTTCCCGCACGATGCGGGCTGCTTCCTCATTCGGGCGGAGGGTCGACTCCGATCGAACGAGAAACGTCGCGGAGGCGTAGAGCAAGAGCGAGGGGCACGCAATCACTGAGTACGAGAGATCGGTAATCCTTCCGAGGGTGGTGAGGAGGCTGCCGGCCACGAAGCCGAAAGCCCCGAGAAATCCGGCACTTATCTGGAGAGACGTGACGCCGAGAAAAGCGTCGCGAAGGGCATCGGAGAACTCGGAAAAGGGCGACCGAAGGCGCCCGGCCCCTGGGAAGTGGGCGTTTGCGGCGATAAGCCCTTGTCCTGAACGCCTGAACGGCGCCGTCGCGAACGCCCTCCGAGCGGGCCTCCGGCGAGAGCCTGGTCATCGGGGTCGAGGCTGTTGGCGCCTTCCGAAGCGCCACGATTTGTGAAATCGACTTTCAATTTCATTAGTGGGCGAACGGGGATGGTCGAGCCCGAAGTGGGCGTACGCTTTCTCGATGGCGAACGGCCCCCACGGTGCGGACGGCCCCGGCAGCAGCTCGCAGGGCGCGTATCGAACGGTGAGCCATGTCGACCCCCATCCCGACGAAGCGGGGGACTCGAGGCGGATTCTGACGTGCGCGCGGGAGGCGTCGTTCGTGTCGGCAATCGCGGCCCTCGAGAAGAAGAATCAACAGCTCGAAGACGACCTCGCCGCAGCCCTCGCCGAGATTGCGCGCCTGCGTGGAGCGCAACTCACGGAGTAGGGAGTACCCTCGCTTCGTGCAAACACTCCAGGTCGCCTCCCCGCCTCCGCTCTCGAGCGCGTTCAGCCCCGACCTGTTCATCGCAGGCGCATTCTTCGGAGCGCTCCTGTTCCTGGTCGTTCGCTACGTGCTGCGCGGCTTCTACACCGTGGGGCAGAACGAACGGGCCGTGAAGACGATCTTCGGTCGCGCCGTGCGGCTCGAAGGGCGCACGAGCCTCGATCTGCCCGACGCCGCAGCGCTGCGACCCGATGAGCGGGAGCGGTACGCCTACCCGCAGCTCGTCGTGATTCCCCCAGGCGGGCCCTATTTCAAATGGCCTTGGGAGACGATTTACAAAGTATCGGTCGCGACCGAAATCGCGAGCCTCGCGCTCGACCCCGAGACGCCCGCCGCGAACCGCGGCGGCACGGTGCTCGAGGCTGTGACCAAAGACCAGTTGAACACGGGGCTCAGCGGGCAGATCCGCTTCCGTGTGACGGAACAGAACCTCTACGCGTACCTCTTTGGCGTTCGCGCGCCGATCATCCACGTGATGGCGTACTTCGTCTCGATCTTGCGGCAGAAGATCGCAAGCTTCACGGCCCGCCCCGACGACGCGCTCACAACCTTGGGGGGCGATCCGATTGCGGCGCTCACCGTCGCCGAAGGCGGGATGGTTCAAGGTATTTCGATAAACGATCTCCGAAAGAACCTTCGTGATCTCAACGATTCGATGGATCGTGAATGCCAATCGTCCGCGGCGCGCTACGGCGTTGCCCTCGATGCGTGTTTGATTACCGGTATCGACCCGCCGTCGGACGTCGACTCGGCGCTTGCGGCCATCAACACGGCGCACAACCACGTTTCGTCGGAAATAAGCCTCGCGCAAGCGTCGGCCGATCAGCGCATCGTGCAGTCGCGACGCGCCGTCGAGATCGAGACACTTCGTGCCCAGGCCGAGGTGGAGCCGCTTCGTGCGATGGCGCGCGAGCTCGAGGTGTTGCGGAAGCGCGGGCCGGAGGTTCTCGCGGCCTACGTGCGGAATGCGCGACTCGCGATTTACGCCAAAGCGAAGACCATTTTCATGGAGGTGGAGCGATGACGGCGAGCCTGTTCCTCGGGCTGCTGATCGGCTTTATCTTCGCGGCGGTGGCGATGCCGCTGTTCTTGGGGGCGCTGCGCCTCCTCGGCGTTTACGCCGTCGTGGACGAGAGCACCGCGCGCGTCTACGTGCTTTTCGGGCGTGTTTTGGGTGTTCTCGACGAGCCGGGCCTGCATTGGCTGTGGCCGCGCCTGGGCATCAAAGCGGTGATGGTGAATTGGCTTGGCACGTGCCACGTCGTCGACAAACGGATCGACCAGGTTTACCTCCGCAGCCAGCCGGTGAACTCGGAAGAGGGCGCGCCGATGGGAATTGGCGTCTGGTACGAAATGGCCATTAGCGATCCGGTCGCGTACTTATTTCGAAATACCGATCCGCGCGGTTCGCTTCGCGCCAACGTTGGAAATACGACGGTGCGCGTTCTCTCGAACATGAAGCTCTCCGACATGATGGAGACGCGCCATGCGATGAGCCTCGCCGTACGAAGTGAAATATCGCCGAAGGCCCAAGAGTGGGGCTACCGCCTCGGCTCGGTCTACATCCGCAAAGTGCACTTTCGCGATCTCGGAATGACGCGGCAGATCGAAGAGAAAGTGGTCAATCGCCTTCGTCAGGTCACGTCGGCCATTCGGCAAGACGGCGCAAACCAGGTGAGCCTCATTCGCAACGCCGCCGAGCGGCAGGCCGCCGTCGAGTTCGCGAAGGCCGCGGCGTTGCGACCCAACATCGTCGGCGAGGCGCTGCGCGAAATCATGATCGAGCCTCAGGTCTCCGATTCGCTGTTCTCGCTTCTCGAAGCGCAGCGCATTCTCGAGGGCGAAGGGCACGTGGTGCTCCTGCCCGAGGGGGTACGCACCGAAGCGCTCGCGCCACTCTTGGCGTCGAAGCTCTGAGCCGCCATGTACGTCGTCGCCTTCACCGAGCTCGCGCCGCTCACGGACCAGGTCGTCGGCACCCTCGCCGCCGAGCTGGGGATCATCGCGTACGACGCACGCTTGCTTCTCGGCGGCGGCGCGCCGCACATCTTGCTGACCACGCCCGACCTCACCCGCGCGCAGGACCTCACCACGCGGCTCTTGGCGCACGGTCACCGCGCGGTGATCGTCGACGATACGCAGGTCGTGCCCAGCGCGCGGATGACAGCGATTCGAAGGTTCCGCTTCGAGGCGAGTCAGATCGTGCTCGAGACGGAGGCGGCCGAGGCCCTTCCCTACGACGACGTCCACGCCGTTCTGCGGGCGTACCACCAGGTGTCGAGCGAGATACGGAGCGAGGTTAAGACGACCTCGATCAACGTAAGCCGCGTCCTCGTCACGGGAATGGTGACGGTGTCGACGAAGACGACGCAAAAGGTCGCGCACGACGAAGAGCGCGAGGGGGTCATGTACCTCTTTCGTCGCTCGGAGAAGCCGCCGTGGATCCTGCGCGAGTCGCACGTGAGCTTTCTCGCGCTCGGCGCGGCGATGCTCCCCACTCGCCCGCAAAACTACGCGCGACTCCACGAGGTGCTGCGCCGCTACCTGCGGCATGCGCGCTTCGACGACAGCCTGCTGAGCGTGAAGCGCGTCGCCGAGAAGCGGATCGCCGCGCAGGCCGTCGCGCCCGGCGTGAATGCGCGCACCTCGTCGACGTCGTCCGAAGCGGGGATCGATCTCCGGGCTCACATCGTGGCGCTCGGCCTCACGACGCAGGTGGGCTCGACCTATCGAACGTAGAGCGGCGCGCGGGCCGGCCGCCGTTAGGTCGCCTTGACGAACGGCGCCGTAACAATCTCGACGGTGGTCGTCGTCATGAGCTTGTGGATCGGACAGCGGCCGACGACGTCGTGGAGCTTCTCCTTTTCGGCTTCGGTGAGGGCGCCGAAAAACGCGAGATGCACCTTGAGGACGTAGGTGCCTTTGCGCTCGCTCGTGTCGTCGCGCTCGACGCTCGTCTCGACGCGCTCGAGGGCGATCCCTTGGCGCTTCGCGTACCAGAGCGCGGTGAGCGCTTTGCACGTGGCGAGAGAGGCATCGAAAAGTTCGTGGGGGCCGGGCGCGGTCGCACCGCCGCCTTCGCTCACCGGAATGTCTGCGTGGAGCGTGTGGGCGTCGATGCGGACCACCTGACGAAACGCGCGCTCGTTCCCGGGCGCACACTCGCTGTGACTCGTGATGACCATCGCTTCGAGCTCCTCGCGAAATGCGTTATTCGGGCATTGGAATGAACTCGACGGAGTCGGTCGGAATGACCGGAAATCGCCGCTCTTTCCATGCGATTTTCGCATCTTGGATTTTCTCGCGCGTGCTCGCGACGAAATTCCAATGCATGTGGCGCGGGCCGCCGTCGAGGGGCGCGCCGCCGAGCACGACGATGTGAGAGGGCACCACCGCGCGGACCGCGTTCGCGCGAGCGCCGCCGTCGTGGTCGCCATCGTCGTCCTCGCCGCCGTCGAGGATCAGCATCGTGTGCGGGCCGAAGTCGGCACCGCCGATAGAGAGCGCGCCTTGGATGACGTAGATCGCGCGCTCGGCGTGCTCCGACGGCGGCGGCACCGTGATTTGCGCGCCCGCGGCCATGATGGCTTCGACGTAGAAGAGCGGCGAATGCACCTTGACCGGTGACGTGACGCCGTACGCTGATCCGGCAAGAACGCGGAGGCGCGCGCGGCCTTGAGCGAGCTCGGGGAGCGTCTCGCCCGCGTAGTGGTGAAACTCGGGCTCGGACGCTTCGTCGCCCACGGGGAGCCCGACCCAGAGCTGCAGCCCCTCCATGCGACCGCCCGTTTTGCGCGGACCTTCGGGCGTGCGCTCGGAGTGCACGATGCCTCTGCCCGCGGTCATCCAGTTGATGTCGCCAGGGCGGATCGTCTGCACCGAGCCGATGCTGTCTTGGTGGAGCACCTCGCCGTCGAAGAGGTACGTCACCGTGCTGAGGCCGACGTGAGGATGGGGAAGAACGTCGAGCCCCTCGCCCGCTTCGAAGGTCATGGGCCCCATGTGATCGAAGAAGACGAAGGGGCCTATCGACCTGTGGCCGATGACGGGAATGAGGCGGGCGACGTCGTGACCTCCCACCGAGCGGCCGCGACTTTCGATGGCGTGCGAGACGGTGAGACTTCGAGATTCCATCGGCGCGGAAGCTTACAAGTGCGCGGCGATCAGCGCAGCCATGCCGTCGAGGGACGCCTCACCGCTCGACATGCCGTCTTCGAAAACCGCGCGCGGCATCCCGTAGACGACGCAGGACGCTTCGGTCTCGGTGAGAACGGTGCCGCCCGCCGCGCGAATCGCCCGCGCGCCGACGAGGCCGTCGTTCCCCATTCCCGTGAGCACGACGCCGAGGACGCCGGCGCCGCAGGCGTCGACCGCGCTTTGAAAGAGGACGTCGACCGCAGGGCGATGGGGCGTCGTGAGGGGCGAGACGTCGAGACGCGCCGCGAGGTTGGGGCCGACGGCTGCAATGCGAAGGTGCATCCCCGCGCGTGCGATGACGACCTGCCGCGGCCCTAAGCGGAGGCCGTCGCGCGCCTCGCAAATGCTGAGCGCGCTCTCGCCGTCGAGACGGGCGGCGAACGATTCCGTGTACCCGGGAGGCATGTGGACGACGACCGCGACGGGCACGGGAAAGTCGGCCGGGAGCATTCGAATCAGCTGCGTGAGGGCCTGCGGGCCGCCGGTGGATGTCCCGATGACGACGATGCGCGTGCGGCCGGCGACGCTGATCGACGGTGGCGGGCTCGTGGGGCGAGGGCGCGCGGCGGAGCGGGAAGCGCGCGCGTCGGCCGCGGCGAGCACGGCGGCGACGAGATCTTTGCCGACGTCGTAGAGGCGATCGGTGGCGAGAGCCGTGGGCTT
The DNA here is from genome assembly GCA_025354825.1 of Myxococcales bacterium. GTDB lineage: Bacteria > Myxococcota_A > Polyangia > Polyangiales > Polyangiaceae > JANXMC01. The sequence continues at coordinate 7,359 of JANXMC010000262.1, forward strand.
TTGGACAACGTCGAAGGCGCCGGCCTGAAGAGCGGCCGTGCCAGCCTCGCTGCTCTCGCCGGCGATGCTCACGACGACCACGGCGGGGACGTTTTCCATGTCGCGCAACGTCGCGAGAACGCCCGCGCCGTCGAGATGGGGCATGGACAAATCGAGTGTGACGACGTCGGGCTTGAGCTCGGCGATTTTCTCGAGAGCGTCGAGGCCGTCGCGGGCGATGCCGACGACCTCGATGCGGGGATGCGCGGTGAGCGACTCGCGGAGAACCTTTCGCGCGAAGGCCGAGTCGTCGACGACGAGAACGCGGATCATCGGATGGGTCGTCGTCGTCGTCATGTGGACCGACCTTTGTTCACGTAAAAGAAGCACCCGCCGCGCTCTTCGAACGAGAGCAACGTGCCGACGCGCAAGAGAGATTCCGACGCGCCGACGAGGAGAAAGCCCCCAGGTTTCAACCGGCCTGCGAGAGAGTGAACCACGCGGACCATTGTCTCGTCGCTGAAGTAGATGAGAACGTTGCGGCAGAGCACGGCGTCGAACGTGCCGAGCCGCGCGATCGCCTCGTCGTCGAGCAAGTTGATGCGATGAAACGTGACGGCCTCGCGAATGCGGGCATCGACCGTCGCGCGCTCGCCATCGACGACGACGTACCGGCCGCGAAAGCTGTCGGGGAGGGCACGGAGGGCACGGGGGCCGTAGCTCGCTTCCTGAGCGCGAGCCAACGCGCGCGTGCTCACGTCGCTCGCGAGGATCTCGACGTCGCCCAAAAGACCGCGCTCGTCGAGGAGGATCGCGAGGGTGTACGGCTCTTCGCCCGTCGACGCCGCCGCGCACCAGATGCGCGCGCGCCGGCCACGGCTCGCCGCGAGTAGCGGACGGATGACGGCGTCGCACAGAACATGAAGCTGATCGGCTTCGCGATGAAAGTAGGTCTCGTTGACGACGAGGGCGTCGATGAGCGCCTCGAGCGCGCCCTTCGCGTCGGCGTCGTACTTGAGAAAATAGTAGTAATCGAGGAGCGAATCGAAGCCGGCGTCGCGGGCGCGCGCCCAGAGCTTGCTTGCGAAAACCTCGACGTCGCCGGGACCGTAGTGGATACCCACGCGCTCTTCGACGAGACCCTTGAAGATCGCGAAGAGCGACGGCGAGAGGGCGCTCGAGACAGGAGGCGTCATGACCGTGCCGCAGCGGCAATGCGGCGAACGTCGTCGTCGCCGTCCGACCCTTCGGCGCGCAAGAGCGCTCCGCGTGCGCTCTCGGTGCCGAGGACCGTGAGGGCCCGCGCCGCCGCACGGCGTGCCGACACGTTGTCGAGCTCGAGGAGCGCTTCGAGCGCCGCGTTGGACTTGGGGTCGCGCATTCGCGTGAGGGCGCTGACAAGGCGATCGGCGAGGGCCGACGACGCGGTCGCGAGCGCTTCGACGATGGCGTCGACGCGCCCGACGTCGGCGCGGGAAAGGGCCGAGAGCGCGCGGTCGCCGTCGTTGGCGTCGTCGAGGCGGGCAACGAGGGCGCGCGCGACGTCGCGCCCTGGGAGAGTGCCGAGAGCCGCGTAGGCAGCCGTGCGCACGTTCTCGTCGGCGTCGGACGTCGCGTGGGCGATGGCGGCCGCGCGCTCGGGGACATCGAGCGCCTCGAGAGCGCCAAGGGCGATGAGGCGCGTCGCAGTGCTCTCGTCGCCGAGCGCGGCGCGCAGAATCGGCAGCGACTCGAGGCGTTTCGTCGACCCCAAGCCGAGGAGCGCCGCGCGGCGAAGGTCGTCGTCGGTGGACTTCGCGGCGTTGCAGAGTGCCTCGAAGGCGCCCTCGCCACCGATACGCGCGAGCGCTTCGACCGCCGAGACACGCACCTGCCCCGCGTCGTCGACGACACGCGGAATGAGGTCGGAGGTTAGCTCCACGGCGCCGAGCTTCCCGGCGGATTGGCACGCGTAGTACCGGGCCCACGGGTCGTCGTCCGTCAGCGCGGCGCGAAGCGTGGCGACGATCCGAGGCGTCGACCCCGTTTGCCCGAGGGCGCGGAGAGCCGCCGCGCGCGTGCGGGGCATCGCGTCGGCGCAGGCGGCTACGAGCGCGTCGAGCGCGCGTGGATCGTCGATGAACGGAAGGCCGTAGATGGCCGCGTCGCGAATGCGCGCGTCGGTGTCGTTCATCGCGTCGAGCACGACGGAGAGCGCCTCGGCGAAGCCGAAGTACGAGACGATCCGAATGCCTGCGCGACGGACCCGCGCGTCGGGCGAACGGGCCGCGGCGAGCGAGAGAGGGAGCACGGAAGCGCCACCGAGGGACTGAATCGCGGCCTGGGCGGCCTGGGCGACGCGCACGTCGACGTCGCCGATGAGGCCGAAAAGGCGGCTCGCGACAGTACCATCGCCAATGCGCGCGAGGGCATCGCAGGCGAGCGCGCGCACGGTGCCGTCGTCGTCGTCGAGACAGGCGAGGAGCTCGGGGACGCTTGTGCGCCGCTCGGCGACGATGGGCAAAAGGCGCAGTCGGCGCGCGCTGGCGCCGTCGCGCAGGGCCTCGCGAAGGCGCGCGTCGGTCGTGCTCTCGGCCGCGCGCAGTGCGGCGGCCGCGGCTTCCGCCACGAGCGTCGGGCCGTCGAGCCGTGCGAGGAGCACGGCGACGGCAGATTCGTCGCCCGTGAACCCGAGGACCGCGCAAAGGTCTGCGGCCTCCCCCTCGTTCGCACCTTCGAGCGCCTCGACAGCGCGCGCAGCGACGGCGCGGTTGGCGATGGAGACGCGGAGCGCGCGAAGAATGGGTGCCGCGTCGCCGATGCGCTCTTCGTACCGTTTGACGAGGGCGACGAACGCCTGGGCGCCGACGCGTACGACCGCGTCGTCGGCGTCGGCGAGAAGGCCCCGAAGAGGAGGCATCGCCGACGCGAGGCCCGTTCGTGCGAGCGCGAAGGCGGCTTCGGCCGTGTAGCTCGGCTCGGCGAGCAAGTCGGCGAGCGGCGCGATGACGCGCGGGTCGGCCCAGCGACCGAGCACTGTGATCGCGGGAAACGTTCGGAAGAAGTTGCGGCTCTGCACGGCCGCCACGAGCGGTTGAACGGCGTCGAGGGTGCCGATTCGGCCCAGGGCCTCGATGGCGGCGACCGCAACGTTGTCGTCGGCGTGGCCGCAGAGACGAGCCAACGCAGGGACGGCGGCTTCGCTCTTTCGGCGGCCTAGAATCTGCGCGACGTCGCACAGCACCGCGGGGTCATCCGCCCTTTCCGAGAGCTCGATCATCGCGCCGTCGACGTCGCCGCCGAGGGCCGACAGCGCGTCGACGGTGGCGGCCACGCGCGTCTCGCTCGTGCGGTCGTGGGTGAGCGACGCCAACAGCGTCGCAATCGCCGGCTCGCCAATGTGCGCGAGGGCGGCGACGACGCCGCGACGGACCATCCAGCTCGGATCGACGAGGAGGTCGACGAGCGGCGCCACGCCGACCGCGCCCGCGTCGCCGAGGGCCGCGACCTCTGCGAGGCGCAACGACTCCGCGCTCGAGACGCGTAGCGCGTCGGCCGCTTCGGTCACGACCTCTCCGTCGACGTCTCGCCGCTCGGGCGCGGGCCTGCGAGCGCGGCGACCAGCGCGCGCGTCACCGAGAGCTGCTCACCGCCCGCGGCTGTGAGGTGCGTGAGCTCCGCGTCGAGGGCCTTCGCGTCTGCGGTGGCGCCCGAGGTGCGCGAACCGTGGTGAGCCACGACGCTTTGCAGCTCGCGCGCGCCGTCGCGCATTCCTACGAGCACCTTCGCGAGGTCTTCGCTCGCCGACGTCTGCTCGCCCGCGGCGCGTGCGATGGACGCGACGCTCGTCGACTGCTTCGTCGCGTTGGCCGCCACCGAAGCGAGGGCGTCGGCCTGCTCGCTGAGCGCGCGGGACGTCTGCTTGGCGATGCGTCGCACGTCGTCGGCCCCCTTCGCCAGATCGGCGGTGGTGGTGCTCTGTTCGGCGGTGGCGGCGCTCAGCTGCACGACGAGCTTGCTCACCTGCCCCGATGCCGCCTCGAGCTGCTTCACGCCTCGAGCCTGCTCGGCGAGCCCCTTCGCGCTGTGGGCCGTCTGCTTCCGCAGCTCGTCCATCGTTTTCGCCACCTCGGCGGCCCCCTTCGCCTGCTCCGACAGGCCGCCGATGGTTCGCTGCGTCGACGACGCAACCTCGCGCGCTTGCGTCGTCAGCGACGCGACCTCCCGCGCTTGCTCCGCGAGGGCGACGCTCGTCTGCTGGCTCGCCGTGCGCATTTCGCTCGCGGCCTTCGCGAGCTGCCCCGCGGCGGTCGCCTGCTCTTGCGTCGCGCGCGACACCTGCTCGATCCCCGCGGTGAGCTGCGCGTTCGATTTCACGATCTTGCGCATCGCGGTCGCCTGGTCCGCCATCGCTTGGCTCGTCTGCTTCGCCATCGTGCGCATCTCCGACCCGCCTCGCGCCAGCGCTTTCACCGAGGTGGTCTGCTCGTTCGCCTGCCTCGCGATCGCGCGCCCCTGTTCGTTGACGGTGGCGATCCCCGACGCGAGCTGCTGGCTCGCCGTGAGCTGCTCCTGCGTCGACCGCGAGACGTCGCGCATCGTCTTTCCGAGATCGTCGACCCCTTGGAGGATCGAGCTCAACGCGCGGTCGGCTTCGCTCGCGAGGGCCATGCCGTCGTCGGCGACCTTCGAGCCGTCGGCGGACGCCGCGACGGCGTCCCGTGCCGTGCTCTGAAGCCCGCGAACGATCTTGCCGATGTCGGCGCTCGCCGTTGCGGCGCGGTCGGCGAGGGCGCGAATCTCTTCGGCGACAACGGCGAAGCCGCGGCCGTGCTCCCCTGCCCGCGCCGCCTCGATGCTCGCGTTGAGAGACAAAAGGTTCGTGCGGTCGGCGATCATGTTGATCGTCACGACGATGTCGCCAATCTCCTCGGCCTTCTTGCCCATTTCCTTGAGCACGACCGACGTGTCGGTGATCGACTGGCGAATCTTCCCGAAGCCCGCGATGGATCGCGTGACCGTTCCGCCGCCTTCGCGCGCGAGGGTGCCGACGCGGTCGCTCGTCGCCTTCCCCTCTTCGCCGAGCTTCGCCATTTGGCGCGAGGCCGCTTCGAGCTGCGTCGCCGATGCGGCGGTCGAGGCCGCGAGGGTCGTCACCGAGTCGGCGCTCTTCGCCACGGCCTCCGCGGATCGCGCGACCTGCTCGATGACGGCGGCGATCCCTTCGATCGACGCGGAGTTCTTCTCGGCCGTCGCGGCCACCTCTTCGACCGAGGCCGCCACCTCGGTGACGTTCGACGCCGAAACCGCGACCGACCCTTCGATCTGCCGCGCATGCTCGGCCACCGCGCGGACCGACCGCGCGAGCTCCTCCGTCGTCGCCGAGATCTCTTCGACGGACGCCGCGAACTGCGTCGCGCCGCTGGCGAGAGATGCCAGCGTCCGCTCGAAGGACGCGACCGACGTGGTCATCGTCGTCATCCGATCGCCCACGGCAACGGCGTCCGTCGCGAGGCGCGAGATCCCCTTCGACATTTCTTCGACGGTCGCGCCAACCTCTTCGATCCCCGCCGCGTTCGACTGGCCGCGCGCGGTCATGTCGCTGATGGCCGACGCCGACTGCGCCAGCGAAGCGAGCAGCTCCTCGGCTGCCGCCGCGACGTCCTCCGCGTTCGCGCTCACACCGCGCACGGAACGGGCGAGCTGCTCGAGGGCGGTCGCGGTCGCGTCCGACGACGTGACGAGAAGCACGGCGTCCTTGCGGACCGCACCCACCGAGGCCGCGAGCTCTTGAAGCGTCGCCGCGTCGCCCTCGGACCCCTGATGAATCGCCCTGGCCGCGTCGCTCACGACGCGTTGCGAGCGGAGGAGCTCTTCGGCGGAGGCGACCGCCTCTTCGATTCCCGTTGCGATCGTGCGGGTCGACGTTCGCGCCTGCTCGAACGCGCTCGCCTGGAAAGCGCCCATGGCAATGATCCTCGCAGCCGCTTCGGCCGTGGCGCGCGCGACGGCGTCGATCTGCCGGGCTCCTCGATGGGCCGAGTCGGCCAGCTCGCCGGGCGCGAGCGCGCGGACGTCGTTTGCGTGGCCTTGAGGCTGAGGCTGCGCCTGCGCCTGCGCCTCGTCCTGATTGCTTCCGTTAGACGGCATCGACGTGTTCCTCTCCAATGACCTTCGCGAAATCGACGAGCATGATCATGCGCGGTCCGAGCTGCGCGATTCCCGTGACGAACCGCGCCGACGCGTCGTCGAGAACGCGCGTTGGCTGCGCGATGGCGCCGGGCGGGATTTTCACGACCTCGCGGGCGCTGTCGACGAGGAGCGCGACGATGCGGTCGCCGCGCTGGCCGACGACGACGCGCGAGTCGAGCGACAGCGGCTCGGGGGCTGTGCCGAAGCGCTGACGGAGATCGACGACCGGCATCACCCGCCCGCGAATTTGCACGAGCCCCGCGACGAAGCTCGATGTCCCGGGCACGTGCGTGCAGCCGCTGTACGACTCGAGCTGCACGATGAGCTCGGCGGGGAGCGCGTACTCGGTGCCGCCGACTTTGAAGACGACATGGAGCGCGGGTTTCGCCGCGTCCGTTTCGGTCTGAAGGGGCGCCGTGCCGTGGACAACGAGGGACGTCATGCGGCTCTCTCTCCGTCTCGCACCCGTTCCAAAAGCGTCGCGCCGAGGGCGACCAAATCGAGCACCAGCGTCGGCTTCCCGTCGCC
>JANXMC010000263.1 GCA_025354825.1 Myxococcales bacterium
TGTACGCTTCCGCGTCGAAGGGCGCGGGCAGCGGCGGGGGCGCGCTCGCTGGAGCTGAAACCAAATGACCGCCGAGTCCGCGCTCGCCGCCCGTGCTTTCAAGAAGGTCGTTGCCCTCTCCGGCGGCGTGGGCGGCGCCCGCCTCGTGCACGGCCTCTCGCGCGTTCTGCCGCCCGAGGCGCTCACCGTCGTCGTCAACACCGGCGACGACTTCGAGCACTGGGGCCTCCACATCGCGCCCGACGTCGACACCGTCGTCTACACGCTCGCGGATCTGGCCCACGTCGAGCGCGGCTGGGGGCTCGCCGACGAGAGCTTCGCGACCCTCGACATGGTGCGCCGCTACGGCGACGACGCTTGGTTTCAACTCGGCGATCGCGATCTCGCGACCCACATTTTGCGCACGCGCGATCTCCAGCGCGGCGTTCCGCTGAGCGCGATCACGGCGCGCCTCGCGAAGGCCCTCGGTGTGACGTGCACCGTGCTGCCGATGGCCGACGGCCCGTGCCGCACGATGATCGAAACCGAGGCCGACGGGACGCTGCCGTTTCAAACGTGGTTCGTGAGCCGTCGCACCGAGCCCAAAGTGAAACGCGTTCGCTTCGACGGCCGTCCCGAAGCGGCGCCTGGGGTGCTCGACGCGCTCGCCGAAGCGGACGTCATCGTCCTCCCGCCGTCGAATCCGTATGTATCCATCGACCCTATTTTGTCGCTCCCCGGTGTGCGCGACGCGATCCTCACGAAGGGGCACGCCCGCATCGTGGCCGTGAGCCCCATCGTGGGCGGTCTGGCGATCAAAGGCCCACTCGCCGAGATGATTCCGGCGCTCGCCGGAGCCCCCGCGAGCGCGGCGGCCGTTGCAAAACACTACGGCGCCATGCTCGCGGGGATGGTCGTGGAAACGGGGGACGAGGCGGGCTTGGCGTCGCTCGCGCCGCTCCCCGTGCTCGCCACGCGCACGGTGATGAAGAGCCGCGACGACAGCGCCGCGCTCGCTCGCGAGACGTTGGCGTTCGCGGCAAAGGTTCTGCGGTGAGCGCGAAAGCGTGGGCGGTGATTCCAGCGAAGTGCTTCGTCCGGGGGAAATCGCGCCTCGCGCCGGTGCTCTCCGAGCGCGCTCGCGCCGAGCTCGCCCGCGCTTTTTTAGAACACGTTCTCGCCGTGATCGCTGCGTCGAGCGCCGTCGAGGGTGTCGTCGTCGCGACCGAGTGCGACGAGGTCGCGTCTGTGGCGCGCGAGCACGGCGCCCTTGTTTTCACGGGGGCCTGTGGCGGCGAGCGGCGCCTCGCCCACATCGTCGACGGCGCCCTCCACGACCTCGGCTCGCGCGGAGTTGCGCAGGCCGTCGTCCTCATGTCCGACCTTCCCCTCCTCGCCCCCGCCGATGTCAACGCCGTCGTGGGCCTCCTGGGCGGCGCCCTGAGCGTCCTCGCCCCCGACACGCGCGACGAGGGGACGAACGCGCTCGCTCTTCATCTCGACGCCGCCCGCAGACTCCCTACGTGCTTCGGAACCGTCGGAAGCTTCGCCCTTCACGACGCGGCGTTCGCGAAGGCCGGCCAGGGCATCGCCGTGTACCGAAGCGCGGGAATCGCCCTCGATATCGACACGCCGGACGATCTCGCCGCCTTCCGGCGCGAGCGCGATGCGCACTCGGCCCTCGCGGTCGCGTCGCGCGCTACGCCGTTTGGGTCTTCGGCGATTCGCCTTTGTCCTGCGGACCTTGCAGGACACGGAATCGGTACCGCCCGTCTCGCGTGAGCGAGGCGTAACTGCCAAATACCGCCTCGGGGTCGTCGACCGAATCGAGCGGCTCGAGATCGTCGTTCTCGGCATTCCCAACGGCCGAAAACTCTTTGACGACGCCGTACCTCGTATCGCGTTGGACCGGGATTTTCCCCGCATCGCGAATCGTATGGCGCAGCGTAGACGGCGCCATCACCTGCCCGAAGGACGACCCCGCCGAAGTCGAGATGCTCTCGTTCATCAGCGTGCCACCGAGATCGTTCGCGCCGCACGCGAGCAGCGCCTGGGCGCTTCGCAGCCCCTCTTTCACCCACGAGACTTGCAAGTTGCGAAAGGTCGCGCCGAGCATCAGGCGTGAGAGGGCGAAGAGGCGCGTGACCTCGTGACCCGTCGGGCCGGCGCGAAGACCGCGCACGAGGCTCTTCGCGAACATAGGCGACTCGTGGTGCACGAACGACAGCGGCACGAATTCCGTGAAACCGCCGGTTTCGTGCTGAATCGAGCGTAGCAAGTCGAGGTGACGCATCCGCTCGGCGTCGGTCTCGACATGACCGAACATGATGGTCGACGTCGTCGGGATCCCGAGACTGTGGGCCGTCTTGATGACGTCGATCCATTCGCTCGTCGAGATGCGGCCGGGGGCGATCTTCGCGCGAACGCTATCGTCCAAGATCTCCGCCGACGTGCCCGGGAGCGAGCCCAATCCGGCGTCTCTAAGCTCTTCGAGGAATGCCCGATAGGGAATCCCCAAAAGCTGAGACCCGTATTTGATCTCTTCCGGCGAAAACGCATGAATATGCATCTTCGGGGCTACGGCTTTGATGGCACGGCAAAGGCGCGCATAAAGGTTGCCGTCCATCTTGGGAGGGAGACCCGCCTGAATGCAGATCTCCGTCGCCCCAAACGACTGGGCCTCGACGGCGCGGCGGACGATCTCTTCTTCGGCGAGGAAGTACCCTTCCTCCGATCGCTGAAGCCGAGAAAATGCGCAAAATTTGCATGTTTTGATGCAAACATTGGTGAAGTTCACGTTGCGGTTCACGACGTAGCCCACGGTGTCGCCCGCCTGCTCGCGACGAAGCGCATCGGCGACAACCGTGAGCGCATCGAGCTCGCGCCCGGTCACGTGGCAAAGGGAGACGGCGTCTTCCCACGACAGCGCACGCCCTTCGAGGCTCGCCTCGAGCATCGCCCGAACGTGGGAATCGACGCCCGTGAAACATGTTTCAATCGACCGGCTCATGGCGCCTCCAGCACGGCGAGGGTGCGGCGCTTCTCTGGAATCGCACCTTCGGGCTGCACGCCGGCAAGCTGGGAGACGTGCGTGACCGCCTGAAGGCGCGCGCGTATGCGCGCCGTTTGGTCGTAAAGTGAAGGGTCGAGCCAGCCGGGGGTGTCCACGTACGCATCGTAGACCGGAAGGCGCGGCGCCAGGGTGTACCCCTCGCGGGCAAGCAGGTCGGCGAGCTCGCCGAGGTGCGGCCACGGGTGGTGCGGGTTGATGAAGTCCTTCGTAACTGGGGAAATGCCGCCGAAATCGTTGATGCCGCTCGCGAGGAGCATTGCCGTCGCGTCAGGGTTCAAATTCGGAGGCGCCTGTACGCCGACGTCGGGCGGCAACACGAGGCGCGCCACGGCAATCGCATGGGCGACTTCGTCGTCCGTCGGCTCGGGCGCGGTGTGCATGGGGATCCCGGGACGCGCACGAAAGCTTTGCACGATCACTTCTTGAATATGCCCATAGGCAAGATGCGAATCGCGAATGGCAAGAATGCTCTCGACCCGCTCGCGACGTGTCTCACCAATGCCGATGAGAATGCCCGTCGTAAACGGTATTTTGCCAATCCCGGCTTCGGCCAACATTTTGAGGCGAACGCTCGGCAGCTTGTCGGGGGCGCTGCCGTGGGGCATCCCCTTCTGCGAGAGCCGCGCGCTCGACGTCTCGAGCATGAGGCCAAGGCTCACGTTCACCTCGCGAAGAACGCGCATGTCGTCTGCCGTGAGAATCCCCGCGTTCGTATGGGGCAAAAGACCGAGCGAAAGCGCGAGGCGCGAACCCCAGTGGAGGTAGTCGACCGTCCCGCCGTGGCCGTAGCTCGCGAGCTCGCGCCGGTAGGTTGGGAACACCGTCTCAGGCTTATCCCCCAGGCAGAAGAGCGCCTCGACGCACCCCTGCTCGCGGCCCGCCTCGAGCACATGGGCAATGTCGCGTGGCGTCATCGTCGCGGCGTGGGCATCGCTCGGGGACGCGCGAAACGAGCAGTATCCACAACGATTTCGGCACAAGTTGGTGAGAGGCAGAAAGACCTTCGGCGAAAACGTGACGCGCCGCTTCCAACGCGCATCGCGGATTGTACGCGCCGCGTCGAAGAGTGCGGGCAGCGCGTCATTGTCCAAATGTGCGAGCGTTAAAGCCTCTTCGTCGGTCAACGACTGGCCCATTGCCGCGCGGTCGATCAGGCTCATCGGGGCTTCCCGCATGACGCAAGTGTAGAACACGTTCCACGTGTCAACAGCGCGAAATGCCCGTCTCGCAGAAGTCTCGCCCCTGTCATCGGTCTGCTTCGAAGTGAAACACGTTCTAGCGTGTCGCGAAACGCAGGGAGCGCGTGCGCGAAACGCGCGTGTCGCTCGGGGCGGAAGGGGATGATGACCAGTCGCGTGTCCAGAGCCGTTGCGTACGGCGTCGTATCGCTGCCCCTCCTCGCCGGAGTCGCGGGGTGCAGCGGCGATTTCGATACCACGCGGACGGTTCCCGCGCGCGGAACACTGGGGCGCGAGCTCTTCGGCGTCGCCTGCGATCGCGTGGGCGCGCAAGCCCTCCGCGAAGACGTGACGGGCGCATCGTTCCACGCAGTCTGCCACGCCGATCCCGCCGGCGGCTACGCGGACAAGGTCAACCTCGGCCTCCTCGTCGCGATTACCCAGGATGCGAAAACGCCCGAGGGGGACGTGGTTCCCGTTGCGACGCAAATCAAGAATCGCAATTACCGAATTGCGCGCATCGAGGCGCTGGGTCGCCGTCGCGAAGAGCTCATTCGCGCCCTCGACGCAACAATTCCCG
>JANXMC010000265.1 GCA_025354825.1 Myxococcales bacterium
GCCAACTACGCCGGATGACGGGCTGCTGCGATTTGCGCGGATCTCGGTGCTCGCTAACAGCTTCCACGCAAGTCGAAGCGCCGACAACGCGGTGATTCCCACGATGCCCGACGCGAGCGATATGGCGAATACCTTCTTCAGGAGACCGCGATGCAGCTCCGGATTCGTCACGTATCCGTGACGGCCGGCGAAACAGCCGAGGAGCGCGGTGCCGAGCATTTGGCCGTGCCAGGGGAGCGACCTCGGGTCGCCGTAGTACGCGCGCAGGTCCCTCAGGCGCGCGAGCGTCGCTTCGACGAAGCTGCCGTGCGCGTAGGCGGCGTCGGCGAGCTTTGTCAGGAGCGCATCCTTCTGCTCTTCGGCGGCGAATGCGGAGGGCGACGTGATCGACGTGTGGACCGCCGAGGCGATCGGGCCCATCGCCAGGGCGACGCCCGCGAGCACCAAGACCATCCAGTCCGGTACGCGGCGAATCACAAGCAGCAGGAGGCCGAGCTCGACGTACGTAAGCAGGATGTCCCCCTGCCATATGAGGATGGCGTGGACTGCGCCGAAGAGGGCGAGCGCGCTCATCTTGCGCAGGTAGGTCGGCACTGGCGAGCGCCCGCCACGCGCGAGACGCTCGAGTTGAAGCGTGAAGCCAATTCCGAAGAGAAGAGAGAACAGCGAATTGAACTTCCCAGCGAAGAACCACCGAGCCACCCACAGTTCGGCGCCGTCCCACCATGCGGGCCAGATCTGCTCGCTTCGCAGGTCTGGCCAGTGGGTCCAGGAGAAGCTCGGCATGTTCATCACGAGGATGCCGAAGAGGGCGGCGCCGCGAAGGACGTCAAGGGCAAGGAAGCGGTCGCGCGGTGCGATAGGGGCGGACGGTTGCATCGGAGGTCTCCCAGCGGCCTCGGCGGGGACTTCGCGGCGGTTTCGTGGAATCGTCAGCGAGGCGTCGTCCGGCTGCGACGGAGGATCTCGTGCGGGGGATCGCCTCGCGGGACGACGCCGGTCCTTTCGCGACGCGGTAGCGACTCGCCGCACGAGGCGCCCATTCTGGGCGCGGGCGCAACACGTGCGGTCAATGCGCGCCGGTCGGCGACAGGTGCCGGTTGAAGCATCCCTCGTTGATTGCGCGGGCGCGCCGCGCATAGGCTCTCTTGCCCATGCCTTCAAAGCGCGACGTCTTGGCTCAGTTTTCCCGCGAAGAGCTGCAGAGCACGGTCGAGGCGTTCGAGCTCGCCGTCGCGGACCGCCGCGTGAGGGAGCAGCTCGTCGAGGCTATCGCGTCGTCGAAGAAGGCCACGCTGGTCGACGTCCTCGCCGATTTCTCGCGCGACCGTCTGAAGGAGCTGTGTCGGGCGTTGGCTCTCGACGACGCGGGCCGCGAAAAGGCTGCCCTCGTTGAGCGACTCGCGGGTTCCAAGGCGCCCCCCGGGTCCGTGCGGCCCGCGCACGCGTCTACCCCGCCGACCGCCAATGCAGCGCCTCGTGGGGGGGCCCCCGCGGCCGTGCAGGTCGACCTCTTCCCGGGGGAGCGACTCACGATCGATCGGCTCGAGGCCCATCTCTGGGCGTCGGCCGACATCCTTCGCGGTTCGATCGATTCGTCGGACTACAAGAACTTCATCTTCGGACTCCTCTTCGTGAAGCGCCTCTCCGACCGCTTCGACGAGGAGTGCGATGCGCTCGTCGCCGAGGGGGCCAATCCCGAGGACACCGACGAGCATCAGTTTTTCGTCCCGCCGCGGGCGCGATGGGCGTCGATTCAGAGGACTGCGACGAACATCGGAGACGCGCTGAACAAGGCGTGCTCCGCGCTCGAAGAGAAGAACACGGGGCTCGAAGGCGTTCTCGCAGGGATCGACTTCAACGATGAGCGCAAACTCGGCGACGCGAAGAACCGCGACGCCGTCCTCGCACGCCTCGTTCAGCACTTCTCGAAGCTGAACCTTCGGAACACGAGCCTCTCCGAGCCCTACATGCTCGGGCGAGCGTACGAGTACCTAATTGAGAGGTTCGCCGACGATGCGGGGAAGAAGGGCGGTGAGTTCTACACGCCGCGGATGGTCGTGAAGCTCATCGTCGAGATTCTTCAGCCCAGGGAGGGCATGCGGATCTGCGACCCGACCTGCGGTTCCGGTGGCATGCTGATCGAGTGCGCGCACTACCTGGAGCGCCACAAGCAAAACCCGAACAACCTGTCGCTCTTCGGCCAGGAAAAGAACCTCGGGACGTGGGCCATCTGCAAGATGAACATGCTCCTTCACGGTCTCGCGAGCGCGAAGATCGAGAAGGGGGACACCATCCGCGATCCGAAGCTCGTCGACGGCGGCGTGCTTCGCGTGTTTGACCGCGTCATCGCGAATCCGCCGTTCTCACTAGTGCACCGCCGTCGAGATGCGCTTCAGCATTCGACGGTGTGATTTGATGATGGCATCTGCTGGCTTGGTCCA
>JANXMC010000299.1 GCA_025354825.1 Myxococcales bacterium
GCGAAACGGTTGAAGTTGGTCGCGGAACGCGACGAGACGGGGGCGACGGCGTTGATCTCGGAGCTCTGGAAGACGCCGTCGCCGTTGGAGTCGTTCCACTGAATGACGCCCTTGGTCGCGTCGCTCTCGCGGTGAAAACCCTTGCCCGCGAGGGCCGAAAAACCGAACGAGGTCTCGACGTCGGAGTTGGGCGTGATCACGGCGCCGAGGCGCCCCGTGAAGTCTTTTGCCGAGTTCGGATCTTGCCCTGCGAACGACCTCACGCCGAGGGGCTGGCCGTTCGTCGCGGCCACCGAGTAGCGGAACCACGAGACGGCGCCGGCGAGGCGCACACCGAGATCGATCTCGCTCGGGAACATCGCCTGCATTGCCGTTCCGCGTTCCATGAAGAAGCGGTGGCGCGGCGACTCGAGGTTTTCGGCGCCAAAGGGAATACGAAATTGCCCGACCGTGAGGCTCACGAGAGGAGGGAGCGATATGGGATTATCGCCGCGCCAGAGGAACATCGCCTCGGCGCGCTGAAGATTGAAGGCCGGGCCGTTCGTCGTATTGCCGTCGATCTCCAAAACGCCGGCTGCGAATTTCCACTCGCGTTCGGCAATCAAACGAGCACGACGAACGAGGAAGCGGTTCTCGTTGACCAGCGTGCCGCCTTGGCGAACCTGGTCTTCCGAAGCTTGGCTGTGAATGTAGTCGCCCTGGATGTAGCCCGAGACGACGATGTGCTTTCGCGGATCGTCGCTCGGGTCTACGGGCTTCGCAGAGTCGGGGCCCTCTTTCGGCTCGGACGGATCGAGAGCCTCGTTGGGCTTCGGCGGCGTTGCCGCTTTGGGCCCTTTGAGGGATTCGAGATCGTTCTCCATCTTGTCGATGCGCGCGCGCTGCTCTTCGAGCGTCGCCTGCTGCGAAGCCACCTGCTCGTTGAGACGACGAATCGTCTGCGCGCGGGAAGGCGGCGGTGCAGCGGGCGCATCGGCCGGGGCCGCCGGAGGAGCGCCCGCCGGCGCGGGAGATGCCGGAGTCGGCGTCGCCTGCGGCGTAGGTGCGGCCTCGGGTTTGGCCGGTGGCGTCTGCGCATTGGCAACTTCGGGAATGCCGAAAAGCGCACATCCGACAAGAAGCGCCCACGCATTACGGGAATGCTTGGACAAGAGAAAGCGAGGGGAAAGAGAGCCTTCGTTCACGGGAGATCCGTCGCCGTCCCCGCCTTGAATGTGATCGTGAACGGCAGCGCGGTGGAGGTCGTGCAGCGGTTCAGGAATTGCGCCTGCGTCGTGGGCGTGCCGCAGAAGCAGCCGACCGGCTTGTTCGAGCACTGGACGCCGCCGTCCGCCGTGGTGGCGTCGCTACCGCCGGCGTCGGTCACCGTGGTGCCGGTGTCCGGCGTCGTCGTGGTGCCCGAATCCTTCGGCGTGAAAACCGTGCCGCCGTCCGTCGTGGTGTTGTCGTCCGAGCAGCCGACCGCGAATGCGGACATTGCGGCGACGGAAACGATGAGGAGATATCGGTTCATCACTTGGCCTCGCAAAATCCGTAAACGCATTGGCCGCTGCTGCCGCAAGCGGTGTCATCCGTGCACGCCGTGCAGGACGCGGGCGCCGTGCCCGAGGCTTCCTTCTCGAAGAAGCAGCCGCAGGGCTTCGCCGGCTTGTACGCCGTGAAATTGCCCTGATCTTCCGTGCGGGAAACCTGCATCGCGCACTGCGGGACGACGCGCGCCTTCGCGAGCGCAGTGACGGCCGTCTGGGTCTCGATGAGGTCGAGCACCTTCTGAACGTTGGCGTTGCTAGCCTTCCCGGTCGTCGCGTCTTTGTTCGTAAAGAAGTGGATGTTCGCCCACGGCGAGTAGTGGCCGTCGCGGACGTTGATCATGTCCGACGCCGTCGACGTGCTGCTCGTGTAGTAGCCAAAGTCCTGGCCCTTCGCCTTGAAGGCGAGGGGGCGAACCTTGGGCTGCACCGGCGGCGTGCCCGTCGCGACGATGTCGTTCAGCGCGAGAATGCCGAGGATCGACGAGCGCGGCGACGTGTTGATCTTCGCGAGGAGCGGGCCCGCGCCCGTCTGGTCGTTCTTGGGGTCGGAGAACTTGGCAATCGGCAGCCCGGCCGCGCGAGCCCACGTCTGCTGCGTGCCCGAGGTCTCGTTGCGCGTGAGGAGATCGGCCGGGACGATCCACGGCGAGACGGCGAAGCTCGCGTCGCCGCCACGGGCCGTGATGCCGAAGATGTTGAAGGCGGCCTGATCGCTAATCACGACGGGGAAGCTCGGGTCGTCGTACACCGCGAGAACGAAGGCCTGAACGGGGCCGAGGTAGTCGAGCACGGTGGCGGGCGTGGCGGGCGCGCCGATGTTCGAGCACGAAGTGGAGTAGACGTCCGATGCGCCGATGTCGGCGGCGCGCGCCGTTGCGAGGTTGCACGTCGCGTTCTGGTTCGCGGCGTCGAACTTCGTCTTGCCGCCGCCGGTCGTCTGGAGAACGGGCGGCGTTCCCGTCGGGATGACCGACCCAACGCCGAGGCAAGAGCCGCCCGAGCTGCTGTAAACGATGTCGATGCCCTGGGCCTTCGCGAGAACCGCGACGGCGTTGATCAGGGGCTCGGAGGCGCTGGAGCCACGAATGACGACGGCGTTGTCCGGACATGCGGTCTGCGCGCTCGCAGACTTGGCCGCCAGCATGCCGCCTGTGGCAACTGCAAGCGAAGCGAGAAGTGCCTTTGCGTTTCGCATACTCATCTCCTGTAAAATCTCTGTCTCGTGGGGGCTCTCGAGGACGCCCGCTTGAATTAGCTGGCGCATCGGTCGTCACGGGCACATCTCTGTGACGGGAATGTGCTGTGGACAGCCCTCGAACAAGAGCCTCGCCGCGCGTGCATCCAGCCCCGAAATGCCGCGTGATCGCGCTTCTTTTTAGCGAGATCGCGCGCGTCTCTCGATTGTGACGAACGGGTGTTTGCCCGCGCTCTAATTGTTACGGGAGCGTAGCGAGACCGAGCCAGCGAGCCTCGGCGCTCGGCACAAACGCGCGAGCACGAGCGCTCGTAACGGCAATTTGGTCTTCATGCCAAAGCGGAATGATCGGCAATGTTTCGCGAACACGCGACTCGAGCGATGCGTACGCTGAAATACGTATTTGCCTATCGGTCGTCGTCGCGCCTTCGTCGAGGCGCGCGTCGATTTCCGCGTCGTGTACGCGCCCGCGGTTTGCGCCGTTTGGCGGAATCGACTCGCTATGAAGGAAGACGCGAAGAACGTTCGGCTCCGTGAGCTCGGGGAGCTGCAGGCTCGCGAGATCGAAATCGCCGGCGTTGAGGCGCGCGATCATCGTGCCGAGCTCCAACGGAACGATCTCGAGCTCGATGCCGATCGCGCGAAGCTCTTGGGCGATGGTTCGCGCGATGCTCATTCGCAGGCGGTCCGTCGAGGTCAGCCACGTCGCGCGCAGCACGCCGTTCGGTCCCCCTTCGCCGAAGCCCGCGCGCGCGAGAGCCGCCTGCGCGGCACCACGATCGAACGGCGGAAACGGCGGGAGCGCGGTGTGCGCCCAATGCTCTTTTGGAAGAAGCGTCGACGCCGCTTCGGCGTGGCCGGCGAGGAGCGTTCGCGCGATCATCTCGCGATCGATCGCGAGCGACAGCGCGCGCCGCGCGTCGACGCTCGCGAAGGGGCCGCGATCGGTCCGCAGCACGAGGTAGGTGAGGTTCGCCCCCGGGCGCGATGTCACCGTAAGCCCGTGGGCGCTGTCGAGGGCAGGCAAGAGCGTCGGCGAGAATGCGTTGACGGCGACGTCGGCGCGCCCCGCGTGGAAACGCAGCGCGCGGGCGTTCTCGTCGTGAACCGTGCGGATGACGACGCTGTGCGCGGGCGTCGGGAGAGCGCCGCCCCGTGCCGGCACGAGGTGGAGATCGCCGTGGGAGCTCGCGTCGCGATCGAGAGCATACGGGCCGAGGCCGTCGAGCGCGCCGTCGGGCGAAGGGGGCGCGAACGCTTCGTCGGCGCGCAAAATAGGGAGCTCGAGGTCAGTGAGAAGCGTGGCGTGGGGGCGATTCAACGTGACCTTTACGGCGAGCGGACCGTCGGCGTCCGCCGAAGCGATGGCTTCGACGACGCGCGCGTGGCGTGACGCGACGGCGGGCGATGCGAACGCGCGAAGCGTCGCGACGACGTCACGAGATGTGAGCTCGGCGCCCGAGTGAAAGCGGAGGCCCGGCCGGAGCTCGACGCGCAAGGTGAGTGGGGTGAGCCACTGCCACGACGCGGCGATGTAGGGGCGCGGCTCGAGGGTATCGGCGTCGAGGCGAACGAGCCCCGCATGGAGAAGGCGCGAGACGCGCATCGAGACGATGTCGACGGCGTAGCGAGGGTCGAGGGTGTCGGAGTCGGAGGTAACGAGCATCTCGAGGGGGCGCGCTTCCTGTGCACGCGCCGCGTCGTCCGACGATGCGTGTCGACCGCAGCCCGTGGTGAGAGCCCCCAAGGCCATCAAGGCGCTCGTGCCCGTCGCGACCGCCCCTTTTGCCCGGCCGAGGAACCGTCTAAGACCGGAGGCGCCATGCCCCGTAGCCGCTTCGCCCGCCGCTCCTCTTCCCGTACCGCAGGCGCGCTGCTCGCCCTCGCCGCGCTC
>JANXMC010000307.1 GCA_025354825.1 Myxococcales bacterium
CGCCGAGGTGGACGACGTCGCCTTCGTGCTCGATCTCGAAACGCTCGACCACACGCCTGCGACGGGGCTGTCGCTCAACGACATTGGCCAAGTGAGCATTCGCGCCCATCGGCCCCTCTTCGTCGACGCCTATCGCGACAATCGAAATACCGGCGCGTTCATTCTCATCGACTCGCTGACCAACGACACCGTCGCCGCCGGAATGGTCCTCGCCAAAGCCGCCGGCGCGCCAACGTCCGCGCTCGCAGACGGGCACGGCGACACGGTGACGAGCGGCGTCAGCACCCGCGAGCGGCGCGAACGCCTAGGCCACGCGGGCTTCGGCATCGTGCTCCGCGGCACGTCCCACGAAGCTGTTCGCGCCGCGGCGTTCGCCACGGAGCGACTCCTGTTCGACCGCGGCCTCCTCGCGACCGTCATCGACGGCGCGACGCCCCACGGCTTAACGGCCGCGGCCGCGTGCGTGGATGCGGGCGTCGTGGTCGTCTACGTCGCGCCCGAAGCGGGAGACGCGTTGGCCGACAGAATTGGGAGCGACCGGGTCGTCGCCCCCGAGATCCCGAGCGCCACGTTGGGAGACGCGGAGCGTGCGGCCGTTGCCATCGTGGCGGCCGCGGCGGCGCGCGGGGTGATCCCGGCCCAGTGATGGCGACGGGGCGGCGTTGCCCTCCCATTCAGCGCGCGCTCAACGGCGACCGCAAACCCTTGCGCGCAGGCGGTCTCGTGCTCTCCGGGCGGTCGCGAATACAGTTGGCAACGCCACGCTCGAGCGCGCGGGCGTCGACGCCTTCAAGCCGCGCCAGGTACCTGAGCGGCGCGAGCGGACGCGAGAGGTCGAAGCTTCCGTCGCGCCGCGTTCCGAGGAGGAGAATGGATACCTCACCCACGAGCGACGAGATGGCGACGCCTCCCCGTTGGCCATTTCCCCAATCGCGCGAGTCACGGCTCCCGTTTCGGTTGTCGCCTAGCACGAAGATCTCACCCTCCTTCACCTCGTACGAGCCGACGAACGCCTCCGCATGGGCGCCGTGAAGTGTGAGGTACGTCGCGTCGTCGAGGTATTCGACCAAAAGACGCGCTGTGATCGCGCCGTCGTCGAGCGCATAGGTGTACGCGCCGGCATCACAGCTCGGAACCTCCCACCCATTGAGAATGGGGTGGCCGCCTCGCATCTCTACGAGGTCGCCGGGCAAGCCGATGGCCCGCTTCACGAGCCTTTCGACGCCCTGTAGATCGGGCGTCGTGAACACGACGACCCCGCCGCGTTGAAGGGCTTTCGCGCCGTTCGAAGCCGTCTTTCGAGCGAGAACGCGATCGCCCGCGTCGAACGTTGGCAGCATCGACCGACTCGTGACCCAGAAGCCCTCGAACGCCCATGTACGAATCGCAACGGCTGCGACCGCCGCGGCGCAGACGACGACGATGCCAATTCCAACGGCGCGTCCACGGGAACGGCGCGTCACCGTTGCTGTGGGCGCGTCGTGCCGAGCGTCAGGGTACCAATAGGAGGCGAGTGCGCTGACGAGGAGAAACGTCGCCGCGAAAAAGGGGACGGTCGCGCGATGGGCACCCTCGGCGAGCGCCCCGAAGACGACGCCCCCGGCGCCTGGGCGTGGGACGAAATATAGCGTCGCCAAAAGCGCTATGAGGGCCGGAGAGAGCACACATATCGCGCCCCGTGCAGCTCGCTCGCGGGCGCTCACTGACCCACCGGGAGGAGCTCACACTGATCGTAGCGAGGGTCGGGCGCCGTGCCGCTCTTCGTGAGCTGTTCGAGATACAAGTAGACTGCGATACCCGCGTTGACGGCGCCGCGCGTCGCCCACGCCTCGAGCTCGTCGCCGCGGAGGTGATGATCGCCCGCGGCCGGCGCATCGCCCGATGGGGGGACGATGGCGTCCGGGCAAATCGGGAGGGGGCGCCCACCCATGGGGTGAGCGGCGGCATAGGCCGTGGCCTTTGCGCGAAGCGTTGCGTCGGCGGGCGCGCGCAAACACCACGGCGTGAGGTTGTCGCTCGCAATACCTTGAACAATGTCCCCGTGATCGTTTCCAACGTCCGCGCTCGATGGGTAACCGTCTTGTGGGTAGAGATCGAACGACGACCTCAATCCGTAGGATGCGCGAATCTTGAGATCGACGGTCTCGGCGGCCCAATTTACGTAGATCGCACGCAGAGGCGGCAGATTGTCGAAGCTGCAAAGCCGTGTCCAAAGATCGGCATCGCCGTTCGCCCAAATGAGAGGTGGGAGGTGATCGTAGCCCCCTGATTCGGGGTGAAATGTGAGCGAGTTGGTCGGCGTCGACGGCGCGAGCACGTTGCCGCACAGCTCTTTCGCAGTCGACAGCATATTCGCATCTTTGGGAGGCGAGAGAGGTCGCGCTACACCGAGCACCTCGGTATTGCCGACAATGGCGAGGATGCTCTGAGGGATCGTCCGCTGCGTCCCGCCCAAGGCCATCCATGCCATGTAGTGAGCCCCCTCGAGGGACGAATCGGGCGAGGCAGGTCCGAAGACGCGCTCGCGGTTTTCGCCGGGGTGAGCCGTTGGTCCGAAGAGACCGTCGCGAAGATCGGCTACCCGCGCTTCGCCGCCGGTCATGATCATCAGGTTTTCGGCCTGGCGCCCGCGCGAGTCGGCGCGTGGCCCGTGGCAGTTGATACAGATCATCCCAAAGACGGCGCCTCCGGGTGCGACCGAATAGACGGGCGCATCGGGGGGTGGTGCGGGGCGCGCATCGTGGAGCCACCGCGTCGATGAGGGGTCGACCGAGGCCACCGTGGCGATCTGGCCAAAGGTGCAATTCGGCTTTCGTAACCACAGGCCAAACGGAACCTTCGTCGTCGCAAACGCGCGCAGCGCGGGAGAAATGCGTAGCGACGAGAGCGCTGCGACGACCCGCTTTTCCGCCACCTGGCGCTCGAGCGCGAGGTCGTGCTCGGGGCCCGTACCTGTGATGGGAGGAAAGTCGCCGTGCATCAGCACGCTCTCCCAATCGGGGCGTCGCGGAGTCCAATCTCCGGGGACTTCACTGAGATCCGTCACGACCCAATGCGCGCGATCGGGAACTCCGTCGGGACGCATCACAACCGTGGGCGGCTCTCCCTGAATCACACCGCGAGGGCTATCGACGGGGACCGGGTGGCGTTTCGGATCGCGGAGCACCTCCGGGTCGACGATGTCCGACGTATCGGGGCAAAACCCGTAGCGCGAGGGGCTGGGCGCGGCGCCCGACCCTTGATGCAGCCCGTGGTAGGTCGCCAGGCGAAGCTCCGCCTGTTCAACGGCGGCTTCGTACCGAACGTCGTCTCGAAGGATCTCTACGTAGGGCTGCGCGCTTTCGTCGACGGCGTCTCCAGGCTGGCCTGTTGCACCGCCAGCCGTCTGCCCGTCCGTACGCACGGCGAGCTCTGGAATTGCTAAATTCTTTCGTACCGACGGGATGCTCACCATCCAATCTCCGAGAATGCTCGCCGCGCGGCAATCGAAGCCCGGCGTGTTCATCGGCATATGAGGAAAGAGGGCGAGATCGTCCGAATACGTAAACGGTGTGTCGACGTTCCGATAGATGAGGCTCCGCCATGGCGCGAGAAGAATGTTCGGGTTCTTCGGGTCGGAGATGTCCCATTTGGGAGTCCAAAAGGCCGTGCTCACGCTCGACGGAAAGTCGATGAGGGAAGGGCTGACATACGGGACCTCGATGGCGCCTCCGAGACCGCGGCGGATGCGTGGGCTCGAGCGGTCGAGCGGAAATTGAAACAGCCCTCCCACGTCGCTCGGAAGAAAGTTCAAGACCGGCGCGAGGGACGGATTTGCAACCGAGGGGTAACCCCGCGGATTGTGACAGTGGGAACAGTTGCCAAGCACGTACCCTTGGGCGTCCAGCTCGTAGCGGTTACGTGACGTCCTCGGAAGTTGCGATGCCTCGAGGGGTGCAACCTCCGCCGAGCTCTCGAGGCCCGTGACGACGCCGTAGGATATCAGGCGATCGAGCTGCGTGAGCTCGTCGGGGCCCGTCGCTTCGATGACGCCGCCCTCGCCCTCGGGGCGCCTCCGCATTTGCAACGGTGTGAGGCCGAGCGCGAAGTTTTTCGTGGGGCTCCCCATGTGGCACTGCACGCACCGGTCGCTTCCGGGAATCGCATAGCGACGGATCGCCCCCGCGTCTTCGAGGGCGTAGGCGAGGTTGCGGGGGTTGGTATCCCGAACGCTCTGGGCCAGCGGCTCGTCGGTGACGTAGGTAATGAGGCGATCGCGAAACGGCTCGGCGTTTCTAAGCGGATCGGTCACGAGGGTGGCTTCGGTCTCGTCGTCGTTCCACGCGTAGGTGCCGAAAAGCGCGCGCGGCTGCGCGGTGCCGTCGGCATTTCGTCCGTCGGAGCGGGCAACGATGAG
Organism: Myxococcales bacterium; assembly: GCA_025354825.1. Classification (GTDB taxonomy): domain Bacteria; phylum Myxococcota_A; class Polyangia; order Polyangiales; family Polyangiaceae; genus JANXMC01. Next base: position 4,397 of record JANXMC010000307.1, read on the forward strand.
GCGCGTCTCGAGCTTTCGATACCGTTCGACGCCGTCGAGATCGACGACACGCTTCAAGAACGTTTTGTACAGTCGGCTGTTTTCCGGAATCTCGAATTCTTGGCTTTTTGAATTGAAATGGATCGACGTTCCGTAGGGCAAGCGGAGGTACCGCATCTTCCGCGCGTTGTCGGACCAGAGCGGATACGCCGGCGCATAGGAGACGACGCCGCTCTTTGCGAGCGCTTCGGAATCGAGGGTGAAAAGGTCGGTCGATGCGAGCTTTTCAGGAAGACCGACGCGCTGCGCGGGAGTGCCCGTGCCCGGCGGCGACTTCTCGAGCTTCTCGAAATAGGCGTCGAGCTGTTCGCCCTTTGGCCGTTCGATGCCGAACGCGCGCGGAGACGGTATGCACGTGCCCAAGTTCGTGAGCCGATTGCCGATGGATTCCGAAAGGCGGTATCCGGACGACGAACCTTCGCCCTCGGGGGCGCGGTAGAAGAGGTCGCGGGGGCGACCGGCGAGAATCCACTGATCGATAAGCGAGGCAAGCTCGAGGATCGGATCTCCGGGTGACCGCTCGGACGCGAGCTTTCCGCCAGCGCTCGCCGGGGGCATCACGTCTTTGGGATTCGTCGCGCGGATCCGCTCCAGCACCTTACCGTCGACCTTGTCGGCGAAGTCGAGAGGGCCCACTTGGAAGCCGCCGAGCCCCCCCTCGACGTGGCAACCACCGCAGCTCGATTTGAACAAATTGAACAGATCGGCCGTAAAAACAGGGGCGCCGATCGTGCTCGTCTCCTTCGACATCACAGCCAAGCGTGCGGGTTCCGTCTCGGCCGAACGCACCGGTACGCAGACGGCGTTCGTTGACGTCGGCGCCACGGAAGCGTCGACGCCGGGGTAGTCGAGCGGCGGGTGCGTCTCGTCGGCGCACGACGCGAGCGCTGCGACGACGCCGACGGCCAAGACCGTTCGCTGCCAAATGGGATGGCGATCTCGACGCCTCACAGCCACGGGCCACCTCCAGGACGCAACGCCTCCCCCCGACGCGCGTTGCTTCTGGTGCTCGTAGCATTCGGCATTCGCCCGTTCGCGACGAACAGGCAACTTCCGTCGCATATTAGGGATTCGTCATTCCTAAAATCACATTGTGAATTCCGAAAATCGGTCGCTGTGCCTCGTCGCTGCGGCCTCTGAATGTCCCAAAAAACACTGGATTCGAGTGATTTCTCGCGCAATCGCGGCGTTGGCGCGGACCTTGTGTGGGAGCGCCGTCGAGCACGGTGCCGTCGCCATCTTGGCATTGCGGCCCGTATCGCAAATCAGAACTGCGTTCCCTTCCGGAGGTCACTTCGATGAAATCAGTCATTGGCGCAACGATGGTCTTGGCACTTGGGGTTGGCGTCGCCGCGGCATCGATGGGCGGTTGTTCGAACCACCCGGGCTCGGCGCAGACGGCGAACGAAGAGACGGTCGGCACGATGGGGCTCGCGCTTCAGCTCGCGCCCGGCGTTCAGATCAACACGGTGACTTATACGATCACGGGCAACGGTCTCACCAAGACGGGGAGCATCGACGTCTCGACGACGAATACGATCACCGCGCTCATCGGCGGCATCCCCGCCGGCGCGGGCTACACGATCGCGCTCGCCGCAGTCTCCACCGACGGCAGCGTCTCGTGCACGGGCAGCGCGACGTTCAGCGTTGCGGCACGCGCGACGACCGCCGTGACAGTTCACCTTCAGTGCACGGGCACGAAGAAGAACGGCAGCGTTCTCGTCGACGGCACGATCAACGTGTGCCCCGTCGTCGACGCCATCAGCGCGACCCCCACGACCGCCGCCGTGGGCGCGACGGTCGCCCTCAGCGCCGTCGGGAGCGACGTCGACAGCGCGCCGGCGGCGCTGACCTACGCATGGAGCGCGAGCTCCACCAACGGCGGGGCGGGCACGTTCGGCACGGCGACTGCCGCGAGCACGACGTTCGTCTGCACGGCCCCTGGCTCGGTCTCGTTGAAGCTCACGGCTTCGGACTCCGACTGCTCGGACAACGATTCGATCGTGGTCACCTGCACCGGAGTCGCGACCACGCCCGATGCCGGCAGCCCTGTCGTCGATTCGGGCACGCCCGTCGTCGACTCCGGCACGTCGACCCCCGTCGACTCGGGCGCGGCCGTCGACGTCGCGCGCCAGGTCCTCGCGGCGAAGTCGGCATCGTGCCTCGCGTGCGCCGAGTCGGCGTGTGCTACCGAGCTTTCGGGCTGCGGTTCGATCACCGGCAACGCCGCGGGCGGCCCCGCCATCGGCACGGCGAAGTCGGCGCTCTGCGGCCAGACGCTCCAGTGCGTCGTGCCGAGCAGCTGCGGCGCGAGCAGCGGCTCCACCTGCTACTGCGGCACTGCGAGCGGCGCCGGCTGCCTCACGCCTGGCGCGGCGAACGGCGTCTGCCGCACGGTCCTCGAGAGCTCCCTCGAGACGACGGCCCCCGGCACGATCGCGACGGCGTTCGGCGACGACACGCTCGGCGGCGGTCGCGCGATGCTCTTGGTCGCGTGCCTCTCCGACAACGCCTGCTCCACCTGCTTCTGATCTCCCGAGCCCCTGATTTTCGCAGGACGAAAGAGACGAAATCGATGAAAGCACCGATCGCCATCGCGACCTTCGTGGTCGCCATCTCCGGCGCGGCGGGCGCCGGCGCGCTCGACAACATCCACTTCAAAGGGTCCGACACTCTTTTCGAAGTGACCAACGACGTCCTCGCGGCCTGCCCCGGCGCCGCGGGGCTCGTCTACGACGGCACCGGATCGGGCGCGGGCGAGACCGCCCTCAAGGCGGGGACGCAGACCGTCGCGCCGATGTCGCGCTTCCTCGCGTCCGCCAACACGTGCGCGGTCGTCGCGCCCACCGGCACGCCTGCGACGTCCGAGGGGATCGTCGTCGGCCTCGACGGCATCGCCATCGTCGGCAGCCTCGCGAACGCCGGCACCTCGGCATGCAACGGCGCCACCGCCGACTGCAATGCGACCACCGAGCCCAACGTCGGCGTCGCCTACTCGACGACCGTCACGCTCTCGACGGGCACGTACACGTTCACCGGTTGGCAGGACGTTCTTCGCGTCGTCTACGCAGGGCTCGATCACACGGCCGGCAGCGATCTCACCAAGCGCGACTGCAACAGCGAGCTTCGCCGCACCATCGTCAACTCGTGGAGCACGTTCTTCCAGAGCGCGTGCTCGGGCGGCGCGTGCACGCAAATCCAGCACGCGTTCCGGCGCGACGACTCGTCGGGCACCACCGACACATTCATCTCGCTCCTCGGCCTTCCGTCGGCCGCCGTCGCCACCAACGTCACGCCGTTCTGCAACGCGAAGACCGCAGCCGAGACGCTCCCCACGGGCGTGACGCGCTTGCCGGCCGACTTCCAAGACAACGATCCGATTCGTCGTACGTGCGCGGGGACGAACAACGGCGCCACGCCCGCCAACGCGGGGACCGAGCAGGTTTGCGGTCGCAAGGGCGACCTCGGCCTCGTTCTCCCCATCGTCCCCACGGACTTCCTCGCCGACGCCGACGCGTTCCCGCTCGCGGCGTGCACGACGAAGACGGCCTTCGGCAAAGCCCCGAAGGCCGTCGCGGGCGCTGTGCGCTGCCCCAACGGCGATATCCCGGTGTTCATCGATCAGTGCCTCGTCCCCGTCGATGCGAGCGGCAGCGCCGCATGCCTCGCGGGGAAGAACACGAAGCCCGCGTTCGTGTTCGACAACACCGCGGTCGATGGCGTCGCGCCGAGCGCCGCCGACGGTCGCGTCTACAACGCGCATTTGCACAAGGCCGATGGCACGTATCAGGTCGACAAGAAGACGCCGGCGCGGCCGATCTCGGGCGCGTTCTACCGCATTCATTCGACCCGCACGCAGAACACGCCCGATGCGACGACGGGCACCTGCCAGAACCGCGATGCGACGTCGCAAATCGGTTGCCTCGTTCAGGCGAGCCCGTGCTCCCTGGGCTTCGCAGGCCGTGAAGCGTCCACCGAAGCGGGCGCCGTGGCCCTCAAGGTCAACGCCCTCGAGCCGACCATCGGCTGCATCCAGAGCTTCACGTACCCGCTCTCGCGCAAGCTTTACTTCACGACGATGCTCGGCTTCGAGAGCGTCGCGGGGCAAGAGCTCGCGCTCGCGAAGTGTATGGCGACGCAAGCGACCGTCGAGACTGCGCTCACGGCCCACGGTTTCGTGACGCTCGGTCGTGCTCCGTACTGCGAGGACTTCAACGAGTCGCAGTGCACGGGCGCTCCAGCGAACGTCGACGCATGCACGAACAATCCGGCGGGCATCCCCTCCGGTCACTGAGCTCGGCGCGCGGCTTCGAAGGACCGCTTTCTTACGCGCCCGAGGGACATGGGTCTCTCGGGCGCGGTTTTTCAATTTAGGGCAACGCACGCGCCGGGCGGCAATCGCCTCTCACGCCCGCCGTCGTCGCCGCGATGCAAGCACGAGCGCCGCCCCGAGCGCGCAGAGGCTCGCGTCGAGAACGCGAGGGTCGCGCAAGGGGGTGCTCGCGCAGCCGTGCTGAAGCGGCTCGTCGCCGGCGCCGCGCCCAGGTCCGTCGTTCGGGTCTCCGCCCAAGGCGAGCTCGTCGAGATCGGGGATGCCGTCGCCGTCGCTGTCTTCATGGCGCGCGCGCATCGTCGCGAGCGCCTGCGCGAGAGAGCCAGGGTCTTCGCGCACGAGGCCGAAGCCCTGCATCGAACGACCGAACGGCGTCACCACTGTCCCTGCGCCGCCTTGCAAGCTGTCGTGGCAGAGGAGGCACGTGGGCGTCGCGCCGAGGGCAAGCGTGTCGCGTACGAGCTCTGGATAGGTGGGAGACGCCTCGGCTCCGCGACCCGGCGGGAACAGCGAGAGCGCTGCCGCAACGGCCGTCGTCGCCCATGAACGCGCGAGTCTCTTCACCATGAGAACCTCAGAGGTACGCGTGGAGCTGCGCGAGGAGCGTGAGCGCGCTCGACGACGGACCAACGCTTCCAAACCGTTGCAAAATGCCATCGACGCGCACGTCGGCGTGGGGGGCGAAAAACCAGAGCGCCGTGAGCCATCCACCGAACGAAGGCGCCTCGCCGGAAGCCCCGCCGTTTTTCGCCTCGCCGGTGAGCCCGACGTGCACACCCTGCACGCATTCGAGATCGGCCTGCAGCATCGTCGCGAAGCCGCCGCGGTGCCCGTTCCACGTGAGCGACTGGTACACGGAGTCGGCTTCGGCGAGCAGAACGAGCGGCCCCCACGGCGAGTAGCGCGCGAAGATGCCGTTCGCGTGCCGGTAGGTCATCACGTGAAAGGTCATGTCCCGTTCGGCGCGCGTGATCTGACTCGAGAGGCCGATGGCGAGACGCGACGTCGGTGCGACCTCGACGTAGGCGCTGTACCCGCGTTCGCGATACGCATCGGGGCGAAGCTGAAAGTTCCCCGCGATGGCCATGACCTCGGCGCGGACCGCCTCGCGGCTCCACGCGAGCGCGACGCCGTGCTGCTGATCGTCGTCGAGATCCGAGCGAGTGAGGTTTCTAACCCAGAGCGTGTGCTCGATGCTTCGAAGGCCAAACGGGCGTGCGATGCGGCCTGCGCGAAGGAGCCATTCGTGCTCTCCGCCAATCTCGACGCCGATCCAGTGCTCACGCGACACGAGATTGTCGGACGGCGATCGTGTGAGCGCGCTGCCGAACGAGCCCGTCGGGACGAAGCCGAGGCCGCCGGCGATTCGGAGGCGACCGAGGACGACGTCGGCGTAGCCGTCTGCGCGCATGAGGATCGCGCGCGACATGGCCGGGGCGCCCTCTGGCTTCACACGAAGGAGCGCCGCGCGAACGTCACCGCCGAGGCGGACGCCTTCGGGAACGGGCGCGATGCCGAAGAGAAATTTGGATGTGTTCGACGGCTCGTCGGCATTCGCGCCGTAGCGCGATCGCAGGAGAATATCGCCCTGCGCGCGCCCGTATTCCGTGAGAGCCCCCGCGCCCGATGGGTCGGCGTGGCACGGCTGGCAGCTCGTGTAGCCGTGCCGAATCATCCACGGATAGGCACGCGCTTCCTTCGTGACCACGAGCGGCGCAACGAGGGCGAACGCCACACCGAAGGCGCGCACGGCGAGGCTACGGGCTCGATTCGACATCACGCCTCCACGGCCGCGCGCAGCCCTCTGCGCCAGCACTGCGAGACCGTGTAGAGCACGGCCCCCTCGCGGCAAGGAGCGACTTCGTGACGTTCGAGAGGCGCGCGGCTCTTCGCAACGCGAGCGCGACGTTTGATCTTCGATACGCGTATCTGGAATTCCGATAATCGGAAATGAGCCGTAGTGCTCGTGACTGCCGATTGACCACGACGAATACGCGAGTTAGCTGGGGCGAATGGGGCTCTTTCGCACTCTGTCGACACTCGTTTTGGGATTCGCCGTCGTGCTCGGTTGCGGCACCGAGTCGGGCCAGTCGGCCGACGCTCGCGGGAGCGTAAGGGCTTCGGGTCTCCCCAATGCGTGCCCGACGATCGACTCTTTCGCAGCGGCGCCGACCCGCGCGCCGATTGGCGGCGTCGTGGCGCTTTCCGCGACTGCGTCCGATCCCGATGGCGACACTCTGAGCTTCAAATGGTCGGCGACCTCCGGTTGGGTCGCGGGCGCCGAGAATCCCGACGCTCGATTCGTCTGCACGGCCACGGGACGGCTTACGATTACCGTCGCCGCGTCGGACGCCGCGTGCACGAATACCGCGGTACTCGACGTCACCTGTTTCTGACGTTTCGCGCCCAACGGATCGCGCCCGACGAATCCAAGTTACGTCGTCGTCATTCGATTTCCGGAACTCGCTTACTTCGCTTCTGACGCGAGGCGAGCTTCGTTGCGGAACGTTCACGACCTGCATTTGCGCTTTTCGGTACTAGCCACGTGTCGCCCGAAGAGCGCTCTCGCCGTTTACGAGGTTCGCCATGTTCCTTCGACCCCCATGTCGGGCTCGTTCAATGCTCGTGCTGCGCGCGGTGCGCGGTGTCAACGCCGCCGCCTTCGCGGCCGCGTGTCTTCTCGCGTGCGGTGGCACCACGGGCTGGGAACGGGTCGACGCCCAGAGGCCCCCCCTCGACGTGGGCGCCGCCGACGCGTCCATCGTCGACCCCGTCGCCGACGCGCAGCCCTTCGACGCCACGCGCCCCGCGCCGCGGGATGCAGCGTCAGCCCCGCTCGACGCCACGCATGAGAGCGCCGCGGCCGACGCCGCCGCGACCTGTGGGAATGGAACGGTGGACGACGGCGAGGGGTGCGACGACGGCAACACCAACGATGGCGACGGCTGCGCGTCCTTCTGCCAAGACTCGTCACACTGCGACGCGTGCCTCGCCGCCAAGTGCGCGAACCCCACGGATGCAATTTTCCCGCCGTGCGCGTCCAATGTCGAAGGCACGGCAAGTGACGGACCCGCTGCGGGCGTTGCGCGCGCGACCCTCTGCAGAGAGCTCTATGCCTGCGTGACGCGTACGGCGTGCGGGCCGAGCAACCTCTCCGACTGCTATTGCGGCGCATCGTCGGGCGCCGCGTGCCTCACGCCCCATGCGGCGACGGGCGCGTGCAAAGCCGAAGTCGAGGCGGCCCTCGAGACGACGGACCCCGCGACGATCGCCACGCGCTTCGGCGACACCGCGTTCGAGGGGGGCGTCGCCCTTCAGCTCGTTCAATGCGGCCGTGACGCGTGCTCGCAAGAGTGCGCGCCACGCGTGGGGTTCCGGCGATGAGCCGCCGGTCCACGCAAGGTCTGCTCACGGCCATCATGTCGACGATCGTCGCGCTTTCGAGCGGCAGGAACGCCGCCGCGGAGCCCGACGAGAGCCGTGCGCAATGCGCCGCGCTGCTTGCGACGGCGCATCACGACGAAGTCGTGACGGCGTGTCGCCGCGCGGTCGCCGAAGGGGGCACGCCGCGCGACTTTCGCATGCTCGTCGCCGCGCTCCTGGTCGGACCGGAGCTACCCACGCCCGAGGAGCTGGCCCAGGCTTCGATGCTCGCGAAAGGCGCGCGCACGGCGAAACGCCTCGAACCGTGGGGCTATGCCGCGCAGTGCGACATCGCTCTTCGCCTCGGCGATCTGGAGATGCTCCGTGGCTGCACGCGGGATCTCGAACGGGTGGCCCCCGGTCACGACGAGACGCGACGAGCGCGGCGCCTGCTGGACGCCGAGCACCCCGCGCTGGGAGCGATCGTATTCTGGTGTGGTCTCTTGGTCGCGAGCGTCGTCACGCTCGCCCACGCGCTCGTTCGCACGTGGGCGCGCCGCCGCACGCCTGCGTCGCTCGCGCTCGGAGCATCCCTCCTGCTCCTCCTCGCGTCGCCAACGACCGCGGCCGCCGCGGTCGCCGATGCTGCGCCGCCGCGGGGCGGCATGAGCCTATGGCCCGTCGACGACCTCGCACCCGAGCGCGCTGTCCCTTCGCGCGCGCAGCGCGAGGCGAACCCTCTCGAGCTCGGTTACTGGCTCATGGACGTCGCGACGAAGGGCGACGCCGCGTTGACGCGTGGAGAGCCGCAGCAAGCCGCCCGCTACTACGAAGCGATGGCGCTCGTCGTGCCGGATAGAGCCGTCGTCTACACCAAGCTGTGCGCCGCGTACGAAGCCGCCGGCGACCTCGAGCACGCGCTCGCGAGCTGCCGCGCCGCGCTCGGCCGCCCCGGTGTGACCGAGGCCGACGCGACGCGCTTCGTGCGTCTCTTGCTCGCCACCCGGGCAAAGCTCGATGCCCCCGAACTCGACGACGTCGACACCATCGTCGCCAACCTTTCGCGCGAGGCCATAGTGAGCGCCGCCCCTTTCGAAGCCGCATGCGACGTCGCGTTGAGCGTCGGCGATCGCGGACGCCTCGAAGCGTGCGTGCGAACGCTTGCCGAGCACGCGCCCGCGTCACCGCGCCTCGTCGTCGCTCGGCGGGCCATCGCCGCACGGGTCGCCTTTTCCTGGGCCACTCGCACGGTCTTCGCGCTCGTGGCGGGTGCTGTCGGCATGCTCCTCGTCGTCCGAGTTCGCGCGCGGAGCCGGCGTCGCGGACGTTCGCTCGCCCGTTCCGGAGCCGTGCGATGAGCAGCCGCTGGGCCGTGGCCACACCCTTCGCCAACCCTGCGCGCCTCTCGAGAACCACGCCTGTCGCGCCCCTACCAGACCGCCCGCGCGTGCGCGCTCCGAGGGAGATGACCCATCGAACCGAGCGCCTCGCCTCGCGGTCGCCCCTCATGCGCGACGCCCTCACGCTGCTCGAGCGGCTCGCCACGACCGACGTCTCCGTCACGATCGTCGGCGAGACGGGCACGGGGAAAGACCTCTGCGCGCAGCTCCTTCACGAGCGCAGCGCGCGCGCCTACCACCCCTTCGTCGTCTTCGACTGCAGCGCGGTCGCGCCGACGCTCGCGGAGAGTGAGCTCTTCGGGCATGAGCGGGGTTCCTTCACGGGCGCGGTCTCGGCGCATCTCGGCGCCTTCGAACGTGCCCATCGCGGTACGCTTTTCTTAGACGAAATTGGTGAGTTCCCGCTCGAGCTTCAACCGCGCTTGCTTCGCGTGCTCGAGAGCCAAAAAGTGCGCCGCGTCGGCGGGAGCCAAGAGTACGCGGCCGACGTTCGCGTAGTTGCCGCCACCAACCGAGATCTCCGACGTGCCGTTGCCTCGGCTGCGTTTCGGCAAGATCTCTTCTTTCGAATTGCCGCGGCCGTCGTCGCTCTCCCTCCACTGCGCGACCGCTTGGACGATCTACCCCGCTTGATCGCGTCGCTTCTCGAAGACGTTGGGCGCGGCGGTCTCGTCGTGACCGACGCGGCCCTGGAGCTTCTCCGCGGGCACCCGTGGCCCGGCAACGTTCGAGAGCTTCGCAATGTCATCGCTTCGGCGTCGGCGTTCATCGAAGGCGACGCCCTCGAGCCTCACCATCTGCGTCTCGACGTGGGC
>JANXMC010000338.1 GCA_025354825.1 Myxococcales bacterium
TGCTCGGGCCCGAGGTCGCGGCGTTCGAGGCCGCGTGCGCAGAGGTCGTCGGCGTGAAGCACGCGATCGGCGTGTCGTCCGGTACCGACGCGCTCCTCGTCGCTCTGATGGCCCTCGGCGTAGGGCCGGGCGACGAGGTCATCTGCCCGACCTACAGCTTCGTGGCCACGGCGAGCGTCATCGCCCGCGTGGGCGCGAGGCCGATCTTTGCAGACTGCACCCCCGACGGCTTCAACGTCGACCCCGATGATGTGATTCGCAAGATCACCCCACGCACGCGCGCACTCATGCCGGTGCATCTTTTCGGCGCGTGCGCCGACATGGCTCCCCTCGCCGACGCCGCACGCGCGCGCGGAATACCGATTGTCGAAGATGCGGCGCAGGCGCTCGGCGCCACGTACGACGGCCGCCCCGCCGGGAGTCTCGGCGCTGTTGGATGCTTCTCGTTTTTTCCAACGAAGAACCTCGGCGCCATCGGAGATGCGGGGCTCGTCACGACGGACGACGACGCGCTCGCCGCGCGTGTTCGCGCGTTGCGTGTCCAGGGTGCGGTGGCGGGGCGTCGTTACGTGCATGATGCAATTGGCGGGAATTTTCGAATCGACGAGCTTCAGGCGGCGCTGCTCCTTGTGAAGCTCGCCCATCTCGAGGAGGCGACGGCGGCGCGGCGCGCCAACGTGGCCGCCTATCATGAGGCCTTTCGTGGGCTGCACGCGACGACGGGGAAGCTCGGCGAGCTCCGCCTGCCGCCGACGCTTCGCGCAGGCGACATCGCCCATCAGTTCGTCGTTCGCCTTTCGGCGTCGCGCGATCACGTGCGTGAGGCCCTCGAAAAAAACGGTATCGAAACATCGATCTACTATCCGGTCCCGCTCCATCTACAGCCCTGTTTTGCGGTGAGTGGAGGCGCTCGAATCTCGCTTCCCAATGCGGAGCGGCGGGCGTTGGAGGCGCTCGCGCTCCCTATTTTTCCAGGCCTCACAGTCGACGAGATCAATCGCGTCACGTCCGAAGTCGCGCGATCGATCTGAAGTCGACTCGTCCCGCGATCCACCATCTGAGGTAAGGTTCCGCGATGGTGGCAAGGGAGGGAGGGGAGGGGGAGCGCTCACCGCTGGCGACCGCGAGCAAAGCGCTCCTGGCGCTCGCGATTGTGGGAAGCGCGCTCGCGGCGGGAGCGGTGCACGCAACCACGCTGTGCATCGTCACGGCCGTGCTTGGGGTCGCCGCCGGCTTGGCATGGGGAGGCGCACGCCCCTTTCGTGCGCGGGGCTCGGTGACGATTCTCCTCGCCGTCGGTATCGGCCTCACGCTGTTCACGGCGCTGCAGCTCGTGCCGCTTCCCGTGGGCTTACTCGCGAAAATCGCGCCGGCGAATGCAGACATTTGGGCGCGCAGCCTCGAGCCGCTCGGATTGGCCGGCCCGTCCTGGGCCCCCATCACGGTCGATCCCATTGCAACGCGCGTCGAGCTTCTGAAGTGCGTCGCCTATCTGTGCGCGTTCCTCGTGGCCGTCCGTGTCTGCCACCGGCGCGAGGGGGTCGTGCTTCTCGAGTGCGTGATCCTCGCGTCATGCATGACGATGGCTGCAGCCGCCGCGCTTCACCCGGCCTTCGGGGCGCAGAAGCTCTTTGGTGTTTACAAGCCTGAGTATGCCTATGGCCGTCACATTGCGCCGCTCCTGAACCCGAATCATCTCGCGGGTTACCTCAACGTCGGTGCGTGCATCGCATTTTCGATGGCGCTAACGCCCCGTCCGCGCATCCCTCGCGTTCTCGCGGCTGCGTGCGCGTTGACGCTCGCAGGAACGCAGCTCTGGATCGCTTCGCGAGGCGGCGTCCTCGCGATGGTGTTCGGCGCGTGCCTCGTCCTCTGGTCGACGCGTTCGGCTGCCCCCTCCACGGCCGGAGTGCTTCGACTCCGTCAGCTGCTCCCGGGTTTCATCGTCGTGGGGAGCGTCGGGATGGCCGTGCTCGCAGCCTCGGAGGATGCGATGACCGAGCTTGCGAGCGCCGACTTCTCCAAACTCGAGCTCGCGCGCGCAAGCCTGCGCGCGGCGCCCTCGTTTGCCATTTTCGGCGCTGGACGAGGCGCTTTCGAATCCGTCTTTCCGGCGTTCCGTACAGACAAATTATATATTTCGTTCACTCACCCCGAGAACATCGTCGCCCAGTGGACGGTCGAATGGGGAATCCTTGCGTCCGTAGCCGCGGCCGTTGCGATCACGCTTGCGCTCCGCCCCAAAAAGCAGGCGCGTCCCGAGCTTCTCGCCGGCGCATGGGCCGCCATCGCCGCCACCGCGCTTCACAACCTGGCCGACTTCAATTCGGAGTTGCCGGCCGTCGGCATCGTGATGGTCGTGTGCGCGGCCATCGTCGTGAGCGGCCCGTCGCGCACCCCCGCAGAGCGCGCGAGCCGTTGGGCGCAGGCACCGACGGCGGTGGCCGTGGGGGCGCTCGTCGCGGCCGTAATCGCCATCGTGCTGGCGGTGCCTCGCATCGGACAGGAGGTTCACGACGACCGGGAGGCCTTCGCGGATCTCGTGAGCGACACCACGGTCTCTCCCACGGAGTTTCGCGAGGCAGCGCGCTCCGTGATGCTGCGACACCCCGGTGACGCGTACTTCCCCTATGCGGGCGCCGCGTGGGCGCTCCAAGCTCACGAGGGGAGCGTTATCCCGTGGGTCTCGCGAGCCTTCGAGCGATTTCCGGCGCACGGCCCCGCGCACATGGTGCTTGCCCGGTGGCTCCGCAACGTGTCGCCGTCCCAGGCGCGCCTGGAGTACCGATTGGCGCTCGAGACGTCGGGAGCGGCGGCGGCTATCGTCGCCGAGGCGAGCCCGTTGCTTCGCGAGCAAAGCGATGCGCTGTCGTTCGCCGATACGGCGGCGTTCCGCGTCGAGACGCTGGGCGCGCTCGTGACAGCCGTACGAGAGCGACTCCCCGCGACGGCGCAGATCCTCGATGCTCGCCTCATGGAGCTCAAGCCGGAGCTCGTCGCACCGGCAATGCGCGTCGCCGAGACCGCCGTCCGCGACGTGGAGGCCGAGACGCGCGAAGCGTGGTGCGACGACGACATCGAGGGCTGCATCGCCTCGGCGAAGGAAGCCGTTCAACGCGTCCGAACAGCTGTCCCGCGCAGTTGCGAGCCTTACGCGCTCGCCGCCCGCCTCGGGATCGCAACGGGAAGCACGGCGGACGCCCTGAGAGCGTTCAGCGCGGACGCCGAGACCGTCGACGACCGGCGAGAGTGCTTGAAAACTTTCCTCCTGCTTGCCCGGTCCGTAAAGGCGCGTGCGTCGGTCGACCTCGCGCTTCAGCGCATGGCGCACAGCGGTTGCAACGACCCCGAGGACTGCGGACAGCTCTATCTCTTTCTCTCCACTATCGAGCAGGAGCGCGGTAATTCGAGGAGCGCTCTTGCCCTCCTCAAGAAGGGCCACGAAGCCTCGCCTGGAGACATGCGTATCCTCAAATGGGTAGGCCTGCGAGCAGCGGCCCTCGGCCTGCACCAGGAGGCCTTGGACGCCTTCACGGAGACGGCGCGTCACGACACGTCCGACGCAGATCTCCCCATCTTCATCGCGAGAGAGAAGTTAGCCCTCACGGAAGACCGCCTGGTTCAAGGGCTCCAGGCTCAGGAGCCGGTGCCGTAGGAGGAAGGGTGAAAACGTCCGATCGTGAGAGCGGACCGGCGATCAGATCGCCGCGATGGCGTGTGATTCACCGTGTCCGAAGGGCCGTGCGAATCGTCGCGCGAGAGCGCGCTAGATCCCGAGGCGGGTCGCCAGGTCGCGGGCGCGGACCGCGTACGTGTTCAGCTTGCTCTTTTCATATGCGGCTTCGCGAATGGCAAGTAGGCGCGCGTCTGGGGCTCGGCAGAGGGCAACGGCTTGCGTGACCATGTCCTCGGGGGAGCGGGCGTAGACCGCTTCCCGATCGGGCGTAAAGTGGCCTGCTTGGTCTTCGGACCACTCGGCGAGCATCACGCCAGCCGACGCGGGGGTCTCGAACGTTCGCATGTTGTGCCCCCCTTCGTTCTGCTCTCGCAAAACGTTGAGCGACACTTTCATTGCCGCCATCAGTTTTGACAGCAAGACCCCGTGCGCCGCCTGTCCTCGCCAGCACGACCGCACGTACGCAGATTGGCAGCGATCCGCCCAGTAACGCTCCCCCCATATGGCGACTTTGAGGCCACTCCCCTCGAAGGCTGCCAGCCACCGCTCCCGCTTCGCATCGTGATTTCCAACGAAGCCAACGTCGGCGCCGTAGAGCTCGCGCTCGTTCGCATCGAGCTGGACCGGCCGATGGATGTGGGGGTCCGCACCGAAGGCGAGATACTCGGCGTTAGCCCCCGCGTCGCGCGCTCGCTCGACGAGATGCTTCGCCCAAAGGTAATAATGGTCAGCGAGTCGCATCTGCGCGAGCGCCCTTGGGTGGGACGGCCCGCGCCTCCATGGACGTCGAATCCGGAACGGATCGTCCGGATGGAACGCGGCGACAATTGGGTGACCAGGAGAGGCTTTCAGCGCGCGGTACAGCGTGCGATGGATGTCATCGCACTTCAGAAAAAGCACGGCTCGAGGGCGGAGCAGCTCGACTTTGGCGTGAAGCGCAAACTCCACGAATGGCCGCGCCAGTGCACGCCCGGCCTTCTCCGTCACGCTCGGGAACGGCCCCTTCGGTCGCGGCAGAGCGTCGACGGCCTTGTAGTAGTCGAAGCATTCAGCGCGGATCCCCGCGTCTCTAAAACCGCGTAAGTAACTCTGCGTGAGCCCGTTCGGATCCGTCTCACCCACAATGAGAAACTCGGTCTTCCCCTGCAAGATGGGGCTCGACTAACAGAGGTGACGCGCCGATGTCAATCGGCGCTCCCCGGGACGTGGCCGCGCCCGCCGGCAACCGTTCGCGCACTCGCAGCCCTTTGACCCGTAGGGACGCTGGGCGGTATGCACGTCCGCGGATGCTCCTCTTCTGTCAATACGCGAACCCCGATATGTACCCAACCACGGTTCGGCTCGCGCGGCTTTGCGCCGACCGTGGCGAGCGCGTCCACATTGTCGCCCTGGCCGACAGCCCCGCGGTGATTCACGACTACGGCCCAGACGTCTCGGTAGAACGGGTTGCGCCCGTCACCGGGCGCGCGGCCGGCGCGCGCACCTTCACGCGTTTCATCGGCCGATCGGTGGTCGCGGCGCGCGCGCGACGGCCGCGTCTCGTCATCGGCTTCGATGCGCGCGGTCTCTTGGCTGCCGCGACGGCCGCGAAGGTTGCAGGCGTGCGTTTCGTCTACCACCTCTACGACGTGCGCGAAGGCCGCGCCGTGGGGATCGAACGGGCCGTCGCGCGGGTCGAACGCATCTGTATCGACGCGGCGGCGGCGATGGTCGTGCCGTCGCGTGCGAAGGCGGAGCACCTCGCGCGCACCGGCCTCCAGCGGCCGATGATCGTGGTCGCGAACTCCCCCCCACTCGAAGCGCGGCGCCGCACGACGCGCCTGCGCGACCTTCTCGCCGCCAAGGGAGTCAAGGCCAAGACGGTTGTGTACCACCATGGATCGACAGCGGCCGGGAAGGGGATCCTCGAGGCGATCGACTCAATGCCATCGTGGCCGGAAGACAGCGTTCTCGCGCTCATCGGAATCGTGCGCCCGGCACGGTTTTTTGAGGAGATCACGCGCCGCGCAGAGGCACGAGGCGTCTCACGACGTGTCGTCTACCTTGGAGTCGTGCCGCTCCCCGAGCTGTTCGACCTCACGTGCTCGGCCGATCTCGGCCTCTATTTGCCCACTACACAGGACGCTATTCACACAACGTCTGGCGAGGCCGCGGTGAAGTTGAACGACTACTTCGCGTGCGGAGTGCCGGCGATCGTCTCCGATTTTCCGTCGCTCCGCCAGCTCATGCGCGAGACCGGTGCGGGGGTGGCCGTCGATCCGAACGATTCAACGGCGCTCGGCGCTGAAATCGGTCGCTTGCTACGCGACGACATCGCGCGCGCGAGGCTGTCCGACGCCGCGTACGCGGCGCACGTCACGACGTACAACCTCGCGCGCCAGGTGGCCCCGCTGCTCGACGCTCTGCCCGAGCTCGCGGCTCTTCGGCGAGCCGTAGCTCAATCGTCTTAACTGGTAGAGCAATCGGAATGAGAGTTCTTCACGTCATGCCAACCGTCGCACTCTCGTATGGCGGGCCGTCCTACGCCGTGCGCCGCATGGCAAAAGCGGTGGTCGATCTTGGCCACACGGTCGACGTCATCGCGACGAGCTTCGGGAGCCCTGAGGGCGATAAGGACGCGACGCGAACCTGGGAATACGAAGAAGGCGGCGCGACCTACCGCCTCTTTCCTCGGACGGGGCGCTCATCGTTCAACCTCTCAATTGCGCTCACGCGGTTTCTCGTGGCCCACGTCGCCGCCTACGACGTCGTGCACGTTCACGTACCGTTTACGTATACGACGCTGCTGGCGTGCGCGGCAGCAAGGCGTGCGGGGGTGCCGTTCGTCTACCGAACTCTCGGGACGATGGCGCCGTGGTCGCTGCGCCAAAAGGCTTGGAAGAAGCTCCCCTACTACCATCTCGTCGAGCGCCGAAACATGGCTTGGGCGACGCTCGTCCACGTCACTGCGGAATCGGAGCGAGAGGCCATCGCCGGCCTGGGTTTTGGCGAAAAGACCGCTCTCGTGCCGCTCGGCGTCGACGTCGGAGCATCTGTCGACCGGCCGCGCAGGAGCGGCCCGCTTCGCGCTCTCTGCCTCGGGCGCCTGCACCCGAAAAAGGGGATTGAGCACCTCCTCGACGCTGTGAAATCGATGCTCGCCGCCGACACGGAAGCCGTTCGGCTCACGATCGCGGGCGCGGGTGAGCCCGCCTACGAAGCGGAGTTGAGTCAGCGCATTACGAGCCTTGGGCTCGACGCTGTCGTCGAGCAGAAAGGCTTCGTCGAGGGGGAAGAAAAAGAGCGCGTTCTCGCCGCCGCGGACGTCTTCGTTCTCCCATCCTACGACGAGAACTTCGGTATCGCCGTCGTCGAGGCTATGGCCGCGGGGCTCCCCGTGGTGGTCAGCGATGCGGTGGGGGTTGCGCCAGAGATTCACGCCGCGTCTGCAGGCATTATCACGCGAACCGGCAGCTCGGACGACGTGGCCGCCGCGCTGCAGGAGCTTCGCGAGCCCGAGACGCGCGAACGCATGGGCCGCGACGCGCGCGCGCTTGTCGATCGCTCGTTCTCGGTCGCGGCCATGGGGGCAACTCTGGTCGCGATGTACGGGCGCGCCGTGACCGGGCGCGGCTGAACGGCTGGCGCAGGGCCGTCTCCGGAGGCTTCACGGCGAGGACCGTTCAGGCGAGGCGATGAAGCGCGCCGACGCAGCGTCGCCCGAGGTAGAGACCGACGGCGAGCGCGCGGCGGGAGTCGGAGCGGAACCGGTCCGTGAACAAGCGACGACCGGCCGCGTACCGAGAGCGGTGTGCGCGTAGGAGGCGATCCCTGCCAATGCGGTGACAATGCAATCGGCGTGGATGACGTGATTGTTCCGCATCATCCGAGCGCTTCAAGGCACCGCATTGCGATCTGAAACGCCCCCGTTCGAAAACTGTGACAAATGCCTCTTGGGAGCCACCGCGGCGGTTATGTACCGCTGCCAGGGGCGTCATCGGCGACAGGTCTGTGCAGCGGTCAGACCTCGGCGGCGTGAGTCCGTGTCGCCGCGACTCTCGATTCGAATGGTGTGCCGCGAAATTACGTTGGC
>JANXMC010000349.1 GCA_025354825.1 Myxococcales bacterium
AGCCACGCGCCGAGCGCCGCACACACGGGCGCCGCAGGTAGGGCGCGACCTACCCGAACGACGAACGCTACCTGCCCTTCGTCGGTAAGCGCCGTCACCACGTACACGAGCAGGAGCACGAGCCCCGCGAAGAGCGCCGAGCGCGCCGCCGCCCACGCGTCCCACGGGGTGACGAGCCTCGGGAACCCCTTCGTCGACCGTTCCGCCATTTTCTCTCGAGCAGCGTTCTACAGCTTCCGTGACCGCTCGGTGGCTTCGCGCTCGCAGCAACCCTCGTACCTGCGCTTCCGCTTCGCGAACGCTCCCCATGCAAAAACCAGCGCTCAGCGGCGAAGCGCGTTCGGGCGCATCTCGGCCGAGAGATGTTCGCAGGACCGGTTGTCGATGCGAGATCCGCGTCTTAGACTTGTCTTCGACGTCGCTCGCGGAGGGCTGCTCGGTGGCCCTTTCCCAGAATCATCTGGTGGCAGAGCACTGCCACACGCGCGGCAAAACCCGGGTCCTCGCTGCTAGGTCGATGTCTCCTCGTGAGGCGCAAGGGCAGGCACGCGCAGACCACATCGGAAACACTCGCCGCGTCGGTTCCACACGGCAACCGCCCCCCGAGTGCCGGCACGTCCGGAGGAGGAAAACGATCATGCAAAGTACCTGTGGCTCGAATCTGAAGGGGCCGACTCCGTAAGCATCTCGTTTGAGCCGCGCAGGGCTCGACCACGCACCCAGGCGCCTGAAAGCTGAAAGCTGGGGGCTGGTCATCAAAGCCCGCGTGCGGCACGGATCGGCAGCGACCCCGAGGATTGGGGCCTGTACGGCGACCCGGGTGGCAAAAAACCTCCACCCGGGTCGTTTCTATTTTGTGCCCGACGTAAACCTGCCGACGTTGACAGCCGACGGCGAGGATGGGTAAGAATCCCTTCGTAACTGCGGGGCTAACTCAGTTGGTAGAGTGCAAGCTTCCCAAGCTTGATGTCGCCGGTTCGAATCCGGTGCCCCGCTCAAAGGTCTCTCGCGCGGCGCGCTCGCGCCCGGTGGGCAAGAGGCCGCCGTGGGCACGGAACCGTCGCGCGACGTAAGCGCCCACGCGACACGCGCATGCGACGTGGGCCGCTCGGCGACGAATGCCCGCGATGCCGTGATGCCGCGATGCCGCAAACGCACGCGACGAGCGCGCCCACGGAGCCACGACGCGAGGTCCGCTCCCCGCGCGCGCCGAGGGGCGAATCGGTGCGCCGATTACTACGCAACTGAATATCGGACGATCCAACTTTATCCACAATCGTTCGATGGGTGAATCCCGCGGTATTTCCAATTTGGCATTGCTCTCGCCAAGTTGGGTAATCGCCCGCGAAGTGGCATTCGTCGTGCTGAAGCAGCCTGTATCCCGCGCCGTTCGATGGACGAACAGGCCGAGCAGGAGCATTCAGATGAATACCCTTTATTCCAAATTGTCGGGCTCGTCGGTTTTCGGGTTTCGTGCGGTGGCGCCGGCTGCGCTCATCGTGGGTATACTGACGTTGAATGTCGGATGCGGCAGCAACCCCGCAGACGACGGCGCGATGGGTGAGTCCGAAGAAGCGCTCACGAGGCGCGGCGACTGCGGGCATCTCCCCGCGACGAAGGCGATCGACGGGCGTGTCGTCGCCACCGGGATTCCGGGCGCGGCGGCGATCACCCAAGTCGGCCAGTTCCTCGCGGGCGGCCCCGTGCACGACAAGCCGGCCCTCGCCGCGCTCACCGCGCCGGGCAAGGTGCTCGACCCCGCGCGCCTTCTCGTGGGAAGCACATCGAACTTCTGCGCCCCCAAAGCGAATACCGATCAGGCCGAAGGGGCCTATCTCTCGATCGACCCCACGGGCGTGCGCGCTATCGACGTTCCGTCGACGTTCGGAACGTCGGGCCTTCAGGCGTCCACGCTTGCGGGCGCCGTTCAGCTCTATACCGCGCAGAGTGCCAACTTCATCAATGGCAAGTACAACCCCGCCGCGGTCACGGCGAAGCAGGCCTCGGTGAGCAATCCCCTCGCCGTCTCGATCAACAACGGCTTCGGCCGCGTCTGGTCGGCCAATGCGCCCTACGGCCTCGAAGCCCCCGGCACGTCGTCCATCGACGACCCCGACGGTCGCCCCCTCGCCGGCGCGCCCAACGTCCTCACGGGTGGCGTCTACTTCGACGACGTCACCGGCCGTCAGCCGTCGCAAGTCGTCCCGGGCTCCCTCGCCTTTGGCGCCGTCGGCACCGCGTTCCTCGGAGCCTCGCCCGACGGCAGCACGCGCGCCGTCTTCGCGGTCATCACGGCCGACGGCAGCATCGTGCAAGAGCACACGGGCAAGGGGATCGACGGCATCGCGCCCGCCGGCACCGTGCAGTCGCTCCTCGGCAAGCACGGCCTGCTCTCGGACGACGACGGCGACGACCGCCGCTTCCACGGCGGCCACGACCACGGCCATCACGACGACGACGGCCGCGGCGAGCGCGCGCCGAGCCTCCGCGCGGGCGCCATCGTGGCGCGGGCGCCCGGCATCACGCTCTTCGTGAGCCAGCCCCGCGACCGCTCCATCAAGGCGATCTCCCTCGTCGTGGGCGGCCCCGTGGGCAGCGAGGTCTACGTCCCGAGCGCAAGCCGCGTGATCCGCTCGGCGGCTCTCGACGAGCCCGTCGACATGGCGCCCGTCGGCGTCGATTCGACCGATAAAATCTGGGCCGCGAACACCACGCTCGAAGCGGGCTCCGACTTCTACGTATGCAACCGCGGCAACAACACGATCGTGCGCATGCACCAAGACGGCACCGTCGTCGCGATCCGCGAGGTTCGCGTCGGCGGCCATTCGCTCGGCTCGGCACGCATCAACGGCATCGCGTCGTCCCCCGATCATGCGCGCGTCTGGGTCACGTACACGGGCCGCCTGCCCGGAATGCACGACCGCGAAGGCGGCGTGATTCAGCTCGCGGCGTTCTGACTCCGGATACCTGGCTCTCTCACATCGCGCATTGCGTCTTCCAACGTGGGGCGAACGTCGTCATTCGCCGACACCAACAAATCACGAATAAGCCGAATGGGTGCTTTCGTGAGCAAATTGAAATATGGCTTCTTTTACAAGCTTTCTTAGCTCTAAAGCCATTTCATAAGCTTCGCCTCGTCTCCCGAAATTGCCTAATTGAATAGACTCTGCCGCAGGCGCGTCGGTACCTTGAAGAATCGTTCTTCCAGGGAGGTCGCGTCCATGCACCGTACGGTCTCTTCGATCATCGTCGCCTCGGCACTGGTCTTCGGCGCCGGGATCGCGAAGGCCGCCGACGCGTTCGATTCGTGGACGGTCACGCCGATCGTGCAGGGGCCCTACGGGGCGGCGCAGTATGGCATCGCGTATTTGAATGGCAGGTTCTTCGTTCCGGGCGCGGCGACGACGTCGAACGCGGCTTCCGTATACGGCTCGACGGACGGCGCTACGTGGTCGGTCGCGACGAACATCACCAACGGCTCAGCGCTCACGGCGCTCGCCTACGGCAACGGGATGTACTTCGCCGGCTTCGCCAACGGACTCGCCTATACGTCCACCGATTTTCAAACGTGGACGTACCGGAATACGCACCAAAATATGTCCATCACCGGCGCCGCCTACGGCAACGGCATGTGGGTCATGAAGAGGACGGGCAGCGTGCTCGTCTCGACAGACCTCGTCACCTTTACGCCGGTCTCCCTCCACAACGGGGTTGCGAGCATCGGGAGCGTGATTTTCGCCGGGAAGCTCTTTGTGGCGGCGTCGGATGCAAGCGGTGCCGGGAACATCGAAACGTCGCCCGACGGCGTGACGTGGACGATCCGCTACACGGGAGGCGTGACCTCGCTCGCCGAGTCGAACGGGTTCATGGTGGGTGTCGGATCGCGCGGCACGGTTGTCGTCTCGTCCGATGGGATTACCTGGACGCAACGCCCGCTCTCGTCGCCCGACCCCAATCCCAACTTCGTGAACACGTGGCTTCGCGCCGTGGCGCCGACCACCGCGGGGTGGGTTGCCGTCGGCGGCAACATGCAGACGCCGCTCATCTACGCATCGACCGACGGCGGACGCTCCTGGGTGCCGCGCGCGGTGCCCGCAGACAGCCCCGTTTTCCTCGGCCTCGCGTGCGGCGCCGGGCGCTGCGTCGCGGGGGGCTCGCGCATCGACGGCAAGATGGTCGTCGACGCTTCGGCGGGCTACGCCAAGCTTCCGACGATCACGACGCCGCCGCCTCGCGCGCCCGGAATGGCGCCCAACGTGTCGCTGCCGAAGGCGCCGTAGCGAGACTCAAAGTCCGAGATCCAGCCCCGACGACCCGAGGCGCGAGCGAGCGGCGTCGGCGCGCCTCGTCGGGGCGAAGCTCATGATCGCCAGCGCGCTGGCGACCGTCGCGAGGGCGCACTGCGCGAACGGGAGCGGCGTGAAGAGCCACCCCACCGCGACCAAGACGCTCCACAGCGCGTTGAGCAGCAAGATTCCCCCGCCCGCGGCCGCGATGAGCCACGCGCCGACGGAACGCATGCGGCGAAGGCGCGACGCGCCGAACACCAGCGCGAGGCCACACGCGATCGAG
>JANXMC010000372.1 GCA_025354825.1 Myxococcales bacterium
CGAAGTTTTCCCCGAGATCATGATCCCGCTCGCGATCACCAAGGAGGAGCTCGTTCGCATGCGCGCCCTCGTCGATCGCGTCGCGGCCGGCGTTTTCAAGACCGAGAAGGCCGTGCCGTTCCTCTTCGGCACGATGATCGAATTGCCGCGCGCGGCTCTCCTCGCCGGCGAGATCGCCGAGGAGACCGAGTTCTTCTCCTTCGGCACGAACGACCTCACGCAGGCGACGCTCGGCCTCTCGCGCGACGACGCCGGCAAATTTCTCCCCGCTTACGTCGAGGCGGGGATCCTTCCGAAGGATCCGTTCGTCTCGCTCGACCAAGAGGGCGTCGGCGCCCTCGTGAAGATGGCCTTCGAGCGCGGCAAGAAAGCGCGCCCGACGCTGAAGGTCGGCATCTGCGGCGAGCACGGCGGCGATCCGGCAAGCGTGCAGTTCTTCCAGGAAGTAGGCCTCTCGTACGTGAGCTGCTCGCCGTTCCGCGTCGCCATCGCACGCCTCGCCGCGGCGCAAGCCGCGCTTCGCGGCAAGGGGAACGTCGCCGGCTCCGGCACCGCCTAGAGCACCTTCGGCTAGCTGCTGCGACGCCGGCCGAAGACGCTCTCGGATTCGACTCAGAGATCTTCCTGAAGCTCCGAGACGTTCGTGAAGAGCGTCTTGGTCTTCGCGAGAGCGGCGGTCGACGTCGGGTTGCACGTGAGCGTCTCTTCGAGCACGCCCGTCGTTGCGTAGTTGACGATCGCCCAGCCGTCTTCCGCCGAGAGCTGCCCGGCTTTGCAGCCGTCTTGCGCGAGGCTCGCGACGAACGACGGCACGCTCACGCCGTGGTCCTGCGCGACCTTCAAGATGCCCCCCTTGTCGCGGCCGATGAAGCAGAGGTCGCTGAACGCGAGGTGCCCGGCGTTCAAGAGCCCCACGAGGCGCTTCTTCTTCGGCGACGACGTGTAGCCGCTCTGTTGGTTCGAGTACGCGCCGACGTGGTCGTCGACGCCGCCCATCACGAGGGTCGACACGAGTGACGTCCCCGCCTGCGAACCGCCCGCAGCCATCGGGATGAGCACCTTCACGCCCGGTCGTGAGCCGAAGCCCGCGAGGGCCCCGCCGCCGGCGCTGTGGCCGGAGATGGCGATGCGCGTCGTGTCGATGTGGCCGGCCAAGAACGCGAGGTCGCCCGTCGGCGCGTTGAGCGCGTCGAGCACCTTGGTCGCGTCCCCTTTTTGATCCGCGCCAAAGGAGCCGAGGATGTTGGTGAGGAGATCGCTCAGCTGAATCTTCGGATGGTCCGAGGCAATCACCACGAAGCCGCGGCTCGCCCAATGCGCCATCTGCGTGAGGCTCTGCGTGCGGAACGCGGCGGTGCCGTGAATGAACTGCACGACGGGGTACGCGCCGTGGGCCATGTCGAGCGGCAGATCGCGGTAGCAGTCGCACGGCTGCAGCGGATTGTCGGCGTCCGGGATCTTCGTGCGATCGGCCGCCGGCAGGTGCTCGCGGATGTCGTAAGAGATCTTCGCCTTGCCGGCCTCGCTGCCGAGAGCCGCGGGGTACCAGACTTCGGTGACGAGCCCTGCGACGGTCACCGTCTTCGCGCCGACTGCCCACGGGCCGCGCGCCCCGGGGTCGGCCGGCACAGCGAGGAGCTTCGCGCCGTTGCAACCCGACGCTTCGCCGGGCGGCGTCGTCGTCGAGCCGCCGCCGTCGTTCGTTCCCGACGTCGACGCGTCGGCCGCGGGCGGCGTGCCCGTGCCCGTCCCCGGCGGCGTACCGGTGCCCGTGCCCGGCGGCGCGCTCGCATCGGCACCCGTGGGCGTGACGCCTGCATCGACTTCGACGGTTCCCGACGAACCGGAGCAACCTACGGCGAACGATGCGAATGCGCATACGAACGCGGCGCCCACCGCGCGCGCGCTCTGACGGCCTTTTCGAAGCATGAAGAACCTCCCTACGTTTTCGACGACGGGGGATCCTTTCGCGCGCAATCGCCTACCGTTCAATAGACGAATGGTGACCGCACGCTCGGAGACGCGAAGGAGCTGTTTTCTCGGGGCTCCAGCGGATTTTTGCGACGAGGCTTCTCTCGAATCGCGCTCAAACGCTCGCGGCGAGGGCGACCTCGGCCGCTGCGATCGTCGCGTCGATATCGGCATTCGTGTGCGCGTTGCCGATGAACGCGGCTTCGAACTGCGACGGCGGCCAGTACTGCCCCTGCGCGAGGAACGCGTTGTGGAACTTGCCGAAGGCGACCGTGTCGCACGCCTTCGCGTCGTCCCACGACGTGATGGGCCCCTTCGAGAAAAAGATCGTCAGCATGGAGCCGACGCGCTGCACGCACGCGGTGACCTTGGTCTTCGCGATCGCAGAGACGAGACCTGCCTCGAGGCGCGCGCCGAGCGCTTCGAGGTGCGCATACAGAACGTCGTCGAGGCGATCGAGCGTGGCGAGGGCCGCGCTCACGGCGATGGGGTTACCGCTGAGCGTGCCCGCTTGGTAAACGGGGCCGAGGGGCGAGACCGTTTGCATGATGTCGCGGCGGCCGCCGTAGGCCGCGAGGGGCATTCCGCCGCCGACGATTTTGCCGAGGCAGGTCATGTCGGGCTTGAGGCCGACGCGCCCTTGCATGCCCGACGGCGAGAGGCGGCAGCCGGTCATCACCTCGTCGAAGATCGAGACCCCGCCGTGCTTCGTGCAGAGCGCGATGATCTCTTCGAGGAAGCCCGGCGCCGGTGCGACGCACCCCATGTTGCCGACGACCGGTTCGACGATGACGCCGGCGATCGACGCGCCTTTTTCGGCGAAGAGCGCGCGGAGCGCTGCGAGATCGTTGAACGGCAGCGTGGCCGTGTTGGCGGCCGTGCCCGCGGGGACGCCTGCCGAGTCGGGGACGCCGAACGTCGCGAGGCCGGAGCCCGCCTTCACGAGGAGGAAGTCGGCGTGGCCGTGGTAGCACCCCTCGAACTTCACCACGACGTCGCGCCCCGTGAAGCCGCGCGCGACACGCAAGGCGGCCATGGTCGCTTCCGTACCGCTCGACACCGCGCGGACCATTTCGATCGACGGATAGAGCTTCGTGATGCGCTCGGCGAAGAGCACTTCGAGCTCGGTCGGGGCGCCGTAGCTGGTCCCCTTCACGGCGGCCTCGGTGATGGCCGCGACGACGGCGGGGTGCGCGTGGCCGAGGATCATCGGGCCCCACGAGCCGATGTAATCCGTGTATTTTGCACCGTCTGCGCCGTAGAGGTACGCCCCCTGCGCGCGCGTGATGAACACCGGGCTGCCGCCCACCGCACGAAAGGCACGCACGGGGCTGTTCACGCCGCCGGGGATGACGCGCGCTGCGCGCTCGAAAAGGGACTGCGAGACTTTGTCCGCCATGCCCACTGGCATAGCCCGGCGGACGCTATTTGGGGACGACGAACGTGTACTCGGCGCTCGGCGACGTTCCCTCGAACGGCTTCATGCGCGCGGTGCGGAAGCGCGACTCGACGCACGCGCCTTCGGGTGTGGCGAGGTAGGGCGGCCTGTCGACGAGGGCGGAGCCGATGCTTCCGTCGTTGCGGAACGTGACGACCAAATGGCCCGGGCCCGTAACGCCGCCCCCGCCTGGCGCCTTGCAGCTCGCGAGAATGCCGTTGACCATGTCGAGCGCGGCCTTCGCGGCGGTGGGGTTGAAGGCGGTGACGGTCGACGTGTTCGGGAAGGGCGTGGGGATCGGTTGTGGAGGCGTCGACGTGGGGGCGGGCGCGTCGACGATCGCGCTGCGCGTGGTGGGCGTCGGCACGCTGGTCGGTCGTGCAGGTGCGGGCGTCGGCGTGATCGGCGCGGAGGGCGCGGGCACGGCGGTCTGCGCGATTGCAGGGCGCGGCGTCGGCGTCTCGACGGGCGTCGCAACGACGGCGGGTGCCGAGACCGGCACCGCGGGCGCGAGCTGCGCGGGGACACTCGAGACGACGGGGGGGGCGTCTTGGGTCTTGGGCGGCGCCCCGCGCCACGCGGACAGCGCGAAGGCCGCGCCGCCCAGAACGAGGAGCGCCACGACGACGACGGCGACGACGATGGGCGTCTTCGACGGCGCCGACACGCCCGCTGGAGCGGGCGCGGCCATGCTGGGACGCGACGGGCGGTAGCCGCCCATCGACGGGTCGGACGGATAGGGCGCAGGGGGCAACGACGGGAGCGGTGCGGCGCCGTAGGGGTTGCCGCCATACTGCGGCGGGACGGGCGTCATCGGCGTGCCGTTCGCGGGAGCCGTCGGCGGCGGCCCGTACTGCTGCTGCCGCTGCGCCGCAGCCCACGCCGCAGCGGTGTTCACGGGGCCGGGCAACGTCGCCGCCATTGCGCTCGTCATCGTCGATGCGTCGGCGGGTACGACCGAGACGTGGGGCGTCGAGCCGTAGGCCGCGGGGGGTGCGGCCGCGAAGGGGGGCGCCGAGCCGAAGCCCGTGGGCATTTGCGGGGCGGGGGGGAACGAGCTCGCCCCCGAACCGTCGGCGCGACCGAGGGACGGATTCGACATGCGCATCGTCTTCGCGCCGGGGCGCGAGCCCATTGCGCCTGCCACCGGAGGCGGCGGCACGATGCTTCCCGGGCGGAGCACTTCGACGGCGGGCGACGACCCCCGCGGCGCGAATGCGGCGGGGGGCGACACGCTCGGCCGACCGACGTCGCGTGTCTGCGCTGGGCCGGCGTGGGGCGGACGACCCGACTCGTGATCGCGCCTCATGGCGTTTTTCAGCTCGCCCCACAGCTCGCCTGCATCTTGCGGTCGTTGCCGCGGATCGACCGAGAGCGCGCGCGCGAAGGCCGCCTCGACTTCGTCGCCGACGGCGAGGCCGAGCGTGCGAGGCGTCGGTCTCACGACCGTGTCGAGCGCCTTCATCGCGTACTCGCCGATGTGCTCGCCCTCGATGACCGTCTGATCGCGCATCACTTCGAGCACAATCAGCGCGAGGGCGTAGACGTCCGTCCACGGGCCCACCATGCCGACCTTGTCGTCGAACTGCTCGGGAGCGCCGTAGGCGGGCGAGAAGATACGAATCTGCCCGATGGTCTGCGCGCGGGGGCCGAGCTCCAACGCGTGGTCGCTCACGATCTTCGCGACGCCGAAGTCGAGCACCTTGAGCTTGTACCCCTCGCGCGTGCGGGCGACGAAGAGGTTGCCGGTGTTGAGATCACGATGCACCACGCCTTGCGCGTGCGCGTACGCGACAGCCTCGACGGCCGGATCGAGCAGGCGCACGGCCTCGTGGAGGGGGCGACCCGTCATGCGTGCGGCGCGGCGCGCGTCGAGCTCCTGCGCGAGCGACTGCCCTTCGAGCCACTCGAGCACCATGTACGGCACGAGGGCGCTGGTGGCCGGCGCCATCGTCGTGCCGCTCGCCATGCTGCGGCAGATATGGAGGTTGCCTTGCGAGAGGCGGTAGTGGATGCGGCTCTCGTCGCGGAAGCGGCGAATGAACGATTCGACGAGCGCGCTGCCGAGGGCCGGGGGGAGCTTCAGGCACTTGATGCCGATGGGCTCCTCGAGGCCGAGGTGCATCCCCTTGTAGACGATGCTGAAGCCACCCTCGCCGATGAAGGCGTCGACGCGGAACTGCCCGTCGAGCACTTGACCGATAAGGCCGAACGGATCGCCGGATACCACAGCGTCGAAGCATACCCGTGAACGCCGAAGAATTCCCAGCGGGGAACGTCACCCGGACGGGCGACTGCTCAGCGCGCAGACCTCGCGGCGCCGCGCGCGCGCGCGGCGAGGGCGCCGAACCCACGCGCGTCGGCATCGCGCGCGACGGCCTCGAGGGCAGGCACGCCAAGGGGCGCCCCCTTCCGCTTCAGGACGTAGCCGCGGGCAAGGCGCGCTTCGAGCGCGACGCGCGGCAGCACGAGGCGTGGACCGCTCGCCTCCGCGGCGATGGCGTCGAGCGCCTCGGCG
>JANXMC010000380.1 GCA_025354825.1 Myxococcales bacterium
GTGAAGCGCGCCGCGGAGATCGGTCACGCGCTCGCGGCCGATTTCGCGGCCGTCCTTGCGGATGACGACTGCCGTGCGGATCTCGTCCGTCCCCGTGCGGTGAACGCCCGAGAAGTGCGCTTCGCCACCGGGCGAGCCGGCGCGGCGAATCGCCTTGAGTTGCGTCATCCCCGTGCGCTCGAGCGCGAGGAGCGCGAGCTCGACGAACGCGTGGCCCGGGAGCTCTTGAACGCGGCGGAGGAACGTGCGGCGCGCGGCCTCACGGTAGCGATCCACGGCGGCGATCACGTCCTGCTCGAGGCGGGCGAGATCTTGTCCAAGAATCCAGTCGGTGAGGGCGACGCGCGACCCGCCCGAGATGCGGAAGCGCGGGCGCTGCGACTGCGCGGTGCGGCGGAGGTTGTCGGCGCGGAGCGATGCCGAAAGCTGCACGCTGGCCGCCGCCGGATCGCCGCCGAGACGGCCGCGGCGCATGAGCGCATCGACCACCGAGCGGAGGGGCACCGGGCCCGCGTTGCGATCGAACGAGCCGAGCACGATGGCTGCGGCGTCGGCGAGCTCACGGCCGGCGAGCTCGTCGCCTTCACCGATGGGCACTTCGATCCCGGTGGGGGAGCCGCCCGCCATAATCTGCTGGCGATCGCGAACCATGGGGCGCGGCGAGGGCGCGAGCGGGTCGCGCGAGCCGTCGATCTGCGCGTCGCCGTCAACCGAGATGATCGCTTGCGGGGTGATCGGGCCGTTGTTGCCGTTGCCGTTCCCGTCGCCACGCCCGCCGCCGTCGAGGCGCGGGGTCGAGGCTCGGTCTTGGGGAACGCCGCTGCGCACTTCGGCGCCGCCCTCGGGGCGATCGCCACCGCGGCCACGCCGCCGACGGCGACGACGACGACGGCCGCCATCTGCGCCGCTGTCGGGGCCGGCCGCGCCACCGGCTGCCGCGCCGCCTGCGGGCGAAAGGATCGGCTGGTCGTCGTCTTCCTCGTCGTCGAAAAGCTCGGCGCCGCTCGCCGCGAGATCGGCGCGAACCTGGTCGTCGCCGGAGACGACGGAAGGCTCGGAGTCGTCGTCGTCCGCGGCGCCGTGGCCTGCGAAGATGAGCGGCTGCGAGGCGGAGCCGCGCTCGGCGCGCTCGGCGCGATCGGCTTCGCGCGTGACGGCTTCGACTTCGAGCGCGTTCACGTCGAGGTCGGCATTGCTCTCGTCTTCGGCCGGAATCTCGGCTTCGACCTGCTCGCCCGCTTCGTCGCCCTTCGCGGCGCCGCGCTTCCCCTTCTTCGACTCCCAATCACGGAGTGCGAAGACGCCCGGCTTCACTCGGACGATGGCGTTGGTCTTGTCGTCTTTCTTGAGAAGCGCGGCGAGGCGCGCGCCCATCGTAATCTCGGGGCTTTTCCCGACGTGCGAGAGAAGATTCTTCTCGATCGCGAGCTCGGTGATTTCCTTGTAGTGCAAGGGTTTACCGGCGAGGCGAAGCACCTCTGCGGCGGCTTCCGTAAACGTCATGTTCTCATTGTCCCGTCCCCGACCATCGGGGGGTGCGAATCAAGCGCAATGCCGGCAACCCCGACGGCCGCCGAATGGCAGCGCTAAGACGCTCAACGTCACGGCGATGGCAGCCCCCACGCCCAGCAACCTGCTGTTAGCGGAGCACCTACTCGCTCTTTGGACTGGCTATACCGGTCCTAACTTGCGACGTCAAAGCGAAATGCCGAGCCTCTGCTTCGGTAATCCACGATTTGTGGATAATCCGCACGAAATTGCCGGCGCTGACCATCGGGATCAGGGGGCAGCGGCGCCCGCATCACGCCTATCACGCGCATCCGTGGCGCCGTCGGGCCGTTCGTCGGCGAGCGACTTCTCCTCGGCGAGGAGCTCTTTTAGGCGGCGCTCCCGCGTTGCTTCATCCATGCCTCCGGCGAGCTTCGACGCGTCGAACGTGAGAAGCGGCAGATTCCCCCCGGCGTTGTACGTCGGCAGCTTTCCGTCCCACCGCTCCATTGCCCGATATTGAAGAATGGACGCGCTCATCGACAGACGAATGATCTCATTGGCCTTCGCCTCGGAACGCGCGCGGATCAGCAGCGCATCGCCGTCGCCCTGGGCCTTGCGGCGCGCCGCTTCGGCGGCGCCATTCGCCTGAGCGATCGCCTGTTCGGCCTCGGCGCGCACCTGCCGAACGCGGTTCTCGCTTTGAATGGCGTTTTGCGTCGCCTCCATTGCCCGGTTGATAGCGTCCGCAACATTTTGCGGCAGGCGGAGCGCGCCGTTGATCGTCAATTGGTCGATCACGAATCCGTCTTTGTTCAAAACGTCACGGCACTTCGATGCGACTTCGCCGAGCATCTTCGATTTTCCGGCGCCGTAAATCTCTTGAACCGGGAGCTTCGACGCGACGTCTTGAAACGCTTCGCGCACCGTGTTGCGAACGTAGCCATTGGCGAGAATCGAGAGATCGTTCTGCCGAAAGCGCCCATAGAGCTTGGGCGCGAGACTCGGTTCGATGTGGAACGAAAGTCCGATGTCGGCGTTTACGTTGACGCCTTCGTTCGAGGAGAACGTGAGCGATTCGTCGATGGCGCGACCCTCGTGGGGACTTGCTGCCCAAACGACGTTCTGAACGCTCGTGGGGAACATGATGACCTGCTCGGTCACGGGGTTGAAGATGATCCAACCGACTTTGACCTCCATGTCTTGGATGCCGCGCTCGCTCCCCGCGAGCTTGATTTTCACGCCGACGTGGCCGGCATCGACGCGTGTGACCGTCTGGCAGCCGGCCACCATGACGACGATCGCGACGACGGCGGCGATGCCCGCGCTTCGCAGTGCCGATACCGTGCCGCGAAAGTCGAAGCTCGAGTCGAATCGATTGGCCATGGCGACGGAGCCTAGAGCACCGGAAGGGTGCTCGTAACAAGACAGAGCAACTTCGGGGTGCTCGTAAGAGACCGGTTGGACGGGCCGGAGATTGCCCACCGCGCCTGAATCGGTGTACTCGGCCGCAGATGCCGAAGTCCGTTACGCAGCTCGTGGAGCTCGCCGCCGTCGTCGGGGTGGTGATGGTGGCGACGGGTCTCGGATTTCAGCTCGCCTACGGCGCCACGCCGCTGTTTTGGCTCATCGTCGGCGTGCCCATTCTCGCGCTCGCGGCCTATGCCGCGTTTCGTCTTGGGCGCGACGGCGAGCTTTCGGACTTGATGCGGCCGTCGTGGGGCGACTTCACGAAAGGCGTCTTCGGCGCCGTCGTGCTGTACGCGCTCGCCGTTGCGTTCGTTCGAATCGTGACGCCGCCGGGGTCGGGCCGCGATGCCTGGCTGATGCGCGTCTATCTCCAGTTTGGCGACCCAAGCGAGATGCGCGCGCACCTCTTCGTTCTCGGCTTCGCCATCTGCATCGTGAGCGCGGCCGAGGAGATCATCTGGCGCGGCTTCGTCACGCGCCTTCTCGCCGAGCGGGTCGGCTCCCACCGCGCGTGGGTCTACGCGTCGCTGCTCTATGCCCTGGCCCATGCCCCCACGCTCTGGGCCCTCGGCGATCCGCGCCTTGGGCCGAACCCCGTCGTCGTCGTCGCGGCGCTGGGCGGTGGTCTCGTTTGGGGCGGGATGGCGCGGAGCTACGGGCGACTGCCGCCTGTGATGCTCGCCCACGCGGCCTTCGACTGGTGCGTCATCGTGGCGTGGCGACTTTGGGGTGCCCCGGTCTGAGAGCGCGAGCCGTCGCGCATCGTGCGACAATCGCCCGCAATGGGCACTATGCAGCTCCGAGCGCTCGCGGAACAGATCGCTCGCGGTGAGGCCGAGCACCTTCGCGTCGTCGTCGAAGGTCACTTGCGCGAAGGAGGCCGCGTCGTCTCCGACGAAGCGGTCGACATGGCGGTGCTCTTGTCGTGCGCGTACCCCGCCCTTGCGCGCTCGATTGCCGTCCACCCCGAGGAGCTGACGCCGCTCACGCGCGGCGGGACGAAGCTCGCGCGCGACGTGCGAACGTATCGGCGGCTCGCGCTCACGGTCCTCGGAGATGCGCTCGACCACGAGACGGTACGTCGCGAGCTCCGGCGGTTCGCGTCGCGCGAGAAGCTGCGCATTGCCGCCCGCGAGCTCCTGTCGCTCGCCGGCGCCGACCTCGACGTGACGGCGCGCGAGCTCTCCGACCTCGCCGACGTCTGCACCGACATTGCCCTCGACGAGGCGCTCGCGTGGGCCGAAGCACGTTTCGGTCGCCCCCAAACGCTCTCCGGCGAGCGCTGCCCGTTCGTCGTCATCGGCATGGGAAAGCTCGGTGGGCGCGAGCTGAACGCCGGGAGCGATATCGACCTTCTGCTGTTCTACGAGACCGACGAAGGCGTCGTGGTGAAGGACGGCAAGGTCACCGAGCAGACGCTTCACGAGCACTTCATGCGCGTAGCGCAGCGGTTCGTCGCGACGCTCGACGACGTGACGGAAGACGGCATGGTCTGGCGCGTTGATCTCAGGCTGCGGCCGGAAGGGGCGCGCGGTCCGCTCGTGAACGCGCTGGCCGCGGCCGAGCGCTATTACGAAACGTGGGGGCGAACTTGGGAGCGCGCGGCGATGCTTCGCGCGCGGCCGATTGCGGGGGACATCGCGTTCGGCACGCAGGCGCTCTCGGCGCTCACGCCGTTCGTCTGGCGCCGCGAAGTGAATCCGGGGATCGCCGAAGAGATGTGGTCCCTCGTAATGCGGGCGCGCGCGGAGCTCGGCGTCGATATCGAGCGCGACTTGAAACACGGCACCGGCGGCATTCGCGAAGCCGAGTTCTTCGTGCAATCGCTGCAGCTCATTTGGGGCGGGCGCGAGCCGGTGGTGCGTGCGACGAACACGCTCGATGCGCTTCGGCGGCTGCGGGCGCGCGGCCTCGTCACCGACCGCGAAGGGCGCGAGGTCGCCGACGCGTATCTGACGCTTCGACGCTTGGAGCACCGCATTCAGTTCGCGACGGGGCTTCAAACGCACTCGCTTCCGGAAGACCCGCATCTGCTCACCCGCATCGCGCGGTCGCTCGGCTTCGCGGGGACGCAGGAGATGCTGCGCGATCTCGACAAGGTTCGTCGAAAAGTCGTCGCGCGCTTTGCGTCGCTGCGCCCGCGGCGAGGGGGCGGAGAGCTCGGGGACGACGAGCTCGTGCCCTACGAGAAGCTCTTCGTCGCCCTCGATGACCGCGACGAGCCGGCCGTCGCCGCGTGGCTTCCGAGCCACTTCGGCGCGGCGGCTTCGCCCGACCTCGCGCGGCACCTCATCGCGCTCGCGAGACGGCCCGATTTTCCGCTCGGCGCGGCGTCGCGCGACCGCCTACCGCAGCTCGCGCCGGTGATCCTCGAAGCGCTCGCCGATGCGGCCGATCCCGAGCAGGCGACGCGCCTAATGGCGGCGTTCTTCGCCCGCCTGATGACGCCGAGCGTGTACGCACGGGCCCTCGCCGACGATCTCCGCGCGGCGCGTCGCCTCGCGAGCCTCTTCGGCGCAAGCGTCTTTTTAGGGCAGTCGATGGTGAGCCGCCCCGAGCTCGCCGACAGGCTGCTCTTCGGACGCGGGGTTCCGACGAGCACCAGCGTGCGCCAGCAGGTGGGCGAAGAGGTCGCGGCGATCGCGCGTACGCCCGGGCCCGATGGCGAGAGCCCCAGCCACGCGCGGGACGACGCCGACGAGCTCGTGGGAGCGCTGCGCCGCGCGAAGGCGCAGGTGACGATGCAGGTGGGGTTGAGCGATCTCGCGGGCGATCTCTCGACGCGCGACTGCACCATCACGTTGAGCGCCCTCGCCGACGCGGTGCTCGAGCACGCCGTCCGCTTTGCCGCCGCCGAGCGCGGTTTTCGCGCAGACGCGGGCTTGGCGGTCCTCGCCATGGGCAAGCTCGGGGGCCGCGAGGTCGGCTACGGATCGGACCTCGACATCTTCTTCGTTTACGACGACGGCAACGACCCAGATGCGGGGGAGCGCTACGTGCGCACCGCCCAGCGCGTGCTTCGCCTTTTGAGCGCACCCCACGGCGACGGACCGGGCTACGAGCTGGATACGCGCCTTCGTCCCTCGGGAAACCAAGGGCTTCTCGTCGTTTCGCTCGAAAGCTTCGCGCGGTACCACGGCGTGCGGGGCGTGCCCGGGGTCGACATCGCTTCAGACTTGCCGGGGCAGGCCCACGCACAAGATTGGGAGCGCCAGGCACTGCTCAAGGCGCGCGCCTGCGCGGGCGATGCGGCCCTCGGCGCCAAAGTGATCGCGATCGCGACGGCAGCGGCCTACGAGCGTGAAGCGCCGCCGCCCGATCGCGTGCACCACTCGCGCATGCGCATGGAGCGCGAGCTCGCGGGCGAACGCGTCGGACGCGACGGCCGTGCGCGCTACGACCTGAAGCTCGGTCACGGCGGACTTGTCGACGTCGAGTTCGCCGTGCAGTGGCTTCAAATGCGCTACGGCGGCGATCCGCGTGTGCGGACGACGGAGACCGAAGTGGCGCTCGGGGCGCTCGAAGCGTGCGGCTACCTCGAACCGACGCTTGCGGCGTCGCTGCGCGATGGCTACCGATTCTTGCGGCGCCTCGAGCAGCGTCTTCGCGTGCTGCACGGCACGAGCGCGCACTTGATCGAAGAGGGCGCGGGGGGCCTCGCGCTTCTCGCGCGTCGCATGGGGATGCGCGACGGCCCGCGCGGCGTGGCCACCGAAGCGCTCCTCACGCGGTATCTTTCCGTCACGCGCGACGTCCGCGCCGCCTACCTCGCGGTGCTGGGGCAACCCGCGGGGTGAGGCTATGCTGAAGGCGATGGGGCGTACCGGTTTCGCGCTCCCGCTCTTCGTCGCTGCCGGCGTTCTCGTCGCATCGGCGTGCGCCCACGACGACCACGCGATGGTCGCGCCTGTCTCATCGCTCCCGCCCGCTTCGTCGGGTGCGACGGCGAGCGCTTTCGCGCGCGGGGCGGCCGTGGGCGCACCCGCGCTTTGGGGCGAAGGTGCGTTGCCCGCGGGCTCGGCGCCGCTGCAGTACCTCATCGCCGATCCACTCTCGCGCAGCGCCGCCCTCGGCCTCACGCCGCTCGATTCCGGCCTTGCCTTTTCCTCGTCCGGCGTCGGCGCGTTCGGGCTCATCGTCGACGGCACGCGCGTCGTCGCGCGCGGTGCGTCGATTCGCCGCGCCCTCGATGTCACCGAACCGCCCATGCTCGCCGCGCAGACGATTCCGGCGTGGCTCGGCGGTGGGTTTCTCTTTCGCAGCCGCACCGCGCTTTACGTCAGCGCGCAGTTCGAAGGCGAGCTGCGCCCCCTCGCGACGTTCCCGTCGGAAATCGAAGAGGTCGCGTTCGGGCCCACGTCGGCGCTCGTGCACGGTGAGCTCGGCGAGCGGTGGGCGCTCGATCTCGCCACCGGCGCGCGTGTCGCGCCGCAACCCCTCGCGGTCTCGGCCGTTGGTGCGCTCGCGGACGGGCGTGCCGCCGCGTTGACCGAGCGTGGGGCGGCCTTCGTCTCGACGGACGGCGGTGCGCACTGGAGCGACGTATCGTCGCAGCTCGCGCGACCCGCCGACGAAATCGCCGTCGTAGGCGATACACTGTGGATCGTCCTCTCGAGCGGGCCGTCCTTCCGCGTCGAGCCGGGCGGCGCCCTCGCGACGTTCGACAAAGCTAACGCCGCGAAACCGACAGAGCTGCGTGCGCGCGATGCGCGATGGCACAACGACGAAGCGCCGCTCCGTCGCGCCCTTCGCGTGGGCGTGCCTCTGGACGACGGCACGGCGCTCCTCGTCGCCGACGGCGACCTCGTGCGCGTGAGCCTCTCGACGGGCGAGCTCGCGAGCGTCGCTCCGTCGCACCTCCCGCCGGACATGGCCTGCGACGCCGTTCGCACCGCGGACGACGTGCTCCTCGTTTGCTCCAAGCCGGCGGGGAACGGCGGCGCCCTCGTCGCGTCCCACGCTGGCAACGGCGGCGTGCCGATCGTCGAGCAGACGTTCTCGGCGTCGGGGCAGTTCTACGCGGCCGACGACGGCTCTCTCGTGTTCGGCGGGCCGTGCTCGCGCGCGAAAGCGTCGCGCTTCGTCGCCTGCGTGCGCGGGCCCGGCGGCGTGTGGCAAGAGCTCGACGTCGAGCCGTTTCTCACGGCGGACGGCGGCCCTCCGCTCGACGTTCTTCGGTGGGTGCCGCGACCCGACGGCGACGCCGTGGGGCTTCTCGCGAGCGTTGGAGGCAGTGGAGGCGCGGCGATCGATGCGCGCACGGGCGACGTGCGCCCATGGCAGGTCGACGGGCTGACGGCGGCCATGCGCAACGCGCTCACCGAAAGCCGCAGCCGCGGGACCTCGTCGTCGCGCGAGGGGGCGCGTCTCGTCGACCACTCGTGGACCTGGACGCCCGCCGGTGGGCTGCGCGCATGGGGAGATGGCGGCGCTGTGCTCGACGTCGCGCCCGACGGCGTCGCGTCGGCGTCGCCGTACTTTTTCGATCGCGTCGCGACGGCCGGCCCCTTCGCATTCGCGCGAACGCGCGATGGGCGCGCATGGCAGAGCGTCGATCGTGGAGCGTCGTGGGGCGAGGTGGCGGCGCCAATCACGACGACGACGACGACGACGACGACGACGACCGGCGTCGCGGCGCGCGCGAGCACGCTTCAAGAGCCGCGCTTCTGCAGCGCCGTCGGATGCGACCTCGCGTCGTGGTACCGAATTGGCTGGAACGGGTCGACGTCGACGAGCACTCCGCCGCCGTTCGCGGTCGTCGCGCCGGCGCCGCCCCACGTTGCGCGGACGCAAGCCGTGACGCTGACGTGCAAGACGCTCGGTGAGCCGAAGGTCACCGTGCTGTCGCGGAGCGATTCGAGCCCGGAGGATCTCGGCCTCGGCGCCACGCGGCTTCCCGCCGGGAACGACGACGTGGAGTACGCGCGGCAGCTCTTTTTTCGCACCGTCCCGAACCCGGTTCACGAGGTCGACGTGAGCAGCGACAGCGACTACCCCGCCGCTCGCGCAGTCGTGCACGGGCGCGATCTGCGGAACCTCGCGGAGGACACACCGGGCTACGCGCAGCGGCTCCTCGCGCTCCGCAGCAACGTGACCTACGTGGCACCCTTCGACCCGTCCGCGCCTGTACGACGCGCGACGCTCTCCGCGGCCGACGTCGCCGCGGCCGCGCGAGGCGCGGGTCTCCGTGCCGTCGACGTTCTTTCACCGGACCTTTTAACGGTCCTCGCGTTCGTCCCCGTCACGCCGCTCGATCCGTCGGCGCCGGGCGATCTCGCCTTCGTGGCGGAGGGGGGCCTCCTGGGCGTTCTCCGCGGCGGGGGAAGTGGATCGGCGCCGAGCCGCGCCCGCTTCGGCGCCCGCCTCCACGCGACCGACGAGACGAAGCTCGTGAGTGCCGTTGCGCTCGCCGGCGACGAGTACGCGGTTCTCGAGGTGGGGGAAAACGGCGTTAGCGAGGTGAGGAAGATCGGCGCGGCCGGCGTGACCGATCTTTTCGACGTCGCGCCGATTGCCGGGGCGATTTCGTACCCCGCGAACCCCGACGCGCTGGCCGTGGGTCCCCACGGCGAGGTCGTTCTCGTGCGCGTTCGGTCGGCGTCCGAGCCGCCTTCGGCCTTCGAGCCGGCGCTGCTCTTCGGCCCCGCGGGCGCGACGAGCGCCCTCGCGCCGTGGTCGACGCTCACGCCGGCCGACGACGCAGCGTGCAAGGCCGACATGTCGGGCTACCGTGTGACGGTGCACGCCGTAGGCGCGTGGGTGCAGATTGCCGGCATCGATACGCACGCGCACGAAGAGGCGGTGATGCTCGCGCGCGTGAAGTGGAGCACGACACGGGCCTGCCTCGAAGCCCTCGAGGTGCGCGTCGGCGATACGCGCATCACCGTTCCCCAGCGCGGGTCGAGCGGGCGGAGAAGCGGCGCCACATTCGACGACGCGGCCGCAACCGTCGTGACGCAGGCCGTGGAGAGCTTCGTCGTTGCGCGGTTTGCAGGCGGCGCGCAGGCCTCGCGCGTGGGCATCGTCCCCGGCATCGAGTCGCGCGCGCCGCTGCAGTGCACGATCGGCCCCTGAGGGCCGACGTTCAGCTCGCGCGCATGACCGCCATCAGGCCGTTGCCGAGGATGCTGAGCGCGGCGCCGATCGCGAGAATGATGAAGGTCATCTTCGACTTCGCCGCAGCCGTGGTCATATCGCCCATCTTTTTCGCGTTGCCAGCCTGAATGGCAAAGATGAGTCCTGCGATACCGAAGAACGGATTGCAGCAGCAGATTTCGACGATCGAAAGCACGAGGGGCAGGGTGGTGTTCACCTCGCCGCCCGGGCCGTTCATCATCGGGCCTCCGGGGGGCGGGAAGCCGCCGCCGGGCGGGCCGAACCCCTGGGGGGGGCCGCCGCCGTAGCCGCCGGGAGGCGGTCCGCCGTAGCCACCGCCGCCGGGAGGCGGTCCGCCGTAGCCCCCGCCGCCGGGGGGCGGTCCGCCGTAGCCCCCGCCGCCGGGGGGCGGTCCGCCGTAGCCACCACCGCCGGGCGGTCCTCCGTAGCCACCACC
>JANXMC010000385.1 GCA_025354825.1 Myxococcales bacterium
TAGTTGTCCTCGCCCGTGTTGATGACGATGCCCGAGCGCGCGATGAAACGGCGCGACACATACTGGTCGATGAACGTCCGGCACATGTTGATGTCGCGGAAAAGAATGCCGTACATCGCGTCGTTGAGAAGCATGTCGAGCCGCTCGACCGCGGCCATCCACGCGATCTCGGCCATGCACAGGCCCGAGGAGTAGTTCGTCTGGTGGATGTAGCGGCCGTACTCCTGCGTCGCTTCGTCCGTCGCGCGGCGTATGATTTTGAAGTTCTCCTGCGTCGCGAAGGTGCCGCCGTACCCTTCGGTGGTGGCGCCTTCGGGCACGTAGTCGAGGAGCGACTGCGCGGTCGCACGGATGACGGCGACGATGTCGGCGCCCGCGTGGCCTGCCGCCTTCGCTTGAATCGCGTCGTCGTAGATGTTGCCGGTCGCGACGATGACGTACTTGTGCGGCGTGGGGCCTGCCGCGACGCGGGCCTTGAGAGCCTCGCGATCGTCGCGCGCCTGATCGACGCGCGCGATGGCGAGATCGGCGTGGGCTTGAAGCACCGCGCGCACCTCGGCGACGGTGGGGCCGCCTTCGCCGCGATCGAGGTCGACGCCGAAGGCGAGGCGCTCGGCGGCCTCTTGCACCGAGGGCGATCCGGTGAGCAGCGCGCGGCCTAGGTAGTAGGCGATGCCGCGGCCCAAGAGCCCTGCGGTTTGGTAGCGATCGACCGCGACGTTTACGAGGGGGACGCCCTGATCATCGACCCCTTCGACGCCATAGGCGCGGAGGAAGGTGCGCTCTGCACCGACGCTCGTGTGAAGGTTGATGTAGCTCTGGACGTCGTCTGCGATCTCCGCAGCGAGCTCGCGGCACCGCGCGACCTTGCGCGCATCGACGGGTACGGTGGCCATGCCCCGCGGTGTGCCACAAGCGAGGCTTCTCCGTAACCCCCGGTCAGGCGATTACGCTCGACGCGTTGCGACGAAACGCGCGGCCGCGAAGGCCGTAGCAGCCGAGACCAATGTCACGACGACGAGCACCCACGACGGGACGACGGCGCCGCGCCCGAGGTCGCTCGGCGTGGACGCACCGGTCTCGCGGGCTGCGGCGCCGTGCGCGCGTCGGGCGGCGCTCGCGGTGGCGAGATCGCCGTGGCCGTCGGCGTCTTGCGCGAGGGACTCGAGCTTCTCGAAGCCGCGGCGCGCGACGCTGCTGAAGGGCGCGTACGCCTCGGCGGCCGCACGTGCGGCGAGGACGGCGCCGAGCGTGTCGCCCTTCGCGAGGGCGTCGTCGCTGGCAAGGAGAGCGCGCTCGCCGCGGGCCGACGACGCGGCCGCGCCCGTGATGACGACGAGGGCCGCGATGGCCGTCGCGATCAGCGCCGTCGTGACGCTGCTGCGGCTCACTGAAAGTCGCGCTTACGGAAGATGAGCGCGCTCACCGTGAGGAGCGCGGTTGCGTAGAAGAGCGCATGGGCGGCGGCGAGGCCGACGTAGGGCCAGACGGGCGCATCGGAGAGCAGCCCCAAGAGCAGGGGGCGCGGCGGCACGTAGAGCTGAAGGTTCGGTACGATGTGCGCCAAGCCTGCGAAGAACGTGGCGAAGATCGACCCGAAGAAGCGCGCCGGCATGTGCGCGAGAGAGTCCGCAGAGCGGCCCGCGACGAAAAGCCCGAGGGTGAGCAGCGCGGTGAGGAACGGCGACGAGAACGACGAGAAGAGCGTCGCGAGCGCCGCGACGATGCCGACCTCACACAGCGTGAGGGCACACGATGCGACGACGAGCTGCCGCTCGGTCCCGGCGGTTGATGCGAGCAAGTACATCGCGGCGAACAGCGCGAACGCCCACGGCACGACGACGTAGACGCGCGTGTACTTTCCGCGGACGAGCCCCACGGCGAGCAGCGCGCCGAGGACGACCACGGCCCCGAGAACGAGCTGCCACTTCTGGTTGGTCTCGAGGGCCAGTATGGCGAGCACGGCTGCGCCATCGAGCGCGACGAAGACGGCGAGCGTCGCGATCGTCCCGATGTACTTGCCGACGACGTACTCGTGGCGGCGAAGCTTGCGCGTGAGGATGGGGAAGACCGTCTTGAGCTCGAGCTCGCGATGCAGCGACG
Organism: Myxococcales bacterium; assembly: GCA_025354825.1. Lineage (GTDB taxonomy): Bacteria > Myxococcota_A > Polyangia > Polyangiales > Polyangiaceae > JANXMC01. The sequence goes on from JANXMC010000385.1 coordinate 2,104, forward strand.
TCGCGCCGAGGACGATCGCAACGAGGACCGCGTAGAGCGAGATCGACGCGGCGCCGATGTCGGCGACGACGCGCGCTTCTTGGTGGAGCGAGAGCGACGCGACGACGACGGCGTACATGGACGTCGTGAGCGCGACGCCGAGGAGGCCGTAGAGGATCCGCGCGCGCACGGCTTCGCGGTACGTGTTCATCGCAATCGCAAGGACCCGGGAGACCATCTCGCCCGGTAGTATCAAACTTGGGTGCCGAGAGGAAAAACGCCGCGACGCTTTACGTTTTCTTCGCCAAGCGCAGGGGCTTCACGCTCTCGCGCACGTAGGAACGGACGCGCTGCGGGACGCTCAAAAGCACCGCGCGAACCTTCTCTTCGAAAAGCTCGCGCACGAGCCCCGGGCCCACGTCGACGAGAATGCCGTAGGTGAAAAGCACCGACGGCGGCCGGCCGGTCGCCTCGGGCATCGGCTGGTAGCGGAAGAAACCCCACGCGTCGTCGATGCCGTGGGGCATGCGCGGATCCATCCAGAACTGCACCGTGCGCGTCTCGTCGACCTTGCGAACGTGGAGCGTGTAGACGGTCTCCATGAGCGCGGTCCCTTGGCGCAGCTCCACGAAAAAGTCGCGCCCTAGGCCCGTGGGGATCACGGCCGTTGGCGGGCCAGGCGGCGTGACGACACGCACGTCTTTCGTCCGCGGCAGGACCGCGCGGTACGCGTTCGTGTCCTGAAGCAGGTCGCCCACTTCGTCCGTCGTGGCGTCGACGATCGTGTACGTGACGCCGCCGACGTACCGATGCGTGTCGTTGACGACGGTCTTGTCGAAGACGAGCGTCTCGCCGCGCGCGAGGAGCGCCTGCTGCGCCGGCGTGAGCGGGTCGGCGGCAGCGGGGGAGGCGAGACCGAGCAGCGCGCCTGCCGCTGCGAGCGTGCACGCGGCGGCTCCGGGGACGCGTGCGGCGGTGCGTGGGGAAGGTCTCGGTCTCATGGCTCCGCTCCTCCTCCTGGGAGCTCCCGAGTTGCGCCTCCGCGGACGGCCGGCGCTTACGTCCCTACGAGGATCTTCACGCGGGGGCCGATGTCAACCGACAGCTCCCCCTTTATGCGGTGGAGGTCGCCGTCGATCATGTACTCGAGCTCGGACTTCTCGCTTCGAACGACGGCGCGAGATGGCGTCGCTTCATACGCTCGACCGGGGCGAAGCGCTTCCGCACGCCAGATTCGGGGCAGCTCGCGGGCGAGTTGCATGGGCGACGCGAAGATTCCCAGCATGTGAAACGTGTTGGGGCGCTCGTCGAAGCGGCGGAAAGGGCGGAAGTTCAGGCCTACCTCGGCGATTGTCCCCGCGGTGAGGGCGATGTAGTCGCGCTCTTCCCACTCGGTGCCGTCGTCGATGAGCACCGTGCCGCGGAACGGCGCCGCCATGCGCCGAATCATCGGGCCGCCGACCAGCGTGCTGCCGAGGGCGCGAGCGAGGGTCTTGGCGGCGACGAGGGGCGAGCGCTCGTCGTATTTGTAATACTCGCTGAGGTAACCGCTCACGACGCCGGCGCCGAAGAGGAACCCGTAGTGGTCGCCGATGCGCATGACGTGGCGTTCCACGTTATTGAGGGGGCTCGTGGCGCGCGCGGCATAGTCGCGCATCAACCGACCGAGAAGCCCCTCGGGGCGCTCGCGGCGAATGCCGACGGAGTTCGCGATCGTGTTCATCGTGCCGCCGCGGAGAAACGCGATCTCCGGCAGGGCGACGCCGTCGTAAACGTTGATGAAACCGGTGAGCGTGACGTGGTTCGTCCCGTCGCCGCCGCTGATGCCGAGCACGTCGATGTCGAGGCGTTTGAAGTCCTCGGCGATTCGGTAAAGCTCGTCGATCGAGTGGGCCGAGCGGACGACGCCGTGGTCGCCGAGGGTTTGCGCGAGACGCGTCGCGGCCTTAGGGTCCCGGAGGTTCCGTCGACTCTTCGGGTTCAGGACGACTCCAATGCCGGACATCGTTCGACCGTATGACGGTCGCGGGGCGAAACGTCAAATTGGAAGCCCACTCCGAAGGCGATGATGAGCATGATGACCAACGGCGCGACCTCTGATTCGGTACTCGGCGATCTCGCGCCGCAGCTCGCGGCTGCCGCGGCGAGCGCGTTGGTCGTGGCGAGCCCCGATCACGGCATGTTGGTCGTCACGGGCGCGGACCGCCTGACGTGGCTGAACGGCCTCGTCACGTGCGAGCTCGCCAACCGAAAGCCGGGGGACGCCGTCTACGGCCTCGCAGTCACGCAGAAGGGGCGCATCTTGGCGGACGTCGTCGTCGTCGTCGGCGATGAAGAGGTGACTCTCGTGGTGCCCGCGACGCAGCTCGAAGAGCTCCGTGCGTCGTGCGAAAAGTATTTGATTATGGAGAACGCGGAGATCGTCGCGGGCGCGGGGCGCGTGTCGTTCGTCCACGGTCCGGGCGCGACGAGCGTGCTCGCCGCGGCGCGCGCGGCCGGCGGCACGGGCGGCACGCTCGACCGCACGGGGCTCGGCGGCGTGGTCGTCGTGGCGCGCGCCGACGTCGCGGATGCGGTCGACGTGGCGATGGAAGCGGCCGTCCGCAACGCCGGCGGGCTCCGCGGCGATGGTCAGGCGTGGGGCGCGCTACGGGTCGCGCGCGCGGTCCCCGAGTTCGGCGCCGACTTCACCGCGGCGACCTACCCGCAAGAAGTGGGGCTCGAGAAGTCGGCCGTGTCGTTCAGCAAGGGGTGCTACCTCGGGCAAGAGGTCATTTGCATGCTCGAAATGCGCGGCCACGTGAAGCGCAGGCTCGTGCAAATGCGCATCGAGGGCGACGCGCCGGCGCGCGGTGCGGTGGTCGCCGATGCCGCGGGCACCACCGTGGGCGAGGTGACAAGCGTGTCGATGGCGCCGGGAGGCGGCGGGGTCCTCGCGCTCGCGATGGTGAAGCGCCCCGTGGCCGAAGTAGGCGGCGAGCTTCGCGTAGGGACGACGACGGCGAAGGTGCTCGCCGTCGTGTGAGGCCGCGCGCGGGTTAGAGCTTGCGTTCGAGGCGGAAGCGACGCTTCTCGCCGTCGTTCGCGAGGGGCGTGACCTTCAGCATTTCGAGGGCAATCTCACGAATTTTCCCCTCTTTGCCGACGCGGATGTGAAGCCTGTCGCCGTCGCTCTTCACGACGTCGCCGGTGCCGAACGCGAAGTGCTCGACGCTGTCGCCAGCCTCAGGGAGCAGCCCGTCGTCGTCCGCGACCTGCGGCCGCGCGATGCGCTGCGGAACCGCCGACGTGACCGACGACTGCGCGCTCGCGGAGGCCGTCATCGAGCGGAGCGGCGCCGGCCGGTAAGCCTCGCGTTCCGCCTGTTTTTCCACCTGGGAGCTCACCGCCGCGGCGTCGGACCACGCGCTCGCCGCGGGCGCGGACGGTGCGGGAGGAGGAGCATAGGCGGCGGCTGTGGGCGCCTGCGCCATCGGCGCGGCGGGAGCACGGCGCGTGGCGCTCTCGGTTGCGATGGCCGACGCGATGAGCGCGACCCCTGCGTCGCCATCGACCTCGCGCGTGAGGGCGAGGTCGTCGAACACCGTCACGATGGCCTCGAGGGCCACGACGCGCGCCGAGACGATTTCGCCGGCGAGCGTTTGAAGACCGCTGTCGGTCTCGCGGGCGAGGAGGACGCGCATGCCGACGTCGAGTGCGCCGCGGACGATGCCGACGCTCCCCTCGAGGGCGATCACGTGGGCGCGGCCACCGAGCTTTCGCGGCGGCCCTTGCACGCCTGCTTCGCTGTCGAGGGCGCGGAGCTCGACGTTTTCGAGGACGCCGCTCGCGCGGACCCAGCCGCCCGTCACGCCGTTGTCGACCAACGCGCGGGTGAGCGCGCCCGGCAGAAGCTCGCCGGAGGCGGCGCGCAGAACGAGGTGTCTCGAAGTAGCGCTGACGTGAACCTTCACCAAGTACCTCGCGGTTACGGTTGACCCGCCGGCGTGGCTGCTGGTGGCGCCGGAGGAATGTCAGGAGTCGCGTTCGGAGTGGGCGGAGCCGTCACGGGGGGAGGCGTCACCGTGGGCGCGGGCTCCGCGGAGGGCGGAGGCGCATCCGTGGGGGCGGTCTTCGACTCGGGACAGCCGTCGCCTGCGCCATTTACGGGCGCGCCGTGCGTGTACGGGCATTTGTCGTCCTTGTCCAGGACGCCGTCGCCATCCGTGTCGCGGCCGAGCGGCGCGTAGCGAACGCCGAGCATGAATCGGTACCGCGGGGTCGTGACGGCGGCCGGGTCGTTGAAGGGGATTCCGCCGCCGCCGCCGATTTGAAGGCCCAAATCGCCGCCTAGAAACGGCGCGCTGCGGGCGGAGAGCATCCATTCGGCCGGCGCGAGGGACGAGTCGAAGCTCGGTAAAATCCTCGCTTCGACGGCGACGCTGAGAAGCTCGCGGCGTGGGAAAAGGTCGACGCCGATGCCGGCCGAGACCATTCCTTGCGAGCCGACTTTCGTGCCCAGCAGCGCCGACGACGCCCGCACGCGCGCGCCGAGCTCGATGGCGCCGTAGTAGCGCCCACGCCGGTAATCCGCGACGACGCTCGGCACCCACGCGACCCCGCGCTCGCCGGCGAACTGCTCCTCGGAGCCCGTCGGCACCGAGAGCTCGCTCCGCACTGTGAGCGCCCACGCGTTCGGCGTGCGTGCGCCGGCGTCGATGTCTGCGCTGCCGACGAACGGGCTCACGCGGAGGCGCGGCACGACGGCGTAGGCGAGGCCGAAGCGCATGTCGCGAAGCGCGGTGTCTTGAACCGTCTGCCCCCCGGTGACGGCGCTCGCGCCGCCGCCGCCCTGGCCGAACGTGACGGGCAACACGAAGTCGAGCTGCAGCCTGTCGAGAATGCCGAAGGCGAACAGGAACGACCCGTTGACCTGGTCGTTGACGCCGTAGCTTCGCCCGCCGCCGGGGCCCGGCGAGGGCGTGCTGAGAACGATCGGCCGCGACAGGTAGCTCGTGACGAGGCCGAAGCTCACGTTGTTGCGCGCGATGGTCTCGGTGCTGCCGATGCTCGCGAATTGCGTCGCCCCGGCGTGGGGCCAGAACGTGTCCGAGTTGATGCAGGTGCTGGCGCCGCTCGCATCGCACTTGCCCGCAGCGTGGGCCTGCGACGGAAGCGCCGCGCTCACCGCGAGGACCGCTGCCGTCACCGTAAGAAAAGCCGACCCGGACAGCTTTCGCGTACCCATATTCGTGCAAACGCTACCACGCGCTCTGAGCGAGGTGGCCCGCTCTCGTTGCAGCAAAGGCCTGCCGTTACTAAAGAGCGCATCGTGACTCGCCCCGTCCGCCCCATCGACGCCATGAACCCTCTCGTTCTCGGCAGCGGCTCTCCCCGTCGCCGCGAAATCCTCACGAGCCTCGGCCTCGCCCACGTCGTGCGAAGCGCCCAGGCCGACGAGACGGTGCACCTTGGCGAATCGCCCGCGGCTTACATGGCGCGCGTGGCGATTGCGAAGCTCGACGCCGTCCGCGCGCTGTCGAAGGCCGACGCGTCTCCGGTGATTCTGGTGGCCGATACGTCGGTGATCGACGGCGGCGCGATCCTCGGCAAACCCGAGTCGAGGGATCACGCCGAGCAGATGATCGCCCAGCTCGCGGGGAAGACGCACGAAGTTCACACGCGCTTCGTCCTCGCCGAAGGGCACCTCGCAGGCGTCGCGCCGTTCCACGAAGAGACCGTGATCACGCGCGTGACGTTCCGCGGGCTCTCGGCGCGCGAAGTGGCGGCCTACGTCGCGAACGGCGAAGGGGTCGACAAGGCCGGCGGCTACGCGGTGCAGGGGTTCGGCGCGAGCCTCGTCTCGCGCATCGACGGGTCGTACACGAACGTCGTCGGGCTCCCCGCGTGCGAGCTCGTCGTGGCGCTCACGAGCCTCGGCCTCCTTCCATGACAGGCGCGCCGCGCCCGCCGTCCGGGCGCACGCGTGACGCGGCCACCGTATTCGCCGTCGCGCTCGCCGTTCGCCTCGCGGTTGTCGCGTGGGCCGCCGCGCGCATCCCCGCCGCGGCCGACGGCGTGTACTACGACAAGATCGCCACGCGCATCGCAGCGGGCCTTGGCTACACGTGGCTCTGGCCCGACGGCGCGGTGACCTACGCCGCGCATTACCCCATCGGCTACCCGGCGATCCTCGGCGCGGCCTACGCGGTCTTCGGGAGCCACGTCGTCGTCGCGATGCTCGTGAACACGGTGCTCGGCGCGGTGGGCGCGCTCGCGGCCCACGCAGCTCTCGTGCGATCGGCGTCGCCTCGCGCCGCTCTCTTCGGCGGGCTCGCCGTCGCGATCCATCCGGCCCTCGCGCTTTACACACCGGCGCTCATGACCGAAGGCGCAACGGCGACCTTCGTGACCCTCGCGCTCTACTTTGCGACGCGCGCATCGTCGGAACAGCGCGCGGCAGGGTGGCGTGTCGCTACGGGCGTCGCGCTCGGTGTCGCGACCCTGGTCCGTCCGCAGTGCATCGTCTTCGCGCCGGCGCTCGGGCTGCTCGCCGCGGGCGGCGTGAGCGTCGTGAAACGCGTGTCATCGGCGGCGCTCGTCACGGCGGTCGCCGTCGCCTGCTGCCTGCCGTGGACGGCGCGAAACTGCGTGCGCATGGACCGCTGCGCCCTCGTCAGCGTCAACGGCGGGTGGAATCTGCTCATCGGCGCGCAGACGACGACCGGCGCCTGGGCGCCCGTCGACGTCCCCGCCGAGTGCCGCGAAGTATGGGCCGAAGCTGCCAAAGACGACTGCTTCGGCCGCGTCGCCCGCACGCGCATCGGGGAGTCGCCCGTGCCGTTCTTCGCCGGCGCGACGCGAAAGATCGCCGTGACCTTCGACTACTTCGGCGGCGCACCATGGTACCTGCACGACGCCAACGGCGACGCATTTCCCGACCGCGCGAAGGTCGTCTCGGGCGCCGTCGAGGCGGTCGTGTCGCGGCTGTTGCTCGTCGCCGCGCTCGTGGCGCTCGCGCGCCGCGCGGGGCCCTACCGGCGCGTGCGCTTCGGCCTCGCCGCCCTCGGAATCGCATTTGCGTGCATGGTCCACGGATGGCCTGCCTACGCGATTCTCGCCGTGCTCACGCTCGTGCGCCCGCCGTCGCTTCTCGCGCGCGAGGCGCCCCTCGTTCCGTTCACCGGTATGCTTATTCTCGCGACCATGGCGACCCACGCGGCGTTCTTTGGCGCCGGTCGCTACGGCCTGGTCGTCGTGCCGTTCGTGACGCTTGTCGCGTTCGTTTCGGCGAGCCCGCGCCCGCACGAGGTCGTCACCTCCGCGTGACCGTCCTTGCGCGGTGCCGCGCACAATGGGAGATTCGCGCCGTCGACGCCGACTTGACGATCGCTGGCTCGGGTCCGGTGCACGTTCGCGTGCAAAGGCTTCCGAGCGAGAGGAAAGTCCGAGCTCCGCAGAGTGCAATGCCGGGTAACGCCCGGTGGTGGAAACACCGAGGAAAGTGCAACAGAGAGAAGACCGCCTCCCGTTTCGCGCGCAAGCACGGAGCCGTGGGTAAGGGTGAAAGGGTGGGGTAAGAGCCCACCGCGCTCTTGGTAACAAGAGTGGCAAGGCAAACCCCATTGGGAGCAAGGCCGCATAGGCAGGCATTCCGGTCGCAAGGCCGGATAAGGGCGACTCGCCTGAGTCTGCGGGTTGGCTGCACGAGGCGTTCGGCAACGGGCGCCCTAGAGGAATGATCGTCGCCGCGGAAGGGTGACCAACCGCGGAACAGAACTCGGCTTACGGACGACGTCGACCTGCACGCTCGCTCTCAAAAGGGGCGGGCGTGTGGCTTTTAAGGCGTTCCCAACGGGGTGGTCGCGGCCGTCGCCTCGACGTCGCCCAACCCCCGCTGGTACCTTCTTCGCGAATGGCCACGTCCGACACCGGCAGCGCGTGGCCTTGACCGTGGCTCGTGGGGGCGGGACTTCCGCCGCCCTGCATTCCACCGCCCGATGGGCATCGGCCATCGCCCCCGAGGTCGCGGTCGCCCTGCTCGCTCTCGCGGCCGCCCTCGCCGTCGGGCGCGACAGGCTCACCGCCGGCTTCCCCGTCGACGACGCGTGGATTCACATGGTCTACGGTCTCGCGCTACGGCGCGAGGGATCCCTCGCGTACAACGCGGGCATCCCCGCGACAGGGTGCACGTCGCCGCTCTGGGCCGCGGTGGCGGGGCTCGCGCATCTCCTCGCGGGCGCTTCCTCGCCGTCCGTGCAGGCGGCGACGCTCTTGAAAGCCATCGGTGTGGCGCTCCACATGTTGATGTCGACGATCAGCGTGCGGCTCGCGCGAGTCTGCGTACCGCGCACGTCGGCGGTGCCCGTTGCGGCTGCGGGCGCGGGCGCGCTCGTCGCGGCGTGCCCTGTGCTCGCGTACGCGGCGGTGAGCGGCATGGAAGTCACCCTGACGTCGACGCTCCTCGTCGGCGCGTTGCTCGCGGCCGTGCGCGCGCGTGCTGTCCTCGCGGGCGCGCTCGTGGGGCTCGCCGTCCTCGCACGGCCCGAGAGCATCGTCGCGCTCCCGCTCGTGCTGCTCATGGCCGCGATCGGTCGGCGCCGCGGGGGCCTGTGGCGCGCCTTGGCCTCGGTGCTCGCACCCGCGGGAATGCTCGTCGCACTCTTGGTCGCGCGAACGATGGTCGCGTCGGGACGGCCGCTCCCTGCGACGTTTTATGCGAAGGCAAACGCGTCGTGGGACGAGCTGCCGCATCGCCTGCGCGTGACGTTTTTCGATCTGCTCGGGACCGTCGCGCCCACGTCTTCACTCCTGATCTGGCTGCTCGTCGTCGTCGCATTGGTCGCGGGCGGTCAGGCCGTTTTTCGTCTGCTCTTCCGCCCAACCGGCGCATCGCGTGATCTCCTCGCGCGCGCCGCCATGGGCGCCGCCGCCGCGATGGGCCTTTCGTACGTGGTTGCCATTGCGACCATCAAGTCGATCGCGTTGCCGAACGCCTTTTACTTCCAGCGCTACGCCTTGCCCGGACTGCCGCTCTTGAACCTCGCGGCGGCGCTCGCATTCGCATGGACACTGGCGTGGGCGGCGGGTCGCGTAGGCGCACGAGCCCGCGTCGTCGTGCTCACGACGTACCTCGCGCTCTTCGTCGCATGCGCCGGGCTCGTCGCCGGATGGTCGCGTGAGCACGCGCGGTACGTGGCGGACGTCGACGACATCGACGCCGTGCAGGTGGCAATGGGACACTTCGTACACGACGCCGTAAAGCCGAGCGAGGGCGCCGTTTGGGCGAACGATGCGGGCGCGATTCGCTACTGGGGCGATCGGCGTACTGTCGATCTGATGGGGCTCAATACACCCGAGGTCTTCGACGGGCCGAAGGTGCGCGACACGTGGCGCGCCAACACAGTCGTCCTCGTCGCGCAGTTCTTCGAACCCGAAGCTGCCGACGGCGTGCTCGCAGAAGCGCGCATCGCGGAGGCGCCGAGCGCGCGTCGCGGCGTTGCCGGGGCGAGCTATACCCAAGTCGCCTGGCAGTGCCGCGCCGGCCTTGGCAACCGCGATGACGACCGCATCCTCGTGCGTGGCGCGGGGGGGCTCGGGCGCATCGGGCGGTGCGCGCACAGGCCGACCGGGCCGTGAGCATGGGGTCGACGCGCAGGCGCTTCGGGGTGGACGCGGGTGTGGCGGTCGCAGCCTTCGTCGGCGTCGTGTACGGATGCACGTGCGCGCGCACGGTGCTCGGCGGCGACAACGGCGAGTTCGCGACGCTCTTCGCCGAGGGGGGCGTGCCCCATCCCTCCGGGTATCCGCTTTTCGTCCTGTGGCTTCGAGCCTGGTCCTGGTTGCCCGCCGTCTTCTCCGTCTCGGCCGCCCACGGCGCGGCGCTCGCCACGTCGCTGCTCGGCGCGGCGGCGGCCGGCGTTCTCTACCGCGCCGCGCGCGCGTGGGGCGCGGGCGAAGTCGCGAGCGTGACGGCGTGCGTGCTCTTTGCGCTCAGCGCGCGCGCGTGGGCGGTTTTCACGCACGCCGAGATCTTCGCGCTGAACGCCCTCATGGCCTCCGCGATCGTCTGGATAGCGGCGCCCGGCGCGCCCGTGCACGGTGCGCGCAAGACCGTGCTCTTAGGAGCGCTCGCGGGCCTCGGATTGAGC
>JANXMC010000406.1 GCA_025354825.1 Myxococcales bacterium
GCGTACAACCTCGGCGCGCAGGTCGAGAACGAGCAGCTCGCCGCGCGGGCCAAGGCGCTCAACGCCGATGCGATCTTGGTGAGCCAGATCATCACGCAGCGAAACTGCCACAAGGAGAACGGACAGGCCCTCGTCGACATGCTGAAGGCCCAAGGGTGGCGGCAAGACGTGCTGCTTCTCTTCGGCGGACCGCGCATCGACCACAAGCTCGCCCTCGACTTGGGCTTCGACGCAGGCTTCGGCCCCGGCACCAAGCCGGCCGACGTCGCGTCGTACCTCGTCGAGCAGCTTTGCGGCGACGCGACCACGCAAACGGCCGCGCCCATGCGCGATCCGCGCGACGCGTAAGCGCAGCGTTCTCGACCACGAAACGGAAAAAGCCCCTGCGGTGTGCACCGCGGGGGCTTTCGTCTGCCGGCGAACGCCCGTTGCGGGGCGTCGGCGCGCGGGCGTGTCAGGCCGCTTTGGGCGGCGGGAACATCGGCAGCGAGCGGCGCGAGCCACAGGCGGCGTCTTCGATCATGTCCTCGATCATCCCGCGGCAGGCGCCGCAGTCGCCACCGGCGCGGCACGCCCGGGTCACGCACGCGACCGTCTCGGCGCCGTTCTGGATGGCGGCCTTCACTTGGACATCCGTTACGGCTCGACAAACGCAGACGTACATCGCTTCGCCTCTGTCCTTAGAGATAATGAAAACTGTTATCAGTTTCAAGGACGAGGCCGTCGTTTGCGCCTGCCGGCGCGTGCAAATCCCCGAAATGTCAAGGTTTCGAGGATTTTCGTGGCGTGGGCTTTTTAGGCGCGAATCTGCTGCGCGAGGTACTGCGCCTCACCAACCTGCCGCACGAGCTCGAGCTGCGCCTCGAGCCAGTCGACGTGCTCTTCCTCCGAAACGAGGATCTTCGTGAGGAGATCTTCGGAGCCGTTGTCGCCCTCGTCGCGGCAGATCTGAATGGAGCGATTCAAACGGGGAACCGCGACCATCTCAAAGGCGAGATCGTTCTTCAGGATCTCCAGCACCGTCGTGCCGATGTTGATCTTGTCGAGCTTCTGAACGTTGGGCAGCCCGTCGAGGAAGAGAATCCGCTCGATAAGCCGGTCGGCATGCTTCATCTCGTCGATCGACTCTTTGTAGATGTAGTCGCCGAGGAACTTGTACCCCCAGTTTTTGCAGATTCTCGCGTGCAAGAAGTACTGATTGATGGCGGTGAGCTCACCGGTGAGGATCTCGTTGAGAAGGTCGATGACCTTGGGGTTGCCTTTCATGCGGCGAGAGGACCACCCTCGCGCGCGTCGAGCAAGGATTCCGCGCGATCGACGCGCGAGGCCGCGCACGCGCGGCGGCGCTAAAGCGCGGGCCGGATGTCGAGGTTTAGCCAGACGTCCACGCCGGGGCGGCCAATGCGGTGTGCGCCGTTCAGGCGCAGCACCAGGCATCCGCAGCCGTCGTGAAGCTCGAGGCCGCCACGCGCGGCGAGTACCGTAGGGTTTTCCATATCCGTCACGTCGGCGTCGGCGCCGGCCGTGGTCGTGACGAAGCGCGACCACGGGACCACGACGCGGAGGCCCCCTGTCCAGCCCGACTCGGCGAGGAAGCCCGTGCCGGGTTCTTGGGTTGCGTCGAGGAGCGCCCGCGCAACCACCGGGTCGGCGCCATTGCGGGCCGTGACGAGCGCGCCGAGCTGAAGACCGTCGCGCGTGCCGAGGCGGACGCGGGCCGCGAAGGCGTCGCCGCCGTTGCGCGCGCGGGGCGCAAACACGTGGGCGTGGTCGACTGCGAGGGCCGCCGCCCCGAGCTCGAAGGCCGCGCGGTTGCGAAGCGCAGGCTGCGGCGAAGGGTCGTCGCGTGTGGCGACGACGCCGCCCGAGGCCGTGTATTCGGAGGCCGTGCGCGATCCGACGTGGCCGAAGGTGCTGGTGAAGCCCCCTTCGGCGACGACCGCTTCGCCGTGAATCGACGCGGCGCCGCGGCCGGGTGCGACGCCTAAGACGGCGTCGCCACGGACGACGACGGCCGCGACCGACGCACGCGGCTCGAGCCGATGGACGAGTGGGTCGTTGGGGCTGTTGGGGTCGTCGGCCGCGTAGGCGCGGGCGAGCGGCAGCGTGAACGTCGCCCTTGCGGTCGCGTTCCCTTCGGCGCCGCGGCGCTGTCCGTCGGACGCGACGTCGGCCGAGCCCCGCGCCGACGTGAGCACGCCCACCGGCCCTGCCCGCGTCGCCCACGCGAGCCCTGCGTCGCCGCGTGCGAAGCTGGTCGCTGCGCCGCCAGGCCTCGAGAGCGCGCCGCCGTCGACGGTTGCATCATACAAGAAGCGGCCCGCCATCGAGCCCGAGGCCCGCGCGCTCAGCACCGGGCCGCCCGCGCCGACATCGAACAGGTCGCCACCGCGCTCGCTCACGGTGCGCACCGCACTGGCAAAGACGAACCCCCCCGGCCGCCATGCGACTTCGGCGCTCCCGCGATCGTACGGTCGCGCGGCCGTATCGAGCGGCGTCGTCGACTGCACCGCGCGCGCTCCGCGGAGCAGATCGACATCCCACGCCGTCGCGGCCATGTGCGAAGCGCCGGGCTCGGCTCCGTTGGCGCCGCGCGCGTCGACGACGAGACCCGTCGAGTCGAGGTAGTCCCAGCGAATACGCGTTGTGCTGACGGGCGTGCGAAGCGTGCTCTCGACGGCGGCGCCGCCCCTGATGTAGCCGCCGGCGGAGACGTCGATGCCGTTGTGGTTGTCGTTGTAGACCCACGGGATGTGAAACCCCTCGCCAAGGAAGAGGCCATCGGTGGCGCGCCACGCGATGTCGGGCGGCAAGAGGCCCATGCGCCCCGGCGAACGAAGCCAGAGAAACGGCGCCGGGAGGATCTTCACGCCGAAGAGCATGAGGGTCGGCGACTTCAAGAGAAGGTCACCCGGCGGCGCGAGGGTTGCGCCGTCGAAGGCGATGGCGAGCGGCGTTCCGAGGCAGTGGCAGAACCCAACACGGCCAACGCCGTCGACGAGAATGCCGCGCGGCGAGCGTCGCAAACGAAGGTGGTCGCTCGCGAGGTAGAACGGGTCCGCGTCGATGCGAACGTTGCCGTGCACGTCGAGATCCTGCTGCCGCGCATCGAGGACCACGTCGTCGGCGCGAACGTCGACCGGTCCGGTCATGCCCGACTGCTCGCGATGTCGCGCAGATGCGGGGTGCGACGCGAGCCCCTCGCTTTGGCCGTCGCGCGAGCTACGGCTTGGACTTCGGCGGTGCCGCCGTGAGGCGCGCTTGCTTCCGCTTCGGCGTGGCCGAGGGCGCGCTCGCGCGCCCAGCCGACGGCCCCTCGTCGCTTTGCATCGCCGAATCGCCGTCCGCAGGGATCCTGTCGCCGGGGTCGCCCTTCGCGATTGGCGTCGCTTCGGCGGCAGCGTTCACGAACGTCCCCTTCGGAAAATCGATCTCCAGGCGCGACGCTCCATCGCCCGACTGCGCGACCTTCCACGTCGGCGTGCTCGACGCGCGCAGCGTCACGACGAAGTCGACGTCGCTCCCCGACGGGACGAGCCGCGCGCTCGCCACCGGCGTGTTCATGTGAATCGTGACGAGAGGATTCGTATTGTTCCGCTTCAGCACGTGCGCGCCCTTGAGCACGTACGTGAGCGAGCTTGACCCGTGGCGCTCCTCGACGGCGACGTTCTTCGACACCTGAACGAAGACGCGCGTGCCGCCGTCGGGCAGCATTTCGAAGCCGGGGAACGTGGCGATCGGCGCGTCGGCGGGGACGGCTGCCTTGGCGCGCACGGCGCTGCGTGTCCCCGCCCGAGCTGGCGCCGCGGCGCGCCGCGAGGGGCGCGGCGAGTCGGTGATGTTCGTCTGCGGATGGTCCGAATAGGTCGAGCCCATCACGTTCGATGCGGGTGCGGGCGTCGCCGCGGCATTCGATTCGCTCGACCCCGACCCCGACCCCGACCCCGATGCGGGCGCAGGCGGCGCTGGGGCGACGGGCGCGGCAGGCACGGTCGTCACGACGGTCGTGACCGTCGTTTTCGTCTCGCTCGCTTTCGCAGGCGCATCGGCCGCCGCCGACTGCGCGAACGCAGCCCCCGACGTCGCCATCACGGCCGACGCGAGAGTCCCGAACCATGTCGCCAGAGCGAGCGCGCGAGCCCGATTCCCCATCACGAAAGTAGAGCACGTCGCTCGAATTTTCTCCAAGCGGGCGAAGGAATGGAAGCGCCCGCGTAGAGAATGCGCCCACCACTCGACCGCGCACCCTACCCGAAGAGACGGGCAATGTGGGCGCGGGCCGAGCTTCGTGCTCAGAAGTTCATGATCGGGCGCTTGTTCGAAGCGCGCACGACGCCCGCTTCGCCCTGCTTGCCAATGACCGACTTGTAGAGCGAGTCGAGGCCGACGTTGAACCCGACGTAGACGCGCATGTCCTGGTACTGCGAGAAGATGGGGTTGCCGTACGAGCCGTTGGCGTCGAGGACGCTACGCGAGAACTGGTAGCCGACCTCGGGCGTGAGCCAGTCGTTGACTTGGTAGTCGAGCCAGGCGCCGAAGTACGTCGACTGACGAAGCGCCGTGCGGTCGGCCAGGCGATCGACGCCCGGCTGGTCTTTGAACTCGTAGGGGCGCGCGTGCGTCATCCAGAAGAGGACGCCGGGGCTGAACTTGCCCCACTCCCCGCTCGCGATGATGACCCACGAGAACGTGTCGGCCGTATTCGCGGTGCCACTCAGCTGGCTGCTGCACGCTCCGTCCGCCGAGTAGCAATGCATCGGGTATTGCGGGTCGCCCTGGATGCCGCCCGTTGTGTAGCGGTAGAACGGGTGGGCGTAGCTCGCCGTGCCGATCAGGGTCAGCGCGCCGCCGAGGACGTGCTCGAAGTTGTGGGCGACCTGCACGGCGAGCGACGGCGAGAGGACCATCGAGCGGGCGCGCGACTCGGGCGACGTGGGGATCGCGACGCCGAGGGCGGGCGCGACCTTGGTCCCGTGAAGGAACGTGGGGATGCCGCGGTAAAAGAGCTGCAGCGTCGTGTCGCTGATCCGAAAATCGTTGCGGCGCGCAGTCTCGTCGCTGTTCGTGTACTCGTACGTCGCGACGATGCGCCCTCGGAGCTGCCAGTCTTTGGTGATCGCGTAGCGCGGCGACAGCGACGACCACTGCTCGACTGTGGGGTTACGCGTCTGCTGAAGCTTGGGGAAAAAGACGTTGAGGTTCGCGCTCGCCTGCGTGAAGAACGAGCTGCCCGCCCACTTGTCGATCCACTCGTCCTTCTTTTCGAGCTGCTTCACGTCGGCCGGCGTGTCGGCGGCGGTGACCGGCGCCTGGCCGTTCCCGACGGCCGCTCCGCCCCCGCTCAGCGTGACGGTCGGGCCCGTCTGCGGCCCCGAGCCACCGGGCTGCGGCGACGGCGTCGGATCCTGCTGCGCATCGGTGCGGGTCACGAGAGCGAGCTGATGGCCCGCGACGCTCGTGTCCTCCGCGGCAACGTCCTTACCGCCGGCGGATGCTGTGATGCTTAACGTGGCCGAGGCCGCGACGATGGCCAACGCCGTCGCATTCGCGAAGGAGACGCGTGCGCTTGTTCCGAGCCAACCGAGCGAACTTTTCACTGTCCCACTGCTCCTGACGATCCCGGCGACCTGGCCGGACCCGACGTTCGATCCCCACCGAGAGATGCACGTCGGCCCTGGGCCTCGCGCACCTCACACCTATCACCGCCGGCCTCATGCACGATGCGTTCCCATTTCCGTTAGCGGCAAAAGAGTCTTTCTTTTTGGCATGTTCACGCGCCGCTGCGCGCGCAGCGTTACCTCCCTGACGGCGCCTTCCACCCGCGAACGGGACCTGGGAGGCAAACTCCTTACGGATGCGCCAACCCCCGTTCCCCATGCCCGCCGGCCTGTTGCCACCGCGTTGCCGGGCCTGGTAGGGACGAGGCCATGGATCAAGCGACGTCGGCCACCGAGATCACGGCCCTTCTCGGGCGCGGAACGCAGTTCGAAGGCAAGCTCCACTTCGAAGGGCGCGTACGCATCGACGGCGTCTTCAAGGGCGAGATCAAGAGCGACGACACGCTGATTATCGGAGATGGCGCCGAGGTCTACGCCGAGATCGAAGTCGCGACGGTGATCGTTCGCGGCGGGCTCGTGCACGGCAACATCCGCGCGAAGAACGCCATCGAGATTCACGCGCCGGGGAAGGTCGTCGGCAACCTGCACTCGCCGTCGCTCTTCATCGATCGCGGCGTCGAGTTCCAGGGGTCGTGCCGGATGGACGCCGTCGAGCCGAAGGCTCAGAAGACTGCGACGGTTCCTGCGGCGCCGGCGCCGGCCGCTTCGGCACCCGCGCCGCAGGCCTAGCTAGAACAGGTTTCACCGGCG
Organism: Myxococcales bacterium; assembly: GCA_025354825.1. Taxonomy (GTDB): domain Bacteria; phylum Myxococcota_A; class Polyangia; order Polyangiales; family Polyangiaceae; genus JANXMC01. The sequence continues at coordinate 6,369 of JANXMC010000406.1, forward strand.
CGCCGAGCCCAATGAGGCGAGGGCTCGGGCGCGAGACGTGGCGGCTCTCGCCATCGAGAAAGCGCCACGGCTCGAGGGCGTCGTTTCCGGCGTAGGCAATGCCGACCCGCGGGGTGGCGACGACGGTCTGCGCAGCGTTCGCGCCCGCCACGGCGATGAAGAGCGTGTCGCTCGTCACGAAGTCGACGCCGTCGTGCGCGCGCGTGATTCCGAGCGTGCGTGTGAGACGCCCTGGGCCGTCACCACGAAGCGTGGGGGCGATTCCGCTCATCGGTTCGACGGCGCGAACGAGCGCGGCGTGCCCTGCCCCTTCCGCCATGCAGACCGCGTTGAGGCAGTCGTGCATGCCGTAGATGAGAAACACGTAGGCGACGCCGGGCTTGCCGAAGAGCGTGCGTGTTCGCTTGGTCAGGCCGAAGCGCGCGTGGCACGCGGCGTCGGTCGGACCGCGATACGCTTCGGTCTCGACGATGCGCGCGACGCGATGGGAGCCGTCGGCGAGCACGTGAACGAGCCGAGCGCCGATGAGCGCACGCGAGACCACAAGTGCGTCGCGGGCGAAGAACGCGCGTTCGAGGCGAGCGGCTCGGAGTTCGGCGAGCGATGGCGCCGACGAGTCGATGGTCACGGCGAGGGCGTGGCCGGCGCGGTGACTTTGAGATCGCGCAGCGCCTCTTTGAAGCGGACCCGCAGCTCGGCGAGCTTCGCGTCGACTTCGACCATCTGCTTCGTGATTTCGTCGAGGCGCAGCGCCATCTCACCCAGGCGCGCCGTGAGCTTCGCGCGGAGCGCGTCGGCCACTTTGTTCTTCTCGATGGCCTTGAGATTACGCCGCGTCTCTTCGGTCGAGCGGCCGATCTCCGCCTGCTCCTGCGCGCTCCGGGTGCGCGCCTCGAGCTTCGCGACGATTTCGTTGCGCACGGCCCACGCCGCCGTGAGCTTCGCGACGGCCTCTTTGTCCGACCGCGGATCGGCGAGGTACGCCTTGATCGCCGAGTCGGCCACCGCGCTGAACCAGTCTTGGGCGCGACGCATCGTCGACCGCTCGTCGACCTTGAGCTCGCCCGTGCCGTGGCCAGGAACGGTCGCCGGCACGAGCGCGCTCCCCGCGCCGACGTTGTCTTCGGTCTGCGGCGGCGGCTGAAAGAGGCGCGCGCCGTTGATGCGCGTGTGCTTCACGAGAAGCTTCGCGGGCTTCTCGCCGCCGTTGCGCAGGCGGTACTTCGTGAGCGTCACGGCATCTCGTTCGACCGTCAGCTCGCCGTTTTCAATCTTCGCCACACGCTCGCCGAGCTCGTCGTAGCTGCGCTCTTGATCGACTGCGATGCTTCTCTCGAGAGCGAACGGCACCGTCGTCGTCGCGCCGTCGGGGAGCGGATCGACCATCCCCTGCCCTAAAAAGGCCCCCTCTTCGAAGACGGCGATGGGCCCTTTTTCGATGGCGCCGCCGGTCTTGTTGGCGAAGCGCGCGACGCGAAACGGGTGGCTCGACGAATCGGGAACGCCGCCGTCGGGGGCGAACAAAAAAATCGCTTCGCCCGGCACGCGCTTCGCGAGGAGCATGACCATCGTCGCGCTCTTGTCGGGCACCGTAATCGGCGTCGGCAAATCGTAACGGGTGGTACCGCCCTCTGCGGCGACGGCCGCAAGGCTCCGCACGTCCCGCGGCGCGGAGACCGCCTGTCGCGCCTTCATGACCGGTGCGGGCATCGGCATGGGCGCCATCGCGCTCGACGGCTTCTTCGCCGTTCCACCCGTGGCCGCACGCCCGGCCTTGGGCGGCGCACCGGGGCGCGTCGCGACGGCCGAATCGCTTGCGCGGTCTGCCATTTTTTCGTCGTCCATCTCGGGCTCCGCCATCTCCGCCGTCGCAGGCGGCGGCGGCGGAGGCGGCGACGCACCAGCCGCGCTCTCCTGCTGCAGCGACGTCTCCGAGCGAGGCACGGCCGAAATGACCTCGCCGTTGTCGGTCACCGTTGGCCGCGTTGGGATGACCGGCACGCCGAGCGTCGACTCGAACGCGAGGGGCGCGCCCGCAACGAGCGCCAGCGACACGCCGCGCCAGTCTTCGCCCGACAAATTCTCGACGATCCCCCACGCCTGGAGATCGGCCTCGCCGTTGGACCGCACCACGAGCCGGTAGGACGGGCGCCACAACGGCGACTCGGCGACGTAGCCGATTTGCAGATCGTGCGCTTTGCCGTCGAGGCTCAGAACGACGAGCTTGAGCCCCTTCTTCTCGTCCGCCGTCATCAAGCTTCGCGGCTTGGCGGGCTCGCTCGGATCATCGACGCGGAGCGGGAACGAGGCTGCGCGGACAGAGCTTCCCCCGCGCTCTAAAACAGCCAAGGTCGCGAGGAAGTCGCCTACCTCCGACTCTTTCATTTTGAAACGCACTTCGCTTTCTTCGACGTGCCCAGCACGCTCGAAGTAGGCGACGCCGTTTCGATAGACGACCACGCGCCGGAGAGGCAGCGCGTCGGTCGTCAGTGTGGCTTGCCGACCGCCGCACGCTGCCGTTTCGGCGCCTGCGAGTGCGGCCATCGCCACGAGGGCCACGGCGCGAGCGTTTGCGCGCACGCGCCCCTCGCCGTTCCTCCCCATGATGGCGTTCTCTCTACGCTGGCGTTTCCGCCGGCGTTCAAGCCTTGGATGCGGTGCTCTCGGGCGTGGCGGCAGCCTTGGCGGCGGCGTTCTTCACGCGCCACTCCGCGAGCTTCTTCGTGCGGCGGCGCTTCTGGCGATTACGAACCGGGGGATCTTGGGCAGTTGACATGGCGGACTACCTAGCACAGGCAACGCGCGAGGCGATACCGCGCGTCGTCTGCGTTCGAAGAGCGCCTTCAGCCGCGCGGTGAGCTTCCGAGCGGCATAGGCGTTCCGCCGGCGGGGATCGCCTGCGTGAGCGAGTGGATCCAGCCGTCGATTTTCGGCAACGCGGGGCCGAGCCACACCATGCGCGCATACCGCTGAAGAAGGTGCGGCGTGTGATCGCCGCAGACGATGCGGTCGCCGAAGACGCCGCGCGCTTTGTCGATTTCCGCGGCGGCATCGGCCCACCGCGCTTCGCGTTGCGCAAGCCAGGCGCGCGTGAGGTGCCGGTGCTGCATCGGCTCGACCTCGTCGAGGATGATCGCGTCGCACTCGGCCACGAGCCGCGCGGTGTTGTCTTCGCCGCGCGCGAGGCCCACCTGCGCGAGGATCAACCGAGCCTCGAGCTGCCCCCACGGATCCTGCAGGCGGTCGTAGATTTTCAGCGCCATGTGGGCGTGGGCCGAGGCGGCGGCGTAGTCGTCGGTGTCGAAGGCGATGAGCGCGAGGAGTCGCTCGCAGCCTGCTTCACCGCGGGGGTTCTGCAGCTCGCGCAGCGTGGCGCGGGCATCGAGTGCGCGCGCGCAGGCGCGGTCCATGTCGTAAGCGCGGTAGTCGGCGTGGCCGAGGACGACGTCGCACTGTGCGATGCCCAGGCGGTAGCCGATGCGGTCGAACTTGGTCCGCGCCTCCGCGAGGAGCTCGCGCGCTCGCGAGATATCGCCGACCGCCGTCCACGTGAGGGCGAGCAGAATGAAACACTGGGCGCTGCCGAGCTCGTCGCCGAGCTCCGCACACTTCGCGGCGGCTTCGTGGAGCGTCTCGCGGGCGCGGGCGTGGTCTCCGAGGAGGTAGTCGATCTCCCCCAACACTACTTGCGCCTGCGCGCGCGCCTTGAGGTCGCCCGCCTGCTCGAAGCGCGAGATCGCGAGAGCCACTTGCAGGCGCCCCTGGGCCGGCGCGCCGAGGTCGGACGAAATATGTCCGAGCAGGCGGAGGGCCAGCGCTTCCTTGACGACGTCGCCGCCCTGCTCGAAGGCGCGACGAGCCTTCTCGGCGTGGTCGCGGGCCTCTTCGAGGCGACCGATGTGGCGGAGCGCTTCCGAGCGCCAATAGGCGTATTCGGCGGCGTTCGAGCCGGTCACGCGGTCTTCGACCAGGTCCAAGTCTTTCATCGTGGCGGCGGTGTCGCGACCGCGGCGCCACGACCCTTCGATGAAGCGGAAAAGCAGCTGCGCCGCGATGTCGTCGTCGCCCGCGCGAAGCAGGTTTCGAACGCGGTGCTTCATGATCCGGCGAGCGCCGGCCGCGGGGTGCTTCGAAAGCGCGTTCGCCGCGAGGCGGAAGATCGCCGGCGCGTCGTTGCGCTCGTGGAGGCGCTCGAGCAAGTGCTCTTGCAAGAGCGCGTGGGGCCAACGGAACTGATCGTTGCCGGCCGCGAGGAGAATTTGCGCGCGTGTGAGCGCGCTCAGCGCATCGTGCGGATCCATCCCGAGGGACGTGACGAGCGCTTTGAGCACTTCGCCACGCACGTCTTCGCCGAGGGCCGCCGCCGCGTAGGCCGACAGGCGTAGATCGGTCGAGACCGCGCGAAGCCGTTCGTCCCAAAGCTCGGCGGTCGTAATCGCACGCCCTTGAAGCGCGTCGATCGGCACCTTGTACTGGCCGCCGTCGAGCTCCATGTAGCCGCCACCGGCCCACGCATGCAGCAGCTGCAGCGCGAACAGCGGATTGCCGCGGCTCTGCGTCGTGGCGCGCGCGACCGCTTCGTCGTGGAGCGGAAGCATCGTGCGGAGGAGAACTTCGGTCTCGTCCGTCGCGAGCGGCTTCAGCTCCATGACTTTGCCCTGCCACTCGGCGCGCATCGCCTCCATGCGGAGCGCGGCGTCGAGATCGGTCGCGAGCGTCTCGCTGCGCGCGGTCGCCACGACGAGCAGGCGCAAGTGAGGCGCATCACGCCGAAGGCGCGCGAGCATCTCGAAGGTGTTCGGTGACGCGAGGTGAAGATCGTCGAGCCACAGCATCACGGGCCTGTCGCGGCTCACGCGCTCCAAAACTTTGCGGACGACGATCCAACGGAGCTCGGGGCGGTCGAGGACGAACCGTTTGCCCGTGGGGCCGAGCGGCGCAACGGTGCCGGGCGACGTAGGGCGGAGCCATTCGGCCGTGGCGGCGACCCAGGTGAGCGCCTCCTCGTCGTGGATGTTCACTTCCCA
>JANXMC010000412.1 GCA_025354825.1 Myxococcales bacterium
TTCGTAGGACGTTCGTCCTCAACCTCCCCGTCGAGGAGCTCGACTCGATGGATACGATCGTCCTGCAAGCCACCATCGGCGTGGGCGCGCTCATCTCGTTCTCCACGCTCGCCAAGGCCGCCTAGCCCGACCTTCGCAGAACGGAGAGAGGTGTTCCGGCGCGCGAAGAAGGGCGGCGTCGTGCCCTGGGGCCCCTCCCACCAATGGGCCGACGCCTCGCTGCGCGTGCACACTCTCGCCACCGTGCTCGGACTGATACTCGTGAGCCTCGCGAAGCTCGCGCTCAAGACCACCAAGTCCGCAGTGAAGACAATGAGAGAGCTCGCAGCGACCGAGGCGACGCTGGTCCGCGCCACCGGCGGCATGGGTCGACGTCCGACAGGGCTACTCGCGCCCGATCTGTCGCCCGCACAGGTGCGCACCGCGCAGCTCCTTGAACTCGCTCGATGGATGCCGGAGCTTCTTTCCGCTAGACCCGTGAGGAGAAATCGCACGAAAGATCAGGCGGCGGCGTAGCGAACGCAGCCATCAGACTGCGAAGGTCGGGCTAGGCCTCAAGGAGGTTGGGCCCTCCGCCGACGTCTACTCGGCGGCGGGAAGCCTTTACTACATGCTTACCGGTCTCCTACCCGTCGTATTGGCAACACCCCTCGAACAGACAGAGGATCCGCAGTTCGTCCTCGCGACGCTGAATGAGGATCGCGTTCCTCTGCGGACGCGTCGACGAGAAGTTCCGAGCTGGCTTGCGGACTGGATCGACCTCCTCGTGTGCAAGGACGTCGAGCGGAGACGTCATGTCGAGTGGGCAGATGTGGCAGGTGCTTTGCGCGCGTTCTTGGCCGACGAGATGCAGGAGTGACCTCCAAGACGAGCCGGAGCCGCGCGATGCGCCGCGTTGACCAAGTCCCGAAGTCGCGAGCGACTCGCCCTGGATCGGTCCAGCTCTTCGCGACGGAGCCGACGAGCTCAGCTCGTTGCCGTATTCGAACGCGGCGAAGCGATGAGGACGCCGACTCGGGACCGCGGGCAGCGAGCGCGAGGCGTTCGTAGTTCCTCGACAAGCCCCCCGAAGTGGTCCCAAAGCGGCTGTCCGGCGCTCACCGCCGAGCGATACATCCGCGTCGCCGAAGCGGTGGTGAGGGCTTCGGTGAAGCTTCGCATCGCACGTCGAGCGCGCAGAGATGAGCCTCCTCCTCAGGGCGAAAATCGCACGTCGAGCACGTGCATTCTTGCCGAGTCGCATCGTAGGATGCGCAGAGCAGGCAGCGGTGGTCCTCAGCGACAACAACACCTCCCCGAGGGGGAGATGTTGTTGACGTCAGGCACGGTGGGGCTCTTCGAAACGATCGGCGGCCTCGGGGTGGTCGCGTTGATCTGCGCGCCAGCCGTGCCTGGAAGACGTTCCAAGACATGCGGCGGCGTCGCGAGATCGAGGCCACGCCAACTTCGAAGATCCGCGAGGCGCGCCCCGGGCTCGTCGAGATTTCGGGCGTGGTGAGCGCACGCGGCGCGGGGACCACGAAGTCGCCGGTCAGTCGGTCGTCTTTGCTGTCACGGCGTCGCAGAACGCGGCACAGTTGGCTTGGAGTTGCGCCTGGACGCCGCTGCCGCCTCCGTCGAAGGTGGTGCTGGTGCTGCTGTTGCTGCTGCTGCAGGCGACGCCGAGGGCGAACCAGACTGCGCTGACGAGGGTGTAAGGTCGCATGAAGCTCATGCTTTTACGGCGCGTCGTCTCCGTCGACGTCGCAACATCGTCGAAGTCGCACAAGCGACTGCCAACGCCGCGCCCGCCGGGCTCGAGCTCTCGTTCGCCGTGCGACAACCGCAGCCGCCGCTTCCGCCATCGCCACCTGCGCCGGCGTCCGTTCCTCCGTCGCCGCCCGGTCCTGTATCACCGCCCGGCCCGGCATCGCTAGCAGGGAGCGGATCGGCCTTTCCGCCTGGCAAGACCACCATCGCCGACGGACTCTCGCCCGCGTACTCCTCGTTGATGAAGAGTCGCTCGAACTTCCTGCTGGTCAAATCGAGGTAGAACGCGCAACTCGTCTTTCCCGGATTGGAGAGGCCAATCTTGTACGGCATCAGCACGAGCGCGTGATCGGCGCGCTCGGAGAGGTGCACTGGCGCGGCGTTCTGACTCTCGGGCGTGCCGGGAGCGATGATGGCGGGGACGAGGCCGAAGAGCGTGGAGATCTGCACGCCGGTGGTGACGCCGTCGACTTCGATGTCGCCGCGCGCGATCTCGACCAGGCGCCCGTCCGACAGGCGGAGCGCGCCGGTGACCCCCTTCGTGCCATCGACGACGTGATAGCTGCCGTCCTTCTCGAGGAAGAACGAGAGGAGCGCCCCGGTCGCGTTCACCGGCGTCGTCCTGTCGAGCTTGCCCGCGCCGTCGTAGACCTCGACGCGCGGAGGACCGTTGGCGAGCGCGTGGACGTTGCCGCTGTCGTCGATTTTGCAATCGACGATGCCCGCTATGGGCTTTTGGAATCGCAGCACCGTGGGCGCGTTGCTGTTGGAGGCATCGGGGCTGGTGGCGTAGAGCGTGTTGCCGATCGAGTCGGCGAGGCAGGCGTTTCCGCTCAGATCGACATCGAGCCCTTCGGCGCTCTTCACGCCGTCGAGATGACCGGTGAGCGGAACGAGGCCGCCGCGCGGACTACCGACGAAGAGATCGGTGCCCGTCGGAATGATTCCACCTTGGCCCGTGCCGGCGACGAGGAGATCGCCCTTGTGGAGGAGATCGTGACTCTCGTAGCGCACCACCTCGTAGGTGCCGTCGCCCGACTTTCCCGACGAGTAGCGATCCATGATCAGCGTGTCGCCCCAGGCGCGATGCGCCCAGCGCGCCGTATCCGCTTGGTAGTGACCGAAGACGCCGGGAAAATGCGGCCGGTAGCTGTAGTCCCAGGCGCGATCGAACGGATCGATGAGCTCGTGACCGGTGTCGAGGAGCGCATTGGGGACCCACATCGGGCCCCAGATGGCGAAGGGATTGTAGAAGGCCGAATAGGTGCCGTCCTCGTTGGCAACATGATCGTTCAGCACGATGCGCGGAGTGCCATCGAGCGAGATGCCGACCAGGTACTCCGCGCGGCGCGTGTCCGCGCTGAGGAGGAGCTCGCGGGTGAGCGGGTTGAAGCCGGGAAGCGACGCGCCGACGATGAACTTCAGCCCCGAATCGGCGGCCGCTTTGCCGAAGTCGAAGACCAGACGCGGCGCGCCCGACCCGATGAGCGCGACGACGTTGGAGTCGCCGCGACCTGCGACGACGAAGACGTGCGTGGCATCGCCCGCGATGATCTGCATCGCGGTGCCGGGCGGAACGCCGAGCGCGGCCGCGACGTCAGCTGTGTCGGCGAGCTTGGTGCTGGAGCCGTCGGCGAAGCGATGGAGGACGAAGCTGGAGTCGACGATGAACGTGCCGTCGGGCGCCATCGACGTGTCGAGACCGAGAGTGCCTTTCAGGTCGTAAACGTGCTCCCCCTTGGGGCCGTAGCACTTCTTCGACGTGTAGCTGCACCAAGGGAACTTCACGTCGGCGGGCGCGAGCGGCGCGTTCGCGTCCTCGATGGCCTTGAGGCGCAGCCTTATCAACGGTGACCACGAAAAGAACGGATCGGCCGAAAAACGCACGGGATCGTCGGTGACCAACTTGGGGTTCTTGCCTAGTAGCTTCTCCACGTCGTCGCGCGTCCAGCCGTCGTCGGAGTCCATCGTGTAGTCCGACGTGCCCATCGCCGCTTCGTCCTTGGCCTCGAGTCCATCGTCGTCGAGATCCAATTTCTGTGGATCGAAGTCGACCGTGTAGAGCGAGGTCGTTTCGGGCACGCTGCCGCTGAAGCTGGCGTCGGTCAGCACCAGCTCGAGCTTGTCGTCCTTGCCGACGGTCAGTGAAGAGACGTGCGAAACCGGACAGGCCTTTCCGGTGTAGAACGAGTTGCACTTCACGGCCGTGAGGATGAGACGATCGAGGCTGAAATAGCCTGAGGCATTGAGGTTTCGATCGCTCAGGGGAAAGACGCGGACGCCGACGCCGGCAAACGCGCCGGGGAGCTCCGTGGTGGCGTCGGCATAGGCGGTCATGAAGTCCCAGCCGAGGATGGGCGTGACGATCATCGCCTTCAGCGGCGGGAAGTATTGAATGCGATCGCTGAAGCGCAGCGGGTTCCAGTCGGTGGTCGCCTCGGGGCCGCTCGTGGCGACCGGCGTGCGCTCGAGGGCGCTGTAGATCGTCTTCGGCTTCTCGCCCGGCGCCTGCGAGAGCACCCAGCGAATGCGGTACGGCTGGGTGACGCCCACACCGAATTTCGTCAGCCGCGTCATGAGCATGAAGAGCCGGCCGTCGGGCGCGAACTCGAGCGAGAAGGAAAAGCCGGCGAGGAGCGGCCGCAGCTTGGGCACGATCGAGGCGAAGGCTTCGACGTCGGCGCCGGCGATGCGCAGCGTCATGGTGCCGGTCTTGGTGTCGACGCAGTAGACGTTGCCACTGTAGTAACCGAGGCAGACCTCACCGCTCGGCGACGCGGCGATGGCCGTCGGGCCGCCTCCTCCGGTCTCGGTCGCCGCGAGATTGTGCGCAGCGTCGAGCGTGGCCAGCGTTTCGGGCGCCGACCCGCACGCAAGTCGGTAAATCTTCAATCGTCCGTCGAGGGCGTGCGTCGCGGTGATCATCGCGGTGCGTGTGGCATCGAGCACCGGATAGAAGGGGAAGACCGACGTCTCGGGCGGCGAGAGCGGCGGGTTCGACTTGGTCGGATCGAGCGGATCCGTGCAGAAGTACGAAGTCGGCGTGCCGAACGACGAGTAGATCATCCCGTGCGTGTCGATGGCGTACGGCCCCGTTGGCACCTGTCCGCCGAGCTTGGCGATGGTGAAGGCGCCGTGCTGTACGAAGATGGCCTGCGCCGAGCCGGTGCTCGACGCAGTGACCATCGCAACGCCGAGCGCGAAGGTCGCGCTGACATGATGAGATCGCATGAACGCCCTCCCTGCAAGACCATGTTGAGCTGCGAGACTCGATGCGTCAACCGCACGATCATGCGGCCGAAGAGGGCTCGAGGTGATCTCGCAGTGCAACTTGGAGGCGCCGCTGTCGGGGATTCGGAGCGTCGCAGCCTCACCTCGACCGAGTGTGGCACCGCGGGTGGCGACGGCGCGCGGGATCAGGGGAAGGCGGGCTGTTGATCGTGGTGGCGTCGGGGGCCGGATGCGCGCTGATGGGCGGCATGGATGGCGTCAGACTAGCGCAGGCGATCTCGGCGTACTCGCAGTGCCATTGGACGGTCCGTAATGGTACGGTCCGGGAGTTGAGACAGGGGCGCGCAGTTTCTTCTGGCAGTCTGGGCAGTCTGCGGCCTCGGCTCTTGCCGCGAGGCCACGCTAATCACCGTCGAGATCAGTACCGGCCTGCCCTGTACGGGCCGCGCCACCTCGCGGGCACCGACATTCGCGTCGCCACGCTCAAGTCCATCGACAGTGTCACCCCCGTAGTCCACACGACGCGCTGCGATCCTACGAGCGGTCGAGTCGGCTCGATCGTCGTCTTGCCGAGCGGCGACCGGGGAGCTCCCATCACGCTCGGGGTCGTCGCCGCCATCGGCGACGCACCGATGACCGAGTGCCTGGACAAGTTGACCGGTGGCTGCATCGTCGCGCGTCGCTCGCTCAGCTACGTCGAGTATCACAGTCTAGCAGGGTGCTGAAAAACGCCGACCGGTTCGACTCGGAGGTCGTGCCCGGCGGGTCCACCGTCTGATGAAAAATCGTCGTCGCGAGGACCGCTCATGGAGTCGCGTCGACCTTTTCAGCACCTTGCTAGAGACAGCGCCGGTTTCGATTCTTCACCCGCTCGCGAGGTCCCCACGCGCACTCGACATGCCGTCGTCTCCCTCTTCACGTTCACCGCCGCAGTCGTCTCCGCCGGATGCAGCGGGAGCGACGACGCCCCAGCCATCGACGGTGATGCGAGCGGGACCGACACCGACGATGTTGGCGCATCGCCGGACAGCTCAGCGCGCACCGACAGCGGCTTGGACAGTCGCATCGACGGCGGACGCGACACAGGCAACGGCGCGGACACGGCCGACACGACGCCGCCGCCCAAGGTCGGTACGACCGCGTCTTTGGCGCTGCTCGAAACGACCGATCTCCACACCAATATCCTCGGCTACGACGTCGCGAGGCGCGGCGGTGGCTGGGACAGGTTCGCGACCTCGCCGGGGCGCATGCCAGCAGGGGGCTCGCTCATTCTCGAAGTCCGTTCGAGCGATCGCTGCGTTGGACGTGTCGAGCTTGCCAAGACGGGACTGGGCTCCACCCAGCGAGAGACCGTGCGCGCGTTGTTGCCGTTGCTCTTCCGCTCGTTGCTCCCTGCGGCTCACGATTGTCCGCGCCCCGCCCGAACCGATGGTTCGCCGCGCGCACCGCCCATGGCGTTGCAACTTGCCGCAGCCACTTGGGCCGCGACGCCGCGCGAAACCGACGTCTTGGCACGTCTCGTCTGTGGCGAGTCGAATCGCAGCATCGCGCTGGCTCTGAACTGCACCGAGGGCACGCTCGAACACCACGTGCGCGCACTCTTTCGCAAGTCCGGCGCGTCGGCCCGGAGCGAACTCGTCGCCCAGTTCTGGTCACAATTTGCGCGCCTTTGATGTGCATATCGCGTGCGCTTCTGGCCGCACGTCCAGCTGCCTGTCGGCAGGGCGAGGGCGTGACTGGTCGTGCATTCGAGCCAGTGTCGGTATCAGCTGTCGCGCCAGAGGAGCTCGCCGCGCTGTCTGCATCATCAGCACGAAATGAGGGTGACACCCCGCGGGGAGATCGGATTCCGCCGCGTGATCGCGAGGATCACGCGGCCGCGCGCCGGATGTCCGTGAGCTCAGCGACGACGACGACGCGTCGCGAGCGCAGCGAGTGCCAGCCCCGCAAACGTCGCCGCGAGACCGCCATTCGAAACCGGTGAGTTGCCTGCCGTGGTGCAATTGCAACCACCACCGCTGGCGGTGCCGCCGTCGCCGCTGCCCGCGTCGTCGTCGACAGCCGTATCGGTGCTGATCGCGTCGGCCCCGCCAGAGTCTCGGGGGCCCGTGTCTATACCTGCGTCGCCGCCGGAATCGCTTCCCACGTCCGAGCCCGTCTCCGTACCTGTGTCGCTGCCCGCCTCGCTGCCCGAGTCCGTGCCCGAATCGGTGCCCGAATCGGTGCCCGCGTCCGCACTCGCCACGCACGTGTTCGTCGTCGCGTTGCACCTCGAGCCCGAGGGGCAATCCGAGCCCGTCGCGCAGCCGCACGTGTCGGTGGAGAGGCACTTGGTGCCGAGAGGGCTCGAGGTGCACGCGCCCGCTTTGCCTGGCGCACAGGTGACGCAGGCGTGCGTGGCGGTGTCGCAGACGAGCCCGCCCGTGCAGTCCGTGTCGGCGAGACAGGCGACGCAGCCGTGCGGCTCGCCGGTGGTGTTGCACACCTTCGACGCGGCTGTGCAGTCCGTGTTGGTCAGGCACGGCTCGGCCTTGCAGGTGCCGACGCCCGCGTCACCCGCGCCGTCGCAGTACTGCCCCGCCGCGCAGTTCGCGACGCCGGTGCCGCGGCATCCGGTGACGCACGCTCCTGCCGTTCCTGCCGCCGTGTCGCAGTACTTGCCCTTGGCGCAGTCACCGTCCGCCGCGCAGCCACATGCGGCCTTCGACACCTGGCAGAGCGGGTGCGCCGGATCGGTGGCGCAGACCGAGCCGTTCGTCGCCGAGCACTGCGTGCAACTCCCGCTGAGCGCGCCGCCGGTCGGCTGACAGGCCGGAGCGGCCGCGGTCGGGCAGGCGCCCGAAGGCGGGCTGGTGGCGACGTAATCGCTCGAGCACCCCGCGCACGTCTCTGCAGGCAGCCCGCACACCGGCGTCGTCCCGGAACAGCTCGTCGCGTCGGTGCAGGCGACACAGCTGTGCGTCGTGGTATCGCACGCCGGCGTCGCGCCGCTACAGTCGGTCTTACTCTCGCACGCCACACAGGTATTGGTCGGCGTGTCGCAGATCGGCTTGCTCCCGCTGCAGTCGCTGTTCGACGCGCAAGCCACGCACCGCCCCGCGCGCGAGCCGCTCGTCGCGCACACCGGTGTGGTGCCGCCGCAGTCGCTGTTCGAGGCGCAGGCGCGGCACGTGTGCGCGGTGGTGTTGCAGACAGGAGTGCTGCCGGCGCAGTCGGTGTTCGCCTCGCAGCCGACACATGAGCCCGTCGGCGTGTCGCACACTGCCGTCGCGCCGGTGCACTTCGTCTTGTTCGTCGCCGAGCACTGTCCGCACGCGCCGCTTGCCTCACAGGCTGGCGTCGCGCCGCCGCAATCCGAGTCGCTGCCGCACTTCGCGCAGGTGCCGCCCGAGCAGACCGGGGTCGTCCCCGAGCAATCCGCGGCGCCGAGACAGCCGACGCAGGCATGGGTCGTGGTGTTGCAACGCGGCGTCGCGCCACCGCAGTCGCCGTCTGCGAGGCACTGCACGCACGCGCTCGTCGTGCAGATCGGCGTCGAACCGCTGCACGTCAGGTGCGGCGCGCCCAGCGGCCCGCTCGGACACGTGCCGGCGTAGACGCGGATGTCGTCGAAGTCCCCCGTGCCGGCCGTGCCGCCGTTCCACAGCTCGTCCTCGACGACGAGGTAGGTCGCCGAGGCCTCGACAGTGAACTGCTTGCTGTACCAGTGCCACGCGCCGTCCGACGTCACCGACGTGACGGTGCCCCCGTAGCCGTCGCCGAACCCCGGGAAGCCGATCAGCCAGTGCTCGGCGCCGCGCGCGCCGGCCGCATCAGAGAGGCGGATGCCGACGAAGGGCTTGGTGCCGGTACTGCCGCGCACCCAGGAGGTGATGCAGTAAGTGCCACTTCCGGTGACGGGGAAGCTCGCCGTGGTGAAGAGACGACCAGCCGAGTAGAGGATCGTCTCGCGCTGGTAGTTGGACGAGCAGACGCCGCCCGTGTCCGACTGCACCACGATCGGCTTGCCGTCGATCGCGTACCACTTCCCACTTCCAGACTCCCAGTCCTCACTGAAGACTTGCGCGGATGCACGGGACGCGAGCGCCGTCGTCGTGCATGCCGTCACCAACGCGAGCATCAGTCGGAGCGCGGAAGCAGTGGTTCGCATGTTCGGCGGCCTTTCTCGGCGATGAGCAACGCGGTGATCGCGATGCGCGGTCACAGGCCTACGGCCGATCGACACGGTCGATTAAGCGGAACCGCGTGCCTGCCACTTGGTCCCACCTGCGTACCCGTTGCTGCTCCGAGCAAGGGCGTGGGCGCGATGCTCTCGCTGCGTGCCCACGATTTGCGGCTCAAGAATCGCACTTGCCGCAGACCACCACCTGCGCTCGGCAGCGCGCGCATTGGAAGATCCGCGCATCCCCGATCCCCATCGCCGCGCTCTCGTCCCGCACGTTTCTGGACGCGGGCCACCGAGATGAGCGATACGCAGATCGCGCTGCGCATCGCCTCGTCCGCGATGTCCGCCGAAGG
>JANXMC010000424.1 GCA_025354825.1 Myxococcales bacterium
CGAACGTGTGAAAGCGGTCGCTCGCGAACGGGTAGTCGGGGCGCAGCGACTCGTAGACGACGCACGGGAGACCGAGCTCGTTGGCCGCAAATCGTGCGGCGCCCCAGCGACAACGCCGCCCTGGCGTACGCCCTCGAGCGCGCCAACGAGCTCGGTCTCCCGTGCGTCGTCTACGAGTCGCTGCGCCCCGACTACCCGTTCGCGAGCGACCGCTTTCACACGTTCGTTCTCGAAGGCGCGCGCGACATGGCCACGGGCCTCGAGGCGCGCGGAGTCACCCACGCGTTCTTCCTGCCGAAGACGCGGGACGAAGCGCGCGGGATGGTCGCGAAGATGATGGCGCGCGCGGCGATGGTCGTGTCCGACGACTATCCGACGTTCATCATCGCCGCGCACAATGCGCATTCGGCGGCGCGCGCGGCGTGCGCGTACATCGTCGTCGACGACTGCGCGGGCGTGCCGATGGCGCTGTTTCCGAAAGAGGAATACGGCGCGCGGACGATCCGCCCGAAGATTCACAAAGTGAAGGACGCGTGGCTCCTTCCGCTTCACGAGCCGAAGCCGAAAATCGATCCGCTTACGCCGAAGCGCCTCGCCCTCCCCTTCGACGGCGTCGACTTCGAAAAGGCCGACGTCGCGAAGCTCGTCGCAGCCTGCGAAATCGATCACACGGTGCAGGCCGTCGCCGAGCTTCCGGGCGGCGCGGTCGCCGCGAACAAGCGGCTCGATGCGTTCCTCGCCCACAAGCTCACGGGGTACGCCGTCGATCGCAACGAGCCGACGCGCGACGCGACGAGCCACCTCTCGCCGTACCTGCACTTCGGCATGGTGAGCGCACGGCGCGTGGCGCTCGCCGCCCGCGCGTGGGCCGACGAGCGCAACGCCGCCGACGTCGCCGAGCCCTTTTTGGAACAGCTCCTCGTGCGTCGTGGCCTCGCGTACAACTTCGCCGCTCGCAACCCGCGCCACACGACGTACGACGCGATCCCGGCCTGGGCGAAGGCAACGCTCGACGAGCACCGGCGTGACCCACGGGAGGTGACGGTCACGCTCGCGCAGCTGACCGACGCGCGCTCGCCCGACGAGGTTTGGAACGCGGCGCAGCTCGAGCTCCGCACCCGCGGCGTGGTGCACAACTACATGCGCATGCTGTGGGGCAAGCTGCCGCTTACGTGGATGAAAGAGCCGCGCGACGTGTTCGACGCACTCGTTCACTTGAACGACCGCTTCGCCCTCGACGGCCGCGATCCGAATACTTACGCGAGCATCGCCTGGTGCTTCGGCATTCACGATAGGCCGTGGCCCGAGCGCGCGATCTTCGGAAAAATTCGCTGCATGACGAGCCGCTCGGCCCGCAGCAAGCTCGATCTCGTCGGCTACCTCGCCGAAGCACGGAGCTGGCGCGACGACCTATGAAACGCGGCGAAGCAGCACCGACGACCGGTGCCGCTTCGAGCCGCGGGGCCGTTCAACGTGCTTCGTTTTCCGAATCCGGAACCGGGATCCGCTTCGCGTCGACCCACAACCCTTCGATGTCATAGAGGCTTCGCGCTTCGTCTTGGAAGACGTGGACGACGACGTCGCCGAAGTCCATCAGCACCCAGCTCGCGTGGGGCATGCCTTCGACGGACAGCGCGCGCTTCCCCTTTTGCAGAAGCGCGGCTTCGATCCCTTGCGCGAGGGCCGAGACCTGCCGATCGCTGCGACCCGTCATGACGACGAGGAAGTCGGCGTAGTCGACCTTCCCCGACACATCGAGGATCTCGAGGCCGACCGCTTTTTTCTCGAGGCCGGCGACGGCGATGAGAATCGCGAGATCGCGCGCCGCATCGCTCGCGACGCTTTCGGCGCCGGGCGTGGCCCCGGACTTCGCCTTACGCGGACGGCCACCCGGCGTCGTTTCGCCGAGGGACGACGCGCGCTTGGGAGCCGAGAGCGACGTTTTGCGTGCCGCGCCCGTGCGGGCTGCGGGGCGTGCGCCCGGCTTCGCGGCAGATGCACGCGTGCTGGTCGCGCCGCGCGCCGCGCCGGCCTTCGGTTTCGTTGCCGCGCCTGCGGGGGCCCGCTTGGTGCGCGCCTCGGGAGCCGCGTCTCGGGACGTACCGCGGGCGGGAGCCCGAGCGCCGCCGCGAGCATGGGACGAAGGGATCGTCGGGCGACCCTTCTTCGTGGCACGGCCTGTTTTCGTAGTCGTCGCCGTCGTCTTCTTGGCCGCCAATCGAGGATCCCTTTCGTGTCGCGAACGCGCGATGACTATCGCACCGGCTCGCGAGAAGCCACAAGCGACGAGCACCGCCGGGCCCGAAGAACCCGCGCGTCACGGCGCCGTCGCCGTTCAACGCGTCTCGCCATGACCGTCGACGACCCACTTCATGGTCGTGAGCGACTCGAGCCCCATCGGCCCTCGCCAGTGCAGACGGCTGGTCGCAATGCCGATTTCGGCGCCGAGACCGAGCTCGCCGCCGTCGTGGAAACGCGTCGACGCATTCACGGCAACGCAGGCGGCGTCGACCTCGCGTCGGAAGCGCTCGGCGCGGGCCGCGTCGGGCGTGCAAATCGCCTCGGTGTGGCCGGAGCCGTAGTCGGCAATGTGGGCCAGCGCGCCGGCAAGCCCGTCGACAACGCGAACGGCAAGTACGTAGTCGCCGAACTCTTTGCCAAAGTCGCTCGGGGCAGCCTCTTTTGCGGCGGGGACGAGCTCGCGCGTGCGGGCGCAGCCACGCAGCTCGCACCCTTTCGCGGTAAGCTCGGCGGCGATGCTCGGAAGAAGGCGCTCGGCGTCGACGGCATCGACGAGCAGGCATTCGACGGCGTTGCATGCCGAAGGCCGCGAGATCTTGCCGTTCACCGTGAGCGCCGTCGCCATCGCGAGGTCGGCCCCCGAATCGAGATAGAGATGGCAGACACCTTTGTAGTGCTGCACGACCGGCACGCGGGCGTTCTCGGTGACGTAGCGGATGAGCGCTTCACCGCCGCGGGGAATGGCCAAATCGACCGTTTCGCTCTGCTGCACGAGAATGCGAATCGCCTCGCGATCGGTGAACGGAATCATCTGCACCGCGTCGCGCGGAAGGCCCGTCTCCTCGAGCGCCGCGCCGATGATGGCCGCGATGGCGCCGTTCGAGTGGCGCGCTTCGGAGCCGCCTCGGAGGACGACCGCGTTGCCTGCTTTGAGGCACAGCGCGCTCGCGTCGGCGGTGACGTTGGGGCGCGACTCGTAGACCATCGCGACGACGCCCAAGGGCGCGCGGAGGCGTCGCACGCGAATGCCGCTTGGGCGCTTGTAATCGGCAATCACGTCGCCGACGGGATCGTGCAAGTCGGCAATCTCGTCGACACTCGTCGCAATCTGTTCGACGCGCGCGTCGTCGAGGGCGAGGCGGTCGATCATCGCCGCGGACATTCCCTTTTCGCGGGCCGCCGTGAGGTCGCGCGCGTTTGCTTCGACGAGGCTCGCGGTGCTCGCACGGAGGCCGCGTGCAATGGCGCGGAGCGCGGCGTCTTTTGCGTCTCGCGGCAGAGGGCCGATGGCGCGCGCGGCTTTGCGGGCACGGATGCAGAGATCGGCGATCGTTCGCTCGAGATCCAGGTGCGAATCCATACCCTGGCTCGTAGCACGCCCGGTTCGGGCCGCGGTTCAGATTCCCGACGCGGGCCGCGTGCGGCGGGGCGGCGGGGCTGTGGGCGCGGGCGCGGGCGCGGGCGCGGCAACCGCGCGGGGGCGTGGCGATGCAGCCTTCGCCGGCGACCGCACGGAGGGTGCAACCGTCGGAGCCGCAGACGGCGCGGCCGTCGACGCCAACGCGGCCGACACGCCCGCAGCCGAGGGGACTACCGCGACCACGGGGAGCGTCGCCGACGCGGCCGGGAGCAACGTCGCCGGCTCGGGCGGCCCATCGTCGGCGCCGCGCACCCACGCGGGGCGCGGGACCCAGTGCACGACCGCGAAGACGAACGCGGTCGACGATGCGAGGAGAAAGAGCCCGGCGAGAATGGCCGCCACCGCCCGACGCCGCGCGACGGCGAGCTGATTCGCGAGGATAGTCGCCGGCACCGGCGTGGGGGCGCGGGGCGCAGGCGTGCGGCGTGCGCGATCGCCGGTCGCGGCCGCAATCGCGCCGGTCATGCGCGGCGGGCCTTCGGCGATCGTGTCGAACGGGATGGGCGACGGCGTTCGCAACGGCGCACGCGGCGCCGCTTGAAACACCGGTTGCATCGGCGGCGGCACGGGCGAAGGGGACGACGGCGACAGCGAGAACGCCACCGCGTCCACCGTCGTCGTCGCCGGGACCGCCTCGATCTCGACGATCTGCTTCGACTCTTTCTTCAGCTTGCGAAGTACCGCCGCGAACGCGAACGCGTCGCTCGGGCGGTCTTCGGGCAGCTTCGACAGCGCGCTCATCACCGCAGCATTCAGCTCGGGCGGGCATGCGGCGATCGTCGAGAGCGGGGTCGGGACGCGACGCAAATGCGCTTCGAGAAGCTCACCGGGCTCGTTGGCGTCGGAGAACGGCCCGCACCCGGCGACCATTTCGTAGAGCACGAGTCCCGCGGCGTAGACGTCGCTCGACGGCGTGACTTTCTCGCCGCGGGCCTGCTCGGGGGCGGCATAGCGAAGCGTCCCGATGAAGCGGCGGCCCGTCTCGCCCCCCTCGCCTTCGAGGAGGCTCATGATGCCGAAATCGAGGAGCTTCGTGGTCGCCGTGCCGTCGCCGTTGCGATGAATGAAAACGTTCTCGGGCTTCACGTCGCGGTGAATCACGCCGAGCTCGTGCGCGCGATCGAGGGCGTCGAGAAGCTCGATTCCGATTGTGTAGCAAGCGTGCAGCGGGAGCGCGCCCTTCGCGTCGATGAGCATCCGCAGGTTCTGCCCCTCGAGCCGCTCCATGATGTAATACGGCACGCGCAGCGCATCGGCGGTGATGCCCGCCGTGAAGACCTGGACGATGTTCGGGTGGTTCAGGCGCGCTAAAATCCGCGCCTCTTTCTGCATGCGGCGCACGAAGTCGCCGCGATCGCGCAAGTCAGGGTGGAGCGTCTTCATGACGAAGCGCCGCCCGACGGTCAGGTCCTCGACCTCGTACACGGCGCCCATCCCGCCCGCGCCCAAGGGGCGCACGACGCGGTACTGCGTGCCGGGGACGTCGACGCCTGCGTCGTACTCGAACTTCCGACTCATCGATGGCTGCCCGCGAAAAGAGGTGCGCTGCTGTAGCACCTCGTGGGACCGAGGCTCGTCGCGCCATGCGAGGCTTGTCGACCGCGCGTGCTGACACCTGTCGGCCCGTTTCTGGAACGGCCGCGAAAACCGCGGTACAAATGGTCTGGCGAGGCTCGTCGGGGCAAATCGCGGACGCCGTTCGACCCGGAATCGGGGACTCCACTTTACAGCCGATTGCTCGGGAGATGGTCCGATGAACCACGAAAACGACACCGATCCCGCGACGCCGTCCTCGCGCCTGAAGGCGGCGCCCGTGGTCGTCGTGGCGCAGGGGATGGCGATGCGCCCTGTCGCGAAAGCGGGCTCGGGGACGGATCCGGGCATCGGCGGAACGCCGCGCGCGGGCGACGGCTCGCCTGGCCAGCCGGTGAGCTGCCCGCCGCCGAGCGATCGCCCGAACATCCCCTCGCCGCCCGTCACGCAGCCGCGTCTGCCGCTAGAGGCGACGACGACGCCAGCCCCGGCGCCCGCGCGTATTTCAGCCGTGGCGGGGACGCCGCTTCCGCCGGCCGGCTCGAACGACTCGATGGACGTGCTGCTCGAGGCGATAGGCTCGCAAGACAAGCCGTTCGTGCCGAAGCGAACGTCGGCGACGGCCGGCGAGCGCTCGGCGGCCTACGAGGGCCAAGCGCGCGCCGTTCCTCCGGCGACGACGGATCCGACGCCAGGGCCGAGCGTGATCGTGACGCTTCCCGAGCCGATCACGCCCGCGATCACGAAGAAGATCCCGCGACGCGACGTCGATTCGGCACTGAAAATGGCGGGCGTCGTGGCGCCGCCGCCGAGGCGCGCGGAGAACACGACCATCGTCG
>JANXMC010000426.1 GCA_025354825.1 Myxococcales bacterium
ACGAAACACGCCATCGAGACGCTTCTCATCGGCTCGTTCGTCGAGCCGACGCGGGCCAAAGTTTGGAAGCTCTTGATGGCCCCGATCGAGACGACGAAAGCGGTCGTGCACCACCTCGACGACTCGGGCCTCGGCAAAGACTGGAAGACCGGCGTCTGGACGTTCTGGCACGACCAGCTGAGCGAGAAATGGCCGTTCAACAAGCGCGCGACGGACGCGGCTACGTTTCAAGATTTCGAGACGTTCTTCAAACCCGGCACGGGCATTCTGTGGGATTTCGCGGCGAAGTCGCTCAAAGACCGCGTCGAGCTCAAAGGGAATAAGTACGTCGCAAAGGCCGACGCCGACGTACCGCTTCGCAGCGACGTTTTCCCCTGCCTCAATATCGCAAAAGATATTTCGGATACGTTCTTTGGATTGGAAGGCGAAAAGGGTTTCAAGTTCGGCGTCTTCGTCGATTGGACGGCCCCCGACATCGCCGATACCAAGTTCCTCATCGAGCAAAAGGCGACGCCGCTCGTCAAGGAGCAGTGGGGCCAGCTGACGTGGGGCGGCGAGACGGAAGTCTCTCTCGAATGGACCGAAGCCGGGCGCAAGCAGAGCGCCAGCGGCCACCGCGCGTTCGCGCTGTTCAATTTGTTCAAGACCCTGGGCGGCCTAAAGCCGACCGATGCCACGGGAATTTACGTGAGCCAGTTCCCTCCCTTGACGATCAAGTTCCGCAGCCTCGGCGGCAACGACGCGTTCCGCGCCGACTTCTTCAGCAAGCTCACGTGCCCCGACGCGCTGAGCGAGGCGGCGCCGTGAGCCTCTGGCGGTCTCACGCAACGGTCGTCGGCAAGGCGCCGTGGCACCCTGAGTTCCTTCGTGGGGCGGGGATGTCGCCCGAGCTCTACGCGTTCGACAAATGGCTCTACGACGCCGCTGCGGACGGCGCGTGCCCCGAGCCGACGTCGCCAGGCGTATGGGAAGCGCGGGCCTACGGCTTCGTCGTGCGGCTGGGCGATGCTGCGCCCGGAGCGCCGGTCGCGATCACCGGCGTCCTCGCGCCGAGCCACGACCGCGCGGGGCGCGCCTTCCCGATCGCCGTCGCGACGTCGCTGTCGATTCCCACGTTCATTCAGCGCCACGCCGAGGTGTTTCCCATCGCACTCGAGCCTTACTGGCTGTCGGCCGGCGAGCTTTTGAGCGATCTCCGCGCCGCAACCGACGCGACGGGCGTCGAGCCGCAACGCCTCGCGACGCTCACGGACGGCCCGTTGGAGCCGCCGGAAGGGGCTCATGTACTCTACACACAATGGACGCGCGGGACGGCGGCGTCGGAGATCGCGCGAAGCCTCGGTCGCGCGGACGGCTGGCTCGCGGAGACCGCCTACGCCGTCGTCGACGCCGTGATTGCGCACGTGCAAAATGGCCCCGCGCGCCCCCCCGTGCTCGGCGTACGCGTGCCCCTCGGCGCCGCCGCCGGGGCCGAGCTGTGCTTCTGGCTCGACGTCCTTCGCCGTGCGATGCGCCCGACGGCCGTCGTGCCGAGCTTCTTCTGGTCCCACGACGGCGAGACGGGCGAGGCGCTGCTTTACCTCGACGCGCCGCCTCAAGGCGCGCTCGCGACGCTTTGGGGCGCTCTGGCGACGCCCCTGCCGGTGCTCGACTGCACGCGCGCCTCCGCCGCGCGCGCCGAGGTCGACCCGGTGCTCGGCGCGCTCGAGGGCGCGGATGAGACCGTCTCGCAGCTCCTCGCCGGCGTCGACACGCGCGTTTCGACCTTCGCGTCCCGCCCGGGCGCAGGTTCCCGCTAAGCTTCACCACCATGGCCACGGGCTTTCGCGTTCGGTACCGCTCGGCGGGCACAAACATTCAGGGCGAGCGAGTACTCTTTCAATTGCCGATTCGCATCGGCCGCAATCCCCTCAACGATTGCCAACTACCGCACGACCAGATTTCCGACTTCCACGCGTCCGTCGAGTTCGTGAATGGTCAGCTATGCGTTCGCGATCTTAACAGCCGCAACGGCGTTTACGCATCCACGGGCGGGCGCCTCCCGCCTAACGCGCCGGTACCGCTCGCGTCGATGGGGCATTCGTTCATCGTCAATCCGGCCTTTCACGTGCAGGTCGAAGTCTTCGAGCAGGAGCGCCCCGTGGGCGCGCGCCTCGGAGGAATGACGGGAAACGTTCTCGGCAATCGCGTCGTGCTCGAGGGTGGCGTGCAGCAGCCGTCTGGCTTCGGCCCCCCGCTCGGCGCGCCGCCGCAGCACCAGCAGACGCCGCAGCCCGCGCGTCCGCCGAGCTCGCCGCCGCCGCCGTTTCAGCAGGGGACGCCCGCGCAGCCGGTGCGCCCGCCGGGCGCGCAGCCGCAGCAGCAGCAGCCCCCGCCGCCGGGCTATCAGGCGCACCCCATTCGTCCGCGTACGGCGCCGCCGCCTGCGAACCAACCGTCTCCGGTCTACGGCGCGCCACCGCCTCCGCAGCAGCCCGCGCCGATGCACGGTGCGCCACCGCCGCCGGCTTATTCGGCCTACGGTCCACCGCCCGCGCCGCCGCAGCAGCAGCCGCAACCGCCGCAGCCGCCGCCTCCACAAAGACCAAGCTCCCCGCCCCCCGCCTACGACGTCGCAGCGCTTCCGCCGCTGTCGCTCGACGGCCGGTCGTACGCTGCGCGCCCTGCGCCCTTCGAGCAGCCGCAGCAGCCTGCCGCTTCGCCCGATTTTTCGCGCGGCCCGGCGAGCTTCGGCCTGCCGCAGCTCGCGCCCGTGCCGATTGCCTTCAACCCCGGCGGCGGCCCAGCGCCGTATCCGCCCAACGTCGCGCCGCCGCCCCCGCAGCCGCAGCGCGGAGCAGGGGTGAGCCTCGGCACGCAGCACTTCTCGATGGGGGTCGAAATGATGGCGTTTTTAGGCCTGCAAGAGCTCGCAAGCTCCCTCGTCCCTGGAGTGACCTTGGGCACGACGGGCGACGTCGCGCGACTTCTCACGAAGCTTCACGACACGGTCGAAATCTTCTGCCGCTGCTTCGTCCCTCTTCGCGACGGCTATTCGCAATTCATCTCGCAAATGGATCTCCGCCAAGCCGCGTCGCAGCGCATTTTAAACCGCTCCAACAGCGCGTTGCAGGTCGAAGCGGCGCGCGATCCGGCAACGGTTGCCGCCGCTCTTCTCGATTGGCGAAATCAAGATTACGACGCGCCGCGCGCCGTCGAATCGATCTTCGCGGATCTCATCATCCATCAGCTCGCGCTGCTCGAGGGCGTCATGCGCGGCGTGCAAGCGCTCCTCGACGAGCTCTCCCCCGAGAAAATCGAGCACCTCCTCGACGAAGGCGGAAACCAAGGCGTCAGCGCGGTGTTAGGGCGGTACCGCGCTCTCTGGAAAACGTACCAAACGCACTACGAAGAAATGACGAACGAGACGCGCACCTTCGAGCTCGTCTTCGGCTCGGAGTTCGCCGCCTCGTATCGCGACTATCTCTCGCGGCGCGAAAAACCAAATCCCTAATCTCTCTCGCTGCCCGTAACTCCCGTAACCGATGCGCGCACCCGCAGCCGCCGTCGCGAGGGCGCGCTGGCTACGGCGCCTGAGCGAGGCGACCGACAGTTGCGTTCTGCGTCGTTGAGTGGTGGCGACCGACGCCACGGTGCAGCACGCGGATGCGGGTGCGCGCGCGCGCTACTGCTTGTCGACCTGCGCCCAGAGGCTCTCGCCCGTGGGAACAAGCTCGCCGTTCTTGAGGACGTAGACGCGTTGCCCTTCGAGCTTGCGCACTTCGTCCTCGCGCGCGTCGCGCGCGGTGAGCTTCTCTTTGATGCGCATCCCCTTGGCGTCGAACATCGGCGGCTCGGTGGTGAGGCGCCACTTCACGCGACCCACGTCCTTCATCGTTCCGAAGCCGACGCGCTCGGTCGTGGCCTTGCCGGTGGGGACGAGCTGGCCGCCGTTCGTGACGTACACGGCGAGCGTATTCTCGCATTCGAGGCCCGCCGCGCCGTCGGCGCAGGCGTCGCTCCAGGCAATGAGCGCCGGAAGGGCGCCCAATTTCGCGAAGCCGAAGCGCGTGTGGAGCGCGCTGCCGCGGTAGGCGCCGAGGGCGTAGACGTTGAGCTCTGTTGGCCTCACGCGCACGAGCGCTAGCGCGCCCGTCGTGACGTGGTCGCTCGGCGGCGCGGCGCGAAGCCATACCGCCTGAAGACCGTCCTCGCCGCCGCCGATGGTCGCTTGATTGGGCGTTAGCGTGAGGGGGGAGGGCGCAGACTGCGCGTCGCTCGCGAAGGGTGTCTCGCCGACGCAGTTACGAACGGACGAATCGAGGGGCGCGCCGAAGCCGTGAAAGCCGGTAAAAATAGCGCTCCAGTAGGCCTCGGGGTGGAGCGCACCGTTGTCGAAAACGTCTTGGGCAGTCAGCGGCTTTCGGCAAATCGCAATTGGCACGTCACGGCGTGCTTTGTCTTCGATTCGCGAATTGACGACGGCCGCCCCGCAGCCGCTGCTGGCGAGGAGGCAGAGCGCAACCGACGGGCGAAGGGCACCTTTGGCGGCCGAGAGAAGATCGAGCGGCGTCATGCTTAGAGAACCTCGAGATGGTCGAGAACCTCGAGAAGATCGGCGCTGAGCCGAGAGAGGTCGGCGCCCTGACTCACGATTTGAACGAGCACGACGCGGTTCTCGCTTTTCACGATGATCTCGCGGCTGCGCGACGGCGCGGGCTGCGCGCGCTCGATCGTGTAGGCGCGCCCCTGGTTGAAGCCCGTCGCCATCGGAACGTTGCGCCCCACGGCCTTCGCGCCGGCGGCGGAGACGTCGTCCTCGTAGCGCTGCTGAATGACCTTCCACGAATCGCCGGCCGAGTCGATGCGCTCGTAGAGGGCAAACGAATACGCGTCGGGCGACACGTAGCGAATGTACGACTGCCCTGGCGCGGCGCTGCCGTCGCGGATCATCCACCGCGCGGGGCGTGAGAAGCGCACGCCGCCGCGAAGGACGGACACACCCGTGAAGGGTGCGTGCTTGGCGCCGACAGCGCGGTCGAGCGCGGGCATCGGCTGCTCCCAATCGCGCGACCCTTCGGGGCCGCCCGTGGGCGCCGAGCCAGGATCGAAGACCGTGCGCTTGTCGACGGGGGGCTTCGAGTGGCCACACGAGGCCGTCGCCAGCGTGACCGCCGCGAGAAGAACGGAGTAAAGAAGCCTCGTCACGTCGCTGCTCCTCACGGTTCCGTGTACCCGCCGGGGACGACGTACGCCTCGCCCGACTCTGCGATGGTGAGCGTGCCCCAGCACGCGAGCTTCGTCGTCGACGCGAAGGCGATGTCGTCGTCGGTTGGCCCTCGCGGGCCGAGCACGGCGATGTTGCCGCGATGCACTCCCCACGACCCTTTGCCGTATTGCAGAAGCGCCTCGTGCAGCGCACGGCCGGCGTCGTCGGCATTGGGCAATACCGCAACACGAAGCGGCACGGCGTCGACGAACCCCGGCACGGTCACGAAGACGTAGTGAAGCTCGGGCCGCTTTGGGTCGACCTGCTGGCGCTGCGTATCGACGGTATACTTTTGGCGCTCGAGAAACGTCACGAAGCTGGCTTCGTTCAGCACGGCGTAGTCGGCGCGGAGATCGACACCCTCGCAGACATCGGGTCGCAGACGCAACGCGCTGAGCGCGGAGCCGCCACTCGGCGACGTCGTGTACTGCCGAACGTCGACCGAGCCCGGCATGTGAAACGGGTACGACGTGCACCCGGCGAGCGGCGCTAGCGCGACGGCTACGATTGCAAAGGAAGCGTTTCGCATTCAGCCTCTCTTCGAAAGGTCATACTCGGAGCCGCGCGGAAACGCGAGAAGACGCGGTGGCGCGCGAGCGCGCCCGCCGAGCGCCTAATTTTGACCGATCTTGCTCCCCTTCAGCGTGAGGTCGGACGAGGCTTTGACGCCTATCTTGCCACTCCCCTCGAGGGTGATGTTCTTCCCCTTGATGGCGATATCGCCATTCTTCTTGAGGGTGATGGACGCCTCGCCCGACTTGAGAACGATTTCGTCGGTGGCGTCGATGACGAGCGTCTTCTTAAAGCTCAGGGCGCCCGCTTTGGTGACGCTCAACGTGTGACCGCCCTTGACGGTGATGCTGCTGTCGCCGCCAACGCTTTCGGTTCGCGCCCCCGTGATGCTGATGCTCGCGGCGCCGCCGACGGTCTGCCCGTACTTCGTTCCGATGGTCACGGTTTCGCTGGTCGCCACGGTCTTCGTTCGCTTACCGACTGTCACCGTGTGCGCGGCGGCCGTGAGGCTTCGTGCGCCCACCACCGTGATCGTGTCGGAGACCATGACCTTCTCGTCGCGCGAGGCTTTCACCGTGATGTGCTGAGCGCCCGTGACGGTGAGCGTGTCGTTTCCGGTGATCGATACCGTCTCGTTCCCCTTTACCGACTTGCTCTCGTTGCCACCGATGGTGACGGTCTCGTTCTTCGTGATGTCGATCGTCTCGTTCCCCTTCACCGTGCGCGCCTCGTTGCCGCCCACCGTGATGGTCTCGTTGGCGCCTACGCTCTTCGTTTCGTTCGCTCCAATCGACACAGTTCTGTCGACGCCGACGCTGCGGGTCTCGTTGTGCTTGATGACCGAGTTCATGTCCTTCTCGGCCTGCACGAAAAACTCTTCGGACCCTTTGCGGTCCTCCATTCGAATCTCGTTCGCGTTGGCGGCGCCGCCACCTTTCGAGCTTCGGCTCTTGATTCCGCTCTGCGTCGCGCTCCCCGGCAAACCGTAGGGCGGCATGTTGCTGCCGTTGTAGACGCGCCCGGTGATGATCGGCCGGTCGGGGTCGCCTTCGAGGAAGTCGACGATGACCTCTTGCCCCATACGCGGAACGTGAATCGAGCCCCAGTTGCTACCGGCCCACGCCTGCGCGACGCGCACCCAGCACGACGAGCTCTCGTTCCGCTCGCCGAGGCGATCCCAATGAAACTGGACCTTCACGCGGCCGTATTTATCGGTCCAAATCTCTTCGCCGGCTTTGCCGACGACGATGGCCGTTTGCGGCCCTTCGACCGTGGGCTTCTTCGTATTCGCGGCCGAGCGGAAAGGAACCTTCGAATCGATCGACGAGAAGTCGCACGAGAACGTGAACGGCTCGTCGGACGGGCCAGTCTCGAGCTGGTGCCCCGAGAGCGTGAGCTCGGTCATCGTAATGAGGTATTCGCGGTTCTGATCGTCGCGCGGATGGCTGGAGAGCTCGAAGAGCGCGCCTAGCGTGAAGCCGCGCGCGTTCGTGTGGCCGCGCACCTGCTCGTGTCGCTCGTGGCGCTGCTCGAGGCGGAGGCGCGCCTGCTTTTCGCCGTCGCTCCGAACGCGGTAGGCCGCCGGGTAGTCGTAAACTTCGTAGTCGGCGCGGGCGTGCTCTTTGGGCGCCGCGAGGCTCGCCGAGAGATCGGCATTCGGTTTTTCGAAGTCGAAGTCGCGCAGCGCGACGCTGCCCGGCGTGAGGCGCTTCGTGAGGCGCCACGTGTCGACGTACTCTTCGAGCCGAAGGCGGTTCTCGTCGTGCGGCGCGTAGGGGAGCTGCTCGCAGCCCGGCGTGCGCTTGTGGGCGCTCACCGCGTCGGACAGAACGAGCGTGTGCGCCGATTCGGAATGGCGAAAAAAATAATAGATGCCAGCGTCTTCGCAGAGGCGCGAGATGAAGTTGAAGTCGCTTTCGCGGTATTGAACCACGTAATCGTTCTTCGAATATTCACCCGTGAGCGCTTCTTCGAAGTCAGTGAAGCCGCGATCGCGAAAGATCTCCTTCAAGATTTCCGGAATGCTCTTGGTCTGGAAAATGCGGCAGTTCGTCGTGTTCTCGAGGAGCGCGAGCCACGGGCGGATTGTGACGCGGTACACCGCGCGCGGGCCGCTGCTCTCAGCGAAGTCGACCTCTGTCACGAGGCCGTGGAAGCAGCGATGCTCGCCGCCGTCGAGCTCGAGCTTCACCGTGAGGGGCTGGCCGAGCAGGTCACCAAGGGAGATGTTCGGGTCTTCGCTGACGAGATCGACGACGTACTCGAAGGGGCGCCCCAAGGCTTCGACGCCGTGCATGGATACGAAAACGAGCGCGTCGGGAGCCAGCGGGGACTCGACGGTGATAGGGCCGCGCGCGGGCATTGGAAGTCCTCTCCGAAGCTAGGGCGAATGGGGGCGCTGCAAGACCGAAAGCGAGACCGCGACAGAGACCGCGGATACGACTGCGCCCGACATCGGATTGTGGAGGACGACGCCCTTTCCTTCAATGTCTCCGTTTGGATGGCGCCGTGCTCACGACGCGGATCAGAACGTGCCGTGCATCGAGAACATTGCACCTTGGGGGCTCGGGCTCACACCCATGCGCACGCGCGTATCGGGCGCGAAGGCGGCCGCTGCCGTCTTCTTTTTGGGAGCCGTGAAGTAGATCACCGCGCCGCCCGCGAGGAGCGCGCCGCCTGCGATGAATGCGACCGTCGAGAGCGTGGCCTGGCTGTCGGCGTCGCTCCGCTTTTGCAAGCCTTCGTCGGTTTTGCAGGCGGTCGTTCCGCCGCATGCCGCCTTCGCGTCGTCGTAGGTGCTGCCGGCCTTAAGGCCGAAGAACGCGCCGCCGCCGATTGCCACGAGGCCGACGATGCCGGTCGTAAGGCCGACGATGCGCTGCGTTTGACCAGGGGACGTGCTGGTGTCGGCGACGAGCGCGCTCGGAGCGAGCCCAGTGGTTGCCGCCGCGTTCTCGCCAGCCGGCGCGTCGGACGCCGGCGCAACGGCAACCGGCTCTTCTTCCAGCTTCGGGACTGTGACCGACTGACGAGTCCCCGCGTCGACTTGGAGCTTGGTCGACCAGGTTCGCCGACCGGGCGCCGACGAGACGACTTCGTGGCTGCCCGGGTCGACCGGGAGCGCCGTGCCCCAGGCGCTTTGTGCGAGGCTCACGCCGTCCCGCCGAACGTCCAGCCCCGGAATCGTGGCGTCGGGCGAGACCAGGATCGTCACGGTGGCGAGCTGCATTTCGAGCACCGCCGCCTTCTTGCGCGCGAGGGCGGCGCGGTCTTTCTGATCGGCCCGCGAAGCCGCGGCCTCGGCGTCCTTGTACGCCGCCCACGCGCTCGCCGTCTTCCCTGCGCGCTCGTAGCAGTTTGCCAAGTTGAGCGTGGTGCCCGGCGCGGGGTCGAGCCGCTGGCTCTCCGCGAGCTTCGGGCACGCCTGCTCGAAGTTGCCGGCGGCCATGAGGCGCCGCGCTTCTCCGAAGAGCGCTTCGGCGGTGGCTTTGTCAGTCTGAACGTCGGCCCGCGCGACGGGCGCGGACCCAAGACAGGCGAGAACGAGCGACGCAGAAAGCAGACGATGATTCATAAGATCCCCTGAGACTCGGTTACGCGGTGATTCGGTACTTCGGTATCACTGCCGGCGTTCGAAAAGATCGTCAGCATTCGCGGCCGGCGTGGGGCGCGCCGGTATGCCCGGGGCCGGGCGCGCAGGGTGCGCCGCGCGGGGCGCCGGATCGGGCGCCGCGTGGGGCGCGCGACCGGGAGCGCGGGCCGCGGAGTCGACAGGGGGCGACGGCGTGTCGTCGTGGGCGGTGGCCGGGGGTACGGCCACCCCCGCGTCGGCCGTCGAGGTCGAAGGGCGAACGACGATGACGCTCCCCGACGGGGCCGCGAGATCGGTCGTCGCGGCGGAAATCACGCCCGGCGAAGCGTCGAAAAACGGCGCCTCGGCCGATGCGGACGTGAGCGACTTCTCCGACGCCCGCGTGCGCACGACACCGACGGCAACGAGGGAGAGCACGGCGAGGATCGATGCGACTGCGAGCACGAACGGCGTGCGCGAAACACGACGCGGGCTGTTCGTCGACGTGCGCGTTTCGGCCTGCTGCCAAACGCCCGCCGTCATCGTCCGCTGCCGCTCGTAACCGGGGGGCGTGGGGCCGCCGGGCATCGCGATCTGACCCGGCGTATGCCCTGCGGGCGCGCCCGGCATTTGGCCCGGCGTGAACCCCGGCGAGGGGCTCGGCATTTGACCCGGCGTGGGGTACGGCGCGGCGCCCGGATTCGACGCGGCTTGAACGGAAACGCCCGCGGCCGACGTTTGCGCGAGCGCCATGGCGCCGCCGTTGGGCGCCGAGATGCGCCGAATCCGCTCTACGAGAACTTCGCTCCCCCGCGGCGCAAAGGGCAAAAGGCCCACGGCGAGCTCGCCCACGGACTGCACGCGGTGTGCGACGTTGCGTTCGAGGCATCGACCGATGAGCGCCGCGAGGGCGGGCGGAACGTCGCGCCGGAGCTCGTTGAGCGGGCGCGGCGGCTCGGAGACTATCTTCGCGAGGATATCGCCCATCGTCTCGCCCGCGAACGGGGAGAGGCCGGTGAGCACTTCGTAAAGAATCACACCGATTGCCCAAATGTCGCTTCGCGCGTCGGTCCCCTTCGCGCTTCGAATTTGTTCGGGCGACATGTACGCGGGCGAGCCCAAAACGTAGCCGCTCGCCGTGAGATTCTGGTCTTCGGCGCGCCCCTTCGCGTCGCCCTGAGGGTTCACCTTCGAGATACCGAAATCGAGAATCTTCACGAGAGGCGTGTGGTCCGCGCGGCGCGCGATGAAGACGTTCGACGGCTTCAGATCGCGGTGGACGATGCCCAGCGAGTGCGCCTCGGCGATGGCTTCGCACCCCTGCAAAACGAGCCCGACGGCCTGCTCGACACCAAGGGGGCCGTTGGCCTGAACCACTTCGGAAAGGTCGGTCCCGTCGAGGTATTCCATCACGATGTACGGCGCGCCCGTTTCGAGGGTGCCGACGTCGAGAACCTTGGTGACGTGCTCGCTGCGAATGCCGAGAACGGCGCGCGCCTCACGAAGGAAGCGCGCGACCGACGCGCCGTCCCGCGCCGCGGCGCCGCGAATGAACTTGATGGCGACGCGGTGACCGAGGTGGAGGTGGCGCGCCGCGACGACGACGCCCATTCCGCCTACGCCGAGCACGCGCTCGACTTCGAATTTCGAGGCGAGAATCTGCCCTTGAACGGGCAGCCCCTCCAACTCATGGGAACTTTCGTGGGGGGCCGACACTCGTTCGTGCTCTCTCTCGTGCGGATCGGAAGCGTAGTGGCGAAGGGTAGCGGAGCTTAGGTTCAACGCAAACAGCTAGAAAACGCTGATGGCCGCAACGGGAACGGGGCGCATTTCGATACCCCCATTTGGGTGTCTGTCGGCCTCGCGCCGAATCGGTTGCGCCCATTCTTCGCAGCAAGCCGGGGGCGATTGCCATTTACGACGATGCGACATCCGGAACGTTGTTCCGACACCGACGGTGCTCGTGAAGGAGATGCCGCCGCCGCTCTGCTTAGCCACGCCATAGAAAAATGCCGTCTGGATCCTTCAGCAAGATTCGCGAGACATCGTCGATCCAGAGCCCGCTCCCATCCCGGGGAACGACAGCCGCTTTCGCGAAGAACGTCGCGGCGTCGCTCTCCGTCACCGAGAGACGAACGATGAGGCGCGAGGCGCAGAGAAGCGCATCGAGATGGGCGACCACGTCGGTCGCGCTTCCGGCGTTCTCGTCCGAAGTCGGCAGGCGTACACTCGACGCCTCATGATCCTCATCGGGCAGTACGACTCACCGTTCGTTCGTCGCGTCGCCGTTGCTCTGCAGATTTACGGTCTGCGCTACGAGCACCGGCCGTGGTCCGTTTGGGCAGACGCGGACAAGGTCGCGACCGTGAGCCCGCTGCGGCGCGTTCCGGTGCTCGTGACCGACGACGGCGACGCGCTCGTCGAGAGCTTCGCAATTCTCGACGCCCTCGACGACATCGCCCCAGAGGGGCGCACTCTCGTGCCACGCTCGGGCAAGGCTCGGCGCGACGTGCTGCGCGTCGCGGCACTCGCCATGGGGCTCGGCGACAAAGCCGTGAGTCTTCTCTACGAGCACGTTCTCCGCACCGACGTTGCGCGCAGCGAAGTCTGGGTAACGCGCTGCAGGCGGCAGATCCACGACGTGCTCGACCACCTCGAACGGGAGCGCGCGGCAATCGCCTTCGACTACTGGTTCGGGGCGCTCACCCACGCCGACATCGCCGTGGCGTGCGTCTATCGGATCCTGACCGAGGCGCACCCGACGCTCATCGCCGAGGTCGAGCGACCGGCGCTGCGCGCGATGTGGGAGCGGTGCGAGCGCCTCGATGCGTTCAAGGCGGTCGTGCAGCCGCTGCACGTCCAGCTGTGAGCGGCAAGCCTTTGGAAGCCCTCAGGACACGAAGACGCGCGCGACGTTGAACTTCGATTCCGACGGTTCGACGATGCGCGCGATGCGCGGATAGGTGCGCCCTTCGGCGGGTCGCCCGAGGTCGACGTCGAGGGGCGGATCGATGACGCGCCCGCCGCGGTCCATCACCACACGGATCTTGGGGCGATCGACGGCGTTCGAATCGGCCGAGGGGCCGACGACGACGGCCCACTCGCCGGTCTCGAGCTCGACGACGGAGCCGCACGGGACGAGGCCGACCGCTTTGACGAGGAGCTTGAAGACGATGGGGTCGACGAGCGGATCGTCGCCGACGGCGGCGAGCGCATCGACGGGCGCGAGGGCCTGGGACTGATCGCGCGGGGCGAGCTTGAGAATGAGTTGGCGAACGGCGTAAAGAAGCTTCGTCTCGAAGAGGGGCGCGAGCTTCTTGTGATAAACGGCGCCCATCATTCGCTCGCGCTCGATCCACGTCGTTTCGAACGACGTGACGACGCGGCGTGCGGTCGCCGCGTTCACGCCGCCCATGGCGAGACCGATGGCGCTCGTGAGCGGCGGAACGGCGGCTTCGACGTTGTCGGCGAGCTGAAGGAAGGTGGCCCCCGCGCGCGGGCCGGCAACGCGAATGCGCCCCGAGTCGGCGAGGAGCGCCGTCATCGCCAGGTTCGCGAGAATCACGCGATCGGTCGTGATTTGTCGCGCGGTGAGCACTGCCAGAATCGCGCCGTGAACGGCACGCCCCGCGTCGTCGCGATGGGCCGTCGCCATCGTCATGAGGCCGAGAAACGCAGGGTCGTCCATTTCGGCGAGCCCGGCCAAGCGTTGCGATATTCGCTTTAGTCGAAAGGGCAATACCGTGGAGCCGGAGGCGACGCCTTCGACGAACTTGCGCATGACCACAAGGGCCGACGCATAGAGCTTCAGAATCTGCTCGCGGGGCGAGAGCGCTTCGTCTTGCCCCTTGTTGACCA
This sequence comes from Myxococcales bacterium, assembly GCA_025354825.1. Taxonomy (GTDB): domain Bacteria; phylum Myxococcota_A; class Polyangia; order Polyangiales; family Polyangiaceae; genus JANXMC01. The sequence continues at coordinate 13,191 of JANXMC010000426.1, forward strand.
ACGAGAGATCGGTCTGACGAAGCGCGAGGCTCGTGAAGCGGCGCTCGGCCACCTTTTCGGGGGTGATTTCACCGCGCACGAAGCCTGCGATCGTCACCGTGAAAAGGAGAAGCTCCTCGGGCGAAATACCGCCGCCAATCTGCAGCTCGGAGGCGCCGCAGCGCGCGAAGATCGCGCCGAGCTCGGCGGCCGATTGGTACACGGGGCGCGATGCGCAGAGGTGCTGCCCGCAGACGAAGACGGTCTCGTCCGACCAGGTGAGGCTTACCACGCCGCCGACGGCCGCCGCGAAGTCGATGAGGATTTTGTGGGACTGTTCGACGGTGCGTTTGACGGCGTCGTTCTCGGCCGAGTGCACTTGCGCTATTTTGATGAGTCGGAATACCGACAACATCGCCTCCGAGCCCTTTTCGCGAATCTGCTCCAGTACGGGGTTGGCGGTGGAGCCGCTCACGCAGCGCGCGATGAACTCACGACTCTCGTGAGGCTGCTTTTCTGCTTCTGCCACCGGGTTACCTCTTCTGGCCGGACTGGGTCTGCGGAGCTGCAGCCGCGGGCTGCGCTTGGCGCGCGAGCACGGAGCGCAGGGCGAGCGTCGCCCGCTCTTTCAGCTTGTCGTTCGAGAAGAAGCCGCCACGCGTGAGTGCCGTCAGCACCTCCGTCGCCTCGGCCGACGAGCCTGCGGCGTCGAGCGTCTCGATGGCGAGGAGCTTCGTCTGCGTGACGCCGTCGTTCGCCACGAAGCGCGAGACCCCCCCTTTTTCGGCAAGCAAATCGATGGCCACGGCCTCGGCGCGGGAGGGCGCGAGCTCGACGAGGGTCGCGAGGGCCTGGCGCCGCTCTTCGATGGGGAGCTGGGAAAAGACGGGCGAGCGGACGCGGAGCACCAAGAACGGCCCGGCGATCTTGATCTTGTACTTCGCCATCGAGACGAGCGTCGCTTGGCGAACGCCGGTCTCCGCGTCTTCGATGAGTCGCCGAAGCTCGAGCCGCAGCTTCTCGCTCGATACGCCTTCGAGGTGGCCTATCGCCTCGATGCGAACGACCGCGTTCGGGTTCTTGTTCGCGAGCGTGATGTTCTGTTTTGCGGCATGCGTTCCCATCGCGGCGAGAATCCGCAAAAGGGCGAGAGCGAGATCCGTCTCGGCGACGGCGAGCAGCTCGCCGATGTCGTCTTCGTGGTCTGTCGCGACGCGCGCGACGTACTTGAGAAAGACGTCGAGGAGCGGCGTGTTGGGCGATCCACGGAGCGTGGCGAGAACGGCCGAGAGGTGCGTCGCGTCGACGTACCCCAAGATGACCGCGAGCCCCCGTGCGAAGTCATTCTGCGGGCCTTCGGGGCCGCCCGCGTGGTCGAGCAGGCGCTTCATCGCCTCGGGGCCCACGAGGAGGGCGGCGAAGGTCGCCCGGAGCGCTTCCGTCTCGACGGGGTCGTTCGTTTCGACGGCGCGGCAAAGCGCCGACACGAACTCGACGGCGTCGGCGGGCGCGTCTTTGGAGAGGCCGTCGATGGCCAACTTGAGCGGCGCGGTCGCGGCTTGGGGCTTCCCCTGGCGTGCCGCAAAGAGGAACGCGTTCCCCGCCGCCACGACGAAGCGCTCGCCTACCGCGCCCATGTCCGACTTGAAGCGCGCGGCCAACGTGGCGCGGGTCGCGCTGTCGACACGGAGCGCATCGCCAAGGGCAACGGGTGCGGACGCGGCGTTCTTTCGCTCGCCCGCGAACGTGCGCATCGTTGCGGCGCGCGCGCTGTCTTCCTCGCCGGTCGCGAGACGCGACGACAGCTTGCTCATGAGCGCCTGCTGCTTCGCGCCGCCCGCCGCGCGCGCCTCGCTCGATCGGCTTCGCCACGACGCCAAGAGCTGCTCGCCGGTGTCGAACCGCGCGAGGGCCATGATCTTGTTTCGCTCTTGTTCGAACTTTTGGCGCGCGCCCTGATCGCCGTCGGTGAAGGTGTCGACCTCTTCGCACGTGATGTGGTTGAAGGCGGCGTCCCAAATCATGGTGAGAAGATTCTCGCCGTTGGGGATGTCCTTCGTGGGATCGCTCGAGATGATCTTGATGAACGTCGCGAGCTCGTGATCCGCGAGGCCGGGGAGAAACGCAATCAGGCGCACGCCGTCGGCGAAGAGGCGATAGGGCACTTGGTCGAGGGGCGGCTTCGGCTCCCAAAGCGTCTCCGTCCCGACGTAAAACGAATAGGGGTTTACGTTGACGGCGAGCCCCGCCTCCGTCTTGCCGAGCTCCTCGGTCGCCTTTTGGAACAGCGCCTCGTAGCGGCGCGCCGACTCCGGGTGCGCCGCTCCGTACTGGTGCCGCGTGGTGAGCGCCTTTTCGAACCGCTGAAAGAGATCGCGCGCGCCCGAAAGGTTGTCGCCAAAGGCGTCGCCCTCATCGAGCGTGTGGTTCGGGTCGTGGCGCTCGGCGCCGGGCGACGTCCCCGGTTTGACCGACGCGCGCCGCCCTCCCGGCGAGACGCTCCCACGGCGGTTGGTGGGCTGCCCCTGACTCTGATTCAGACCCGACGGCGACCCGGGCACGATGCCGGGGTTGATGCCCGGCGCGGTCGATGTCGACACGCCGCCGGCGCGGCCGGAGGTGACGCTCGCGAGGATAGGCGCGAGGGCCGAACGCATCGCCACGACGTCGGGAAAGCGCTTCACCCGGTCGTATGCGAGGGATCTGTCGACGGCCTCGACGAGCTCGTGCGGCGCATCGGGGACGACGCTCGCGAGGCTCCGCGCAGGGCGCGTGGCGGCGTAGATGATGAGCTCGTTGTCGGTCTCGGCCTCGTGAACGTGGCGCCCGGAGAGCAGCGAGAAAATCGTAGCGCCGATCGCCCATTGATCGGTGCTGCCGTCGATATCGGACGATCGGCCCAGGGCCTGCTCGGGCGCCATGAACGACGGCGTGCCCATCAAGAGGCCTGTTTTCGTGCGGTTCGTCTTGCCGTCGCGAAGCCGCGCGATGCCGAAGTCGAGAACCTTGAGGACACCCTTGTCCGTCATGAACAGGTTGTCGGGCTTGAGATCGCGGTGAACGATCTGCTTGTCGTGGGCCGCCTCTAAGACTGC
>JANXMC010000528.1 GCA_025354825.1 Myxococcales bacterium
CGTTCGCGAGCACCTTCGCCTTCACCTCGTTCACCTGCTCGGGGCGGTCGACGAGGACGAGAGAGCCCGCGAGGTTCATGCTCCCTTGCAGGATCACTTCGGCCTTCGCGGACCACTGCGCCGGGCCGCTCGTCTGCGACCCCTTCGAGCTCAACTTGTTGAAGTCGTACTCCCAAGGGTCTTTCAAGAACGAGATGAGCGGGTACGCCGTAACGAGCGTGACCACGATCGCCGTCCCCACGAAGGCCCACGGGTAGCGCGCGGTGATGTCGCCCACAAAGCGCGAGACCGGCCCGCGGCTTCCGTCGTTGCCGAGCTCGGCGCCGCTTTCGCGCATCCACTTGGGCAGCTTCGCCTGGACCTTCTCGGAGACGACGATAAGCGCCGGGAGGCACGGAATCATCGAGATCCACACGAGCAGCATGCCGATGAAGCCGATCATGCCGAACTGGCTGAAGCCGCGGAAGTTGGTCACCGTCAGCGAGCCGTAGGCGATGCTCGCCACGGTGGAACCGACGAGCTCGGCGCGGAAGGCGTTCCACACCGCTTCACGCCGGGCGTGGTCCGGCGTCATTCCGCGGGCGCGAAATTCTTTGTAACGCGAGTAGAGGACAATTGGGTAATTGACCCCATTGCCAATGATGATCGCGCCGAGGAACGCGCCGGCGACGTTGACGAAGCCGTAGCGCCAGGTGGCAAAGGCGTAGGCGCAACCGACGCCGAAGATAGGCGGAAAGCCGACGAGCAAGAGTGCCCAGGCCGACCTGTAGAACCAGACGACCCCGGCCAAAATAAGTGCGAGGGCGATGCTCGTCGCGACGACGGCTTCGCTCATGAGCGACTCTTTTTCGGCCGCGGCGTTCGCGATGTCGCCGCCGAAGCCGACGTGCATCGTCGGGTTGAACGACGTGGGTTTCAGGTCGGTCGCGATTTGCTTCACGCGCGCGAGGAGCACGTCGTCTTTGCCGCCGCCCATGCCCGACGTGGTCGAGAAGATGCGAAGCATGATCTGCGTGCCGTCTTTGGACGCGAAGTAGCCGCTGGGAAAGTCGTCGCGCGAGCTCGCCTGGGATTTCGCCTTGTCTTTGAACTTGTCGAGACCAAGGGCGTGCTCTTTGGTGGCCGCAACCGGGGCGTCGTCGCTGAGGTCTTCGACGAGGCCGCTCTGAATGGCAATTTGGCGCTCGAGGGTCGTATCGGCCTCTTTGAGATCCTCGATATTCGCGTAAAGCCATTTGCGCGCTTCGAAGAAGCTTCGAACGTCTTTCGTCCCCGCCTCGACGAAGGCGATCATCTCCGGCCCGCATTTGTCGCGGCATGCGTTGTCGCTGCACGTGGCCACGCAGTCGACGCGGGCTTTCGCCATCCCCTCGACGCCGTCGCGCATCTTGTCGATGAACGCCTCGTTGGCGCTCCGGTCCGGCGATTCGGCCAGCACGATGAGCGTCGCGCGGCCGCCGACCCGCTCGAGGCGGCGCTCGAACGCTTGAAAGCCCGGGCTGTCGCGCGGCAGAAGCTCGAGAACGTCCGAGCGAATCTGCAGATGGGACGCGTAGGCCCAGCAGGCCACCATGATGGCGAAGGCGACCCCCAGCACGGTTGCCGGTGACCGACCGCCAAAGTCGACCATGCCGTCGACCAACGCCTTGACGCGATTTCTACTCATGCGTGATTACGGATGCTCGTGCGTTGAGAGGCGTTCCGCACTCGAGGTACGGCAAAAGTGCGCCCGCCACAAATCGCAACTTAGAGTTGCGAAAGGTGTCGAAAGGGCTACGTTCCTGCGGATTTGTGCGTGCGTTTGGGCGCGGCTCAGACCCACGAGATGCGCAACGCAACCATGCTGGGCGGCCCGCGCGTCGCAATCTGTCGAACAACGCCGGTGCGCGCGAACATCGTCACGAGGGCATTCGTAAACCCTTGAAGCGCGACTCGGTAATACGGGTGACGCGCCACAGGCTGTCCGTGCCACTCGAGGCGGGCATCTTTCGGCCCCACGCGCCAAATGCCAATGGCGCCGCCTTGCCAGGTACGCTCCATCAACCGCGGAATCAGTGAGAGAGCCGACCACGGCGTGGCGCCGGCTTCCCGCGAAGCGCGCGCGAGCGTTCGGACAACGGATTCGTTGATGAAACGGCTCGATTCGGTGCCGATCTCTTGGGCCACCACGGCCGAGAGGTTGAGGGCGTCGCAGGCGCTGTAATGGGCATCGGCGAGGGGAATCGGGTACCAGGTTGGCGCTGTGATCGACATCACCTCCGGGTGGTACGCGACGTTCAAGCTCGCCATGTAGCGGTCGAGAAGGTCGCGCTTTCGGAGCGATCGCAGCGAGGAAAGGAGCACCGTGCCGCGGACGTGGCTCGCCATCTGGACCTGCGGGGGCAGGGCTACGAGCACCTCTTCGCGCGCCACGACTACGAGCGTATCATCGAGAGCGTCGCGCCTACGGCCACCAACGTCGAGCGACTCTAGGCGCGGGATTCGTGCAACGCGGGATCAGGGGCAGACGTGAGCCAACGCGCCGATTTCCGGCAGGAGCGACGTGTACGCCTCGATGCGACGTCCATTGTGGGCCGTGTCCGTGTACTGAAAGAAAACGCGGTGATCGAGCGGGTTGATTCCTGCGTTGTCGTAGGCGTCGGCGTCGGTATTCGTATTGCCGAATACGTACGTGGGTTTGAGCGACTTGGTTGCAAGGTTTGCGAGGTCGTCCGACTTGAACGTCGTCGCCGCGGTGCCGGTGGCGCCCGTTCCGCCGAGGGTCGTGTGGATGATCCCGGCAGGGAACCCCTTCGACGCGATCCACTCACGCGTCTTTTGAACGAGCCATTCGGGGCGCGCGGTGATGTACATCGGCCGATACCCCTTTTCCGCGAGGAGCGACAAGGCCTGCGCCGCGTCGACGTTTGCATCCGGGATCGATCCGGTGAAGAGCGACGTGAACTGCGCCGTCTCCGACGTGGTCAACGTCCCGTCGACATCGCTCACGAACATCGGCGCGTTCTGCGGGACGACTTCGATGAAAAGCTCGGTCGCCGAGAGGTCGCCCGCGACAACGAGTCGAAGGCGGTGGCGGCCGACGCCGAGCTTCTTCGCGGCGGGAATCTCGAAGAAAATGCGCCCCGCTTCGTCCGTAATCCCCTCCACGGCGGCGTGGCTTGCGGCGTTCGTCGTCTGCGTCGTCCCGAGCTTTTCCCACGTGTTGCCGCAGTCGCGGAGGAGATACACGTCGACGTCTTCCCCCTTGATGCCCGCCTCGAGAATCGCCGCGCCGTAGGCGAACTTCGCGAGCACCCATTGCGGCGACGTGGCGTTGAGCTCGAGAAAGAGGTCGCGACCGCGGTGGTTCGCGCTGCCGAAGGGCGCACTGCCGTGCCACGGGCGGGCAGGGCCCGGATCCATCGGGGCGGCGTCGCAGACGGGCGGAGGAGCGCACGTCGCCGAGGAGCCGCCGGTGGTGCCGGCGCCGCCCGTGGTGCCGGAGCCGCCGGTCGTCGATGCGCCGCCGGTCGTCGATGCACCGCCCGTGGTGGACGTGCTGCCGCCCGTCGTGGATGCGCCGCCCGTTGTCGACGTGCCGTCGCCCGGATTCGACCCGTCGGTCGATGCATCGGAGCCGCACGCTGCCGATGTGAAGGAGAAGAGACCGAGCGCGCCAAGGGACAGAACGGCGAGGAGAGAAGACGTCGAACCGGGTAATGCCATTGGGCCGAGTTACTACGGCGAGCGGGGGCGCGCCAGGTGGCATGGGGCAAGAAATACCTCCAATCCACGTCTCCCATTGGCAATGAGGGATATCGAAATAGCGTTCGGGCAGTCGTTCGCCTTGTCCGTCAGCATTTGCCGCGATTCGACTCGCTCGCGCTTGCCGCGGAGGCGCGAGGGCGCTTTCTTTCACGTCGTGAAGGCCATCGAGCTCGTACAAAAAGCCGTATCGCTCGGCGGTCGTCTCTCGAGCGCGCGCTCGCGCGGCCTCCTTCGTGGCGACGCGATTTTCATTCGTGTCGTTCGCGCGACCACACACCTCACGGAACGAATCAGCGCGCAGCCGCTCCCGGCGCCGCCCACTGGCAACGAGCGAACGGCGCTCACGCTGGCCGCCGCGCAGCTTCGGTTCTTGGGGCAAACGCTTACCCCGGGTGGCGTCATCGATCACGACACACCCGAGGGTGCCCTCGCCGAGCTCGTCGTTTCTACGCTGGCCCTCGTCGATACGATGCTGGGCGATCAGCGGGAGATCGCGCCCAAGGGCAGTCGCGCGCTTCCGGCGCTCACCGCCGGCTCGGCGCACGAGTCGCACGCCGAGGCCGTCGAGTCCGACCCCCACGAGGCGTGACTCCGCGTACTCTCGGTGTCGATGACGTCGACGCCGCCGCGCCTCGCTCTCGTGCTTCTCGCAACGTTCGCGACGCTTTCCGCCGGCTGCGCCGCGCAGAAGAACGCCGCGTACCCGCAGGAGCCCGCGCCTCGAACCGTCGAAGAGGCCGAAGTGCAGATAAACGGCGCACGCGCCGCGCTCGGTTTGCCGCCGGCGAAGTTCGCGCCCGAGCGCGTTTCCGACGGCATTCCCGACAGCGCCGACGCGCCGGCACCGTCTCCCGCCACGCCCACCGATCCCGTGACGCCCGCCGAGGCTGCGAGCGCGCCTTCGCCGCGCGCCGAGAGCGCCCCCGACCAGGAGCTGGCGCTCTCGTCGGCGCGGGCCGAGTCGCCGTGCATGCGCGCATGCCGAGCGTTCGCCTCGATGCGCCGAGCGTCCGACGCGCTCTGCCGAATCGCGGGCGAGCACGACGGCCGCTGCACCGAGGCCCGTCGCGCCGTGCGCGAGAGCGAAGCGAAGCTCGAGGGGTGCTCCTGCTAATTCCCGAATGGGCGAGACAGGCGCGCTTTCGTGTGCAAAACCGCGCGCCTGGCCGTCACGAACGGAGGCCCTATAGTTGAGCTGTCTATGAGAACAGCGCGCATCATGGGAGAGGAGAGCGGGTGATCCTAGGCGCGTCCTTTCGAAGCCTCTTCGCGTTCGGCTCGCAGTCGGCCGACTCCGAAGAAGGTCGTGCCTTTCTCCAAGCGCGCGTCGCGCTTTTCGCGCGCCTCATGCTCGGTGTGATGGGCGTTCTCCTCTGCTTCACGTTCGTCTTCGCAACGAGCCTTCGCTGGTTCTACCCGAACCTCCTCAACGGCGAGACTGCGCTTCCGCCGTGGGCGATCCTCCACGGCATCCAAGCCGCCATCGTTCTCAAGCTCACGTTCCTCTGGCGCTACTGCCGCACGGGCGTTCGCCCGCTCTGGTTTTTGCGCGCGTCGGAGTGCTTCGGGACGATCACGCTCTGTTGGTCGTACACGGCGATTCTCTTTTTCGTCGAATCGCGCGCGCGCCCCGAGCTGATGTTGGTCCTCGCGATCACGCACACCCTCGTCGCGCGCGCCGCGGTGATTCCGAGCGCCGGCGGCCGCACTCTCTTCGTCGGCGTGGTGAGCCTCGTGCCGCTCATCATCGGCGCGTTCTTGCGGCACCTTTCAGGGAACGACCCGACGTGGCTCGGCCCGCCCATCCTCGCGGCGGTGCAGATATCGCTGTGGTCGGTCATCGCCGCCGTCGTCACGGTGGTGATTTCGAACGTGATTTACGGCCTGCAAAAGCGCGTCGAAGAGGTGTTGCGCCTCGGCCAATACACCCTCGAAGAGAAGATAGGCGAAGGCGGAATGGGCGAGGTGTACCGCGCGAGCCACGCGATGCTGCGGCGCCCGACGGCGATCAAGCTCCTCCCGCCGGAGCGCGCGGGCGCCCACAACTTGGCGCGTTTCGAGCGCGAGGTGCAGCTCACGAGCAAGCTCACGCACCCCAACACGGTTGCGATCTACGACTTTGGCCGCACGCCCGCGGGGCTCTTCTATTACGCGATGGAGTACCTCGAAGGGATCACCCTCGAGCAGCTGGTGAAGCATGGCGGTCCGCAGCCCGCCGGCCGGGTCGTTCACTTGCTCTCACAGATGACGGGCGCCCTCGCCGAGGCCCACGCGGCGGGTCTGATCCACCGCGATATCAAGCCCGCGAACGTAATCCTCTGCGAGCGCGGCGGCGCGGCCGACGTTGTCAAAGTCGTCGACTTCGGCCTCGTGAAAGATCTCGGCAACACCAAGAACGAGATCGCGGTGAGCAACGTGAACGTGCTCACCGGTACGCCGCTCTATCTCTCGCCCGAGGCAATCACGTCGCCCGAATCGCTCGACGGGCGCGCCGATCTCTACGCCGTGGGGGCAGTCGGCTATTTCTTGCTCACCGGGCGCACGGTTTTCGAAGGCAAAACCGTGGTGGAGATCTGCGGCCACCACCTCCACTCGGTGCCGGTTGCGCCGTCGACACGCCTCGGGAAATCGATCGAGCCGCGCCTCGAGGCGGCAATCCTCGCGTGCCTCGCCAAGGCGCCCGCGCAGCGGCCGGCGAGCGCGCGCGTGCTGCACGACACGCTCGAAACGATCGCCGCGACCGAGCCGTGGACGCCTTCGATGGCGCGCGATGCGTGGGCCACCCACGCGGCTCTCGGCCTGCGGTCGGGCGAGCGATCGGGCATGCACGGGATGGTCGGCGTCTCGCGTGCCGGGCCGACACTTGCGATCGATCTCCGCGATCGAGAGCTAGGGTGACTGGTACATAGGAGAGGTGTGGCTCGCCCTCGCCGTCATCCTTCTTGCCGCGAAAATCGGCGGTGAGATCGCTCTTCGACTGAAGCAGCCGCCGGTCCTCGGCGAGCTGCTCGCGGGCGTTGTTCTCGGCAATCTCGGCATCGTCGGTATTCACGCCTTCGACGACGTCGCGCATCTGCACGCGGTCGAAGCGCTCGCCGAGCTTGGCGTCGTCCTTTTGCTTTTCGACGTGGGGCTCGAGTCGACGCTCCGCGAGATGCGCAAAGTCGCTCCCACGTCGGGCCTCGTCGCCGTGGTGGGCGTCGCCCTCCCGATGCTCTTCGGCTACGGCGTGAGCGCGGCGCTCCTGCCGAACGCGTCGTCGACGGTGCACCTCTTCGTCGGCGCGACGCTCTCCGCGACCAGCGTCGGCATCACCGCGCGCGTTCTCGCCGATCTCCACGCGACCGCGCGCCCCGAGACGCGCGTGATCCTCGGCGCCGCCGTCCTCGACGACGTCCTCGGCCTCATCGTCCTCGCCGTCGTCACCGCCATCGCCGCCCACGGATCGCTGCCGAGCGCCGGCACCCTCACGCGCATCGTCGGCCTTGCCGCGGGCTTCCTCGTCGGCGCGTGTCTCGTGGGCATTTACGTGATGCCCGGCGTCTACGTCGTCGCGTCGCATCTACGCGGAAACGGCGTCCTCGGCGCGATCTCGATGGGCTTTTGCCTGCTCCTCGCCGGAACGAGCGAAGCCGCCGGTCTCGCCCCCATCGTCGGCGCCTACGCCGCCGGGATCATCCTCGACGACGTGACCGTGCGCCCGTTCGGCAAGGCGACGACCGAAGACTTACGCAACTTCGTTTCGCCCATCGTCGCGATCTTCGCGCCCGTCTTCTTCGTCCGCACGGGGATGTCGGTGCAGCTCGCGAGCGTGACCGGCGGCGCGCTGTCGCTCGGCCTCGCCCTCGCTCTCGTTGGCCTCGTGGGCAAAGTCGTCGCGGGCTTCGCCGTGCGTACGAAAGGCGTCGACAGGCTTACCGTGGGTCTCGGCATGATGCCGCGGGGCGAGGTGGGGCTCATCTTCGCCGACCAAGGCGCGCGCATCGTCCTCGGTGGAAAGCCGCTGCTGCCGCCCCAGGTCTACGTCGCCATCGTGCTCATGGTGCTGCTCACGACGGTGGTCACGCCGCCGCTGCTTTCGGCGCGCCTTCGCGCGCTCACGAAGGGCTAGAGCACCGAACGTTCCGCGCTACTTGGCGCGGTCCATCGCGCGGAACGCGAGCGGGTTCGCAACGTTCTTCACCTTGGCGCTCCGAAGCTCGCCAAACGTAAACGCGTGCCCGGGCGCGAGGCGCGCGACGGCGTCGTCCATCACGAGGATCTCATCGCGCGTAGCCTGGGCCTGAAGGCGCGCGGTGTTGTTCATCCCCGCGGAGAAGCCGGTGAAGTTGTCGTTGGGGCCGAACGTGCCGACGAAGAGCGGCGCGTAGTTCACCCCCGTCGAGACGGCGAGCCCTTCGACACGAAGCGCCTCGAACCCTTCGAGCTCGGGCAGCGCGTTGGTCATCGCGCGAATGTCGACCGCCGCCTCGATGGCGCTCGCGAGCAGCTCCGACGCCGTCCGCTCGTAAAACGGCGGGCCGAAGAGGCCAATCACGCAGTCGCCGACCATCTTGTCGAAGACGCCTCCGTGCTTCCACAACAGCTCCACGGCCCGCGCGCCCCACACATCGACCAGCTTCCCGATGCGCTTTGGATCGATCAAAATCTGCTCGCAGACGCGCGTGAAGCCGCTCACGTCGACATAGAGCATCGCCACTTCCTTCTCGCGCGGCTGCAGATACCGCTCTTCGTAATCCGAAGTACGCAGCATTCGATCGACGTCGTCGGGGCGGAAGCTTCGCGCGAGGACGCGGTACTCTTTGCTGAAGTCGACGACACGTTGGCAGATGAAATCGCCGAAGCCGGTGAGCAGATCGCGGTCGTAGGTGTTGAAGTCGCCCGTCGCCGAGAGGACGACGATTTTGCCGACGAGCGTCGTTTCCGTCACGCCGTGAATCAGCACCTCTTCTTGCGCGCCTTCGAAGCCGAGGCGCCCCAAGAGCGCGCGGTTCTCGTCTTTCAAGTAGGCGCGCGCCTCGCGCTCGAGGGCGTCGAGGTCGCTCGGCGTGCTCCCGCCGCCCATCGTATCGACGGTGCGTTTTCCTCGTTCGAACGACTGCACATGCACCGTCGCCGCCTCGTGCTGGTCGGCTCGCAGCACGATGAGCAGCTTTTCGACGTTCACGTTCTCGCAGAGGATCTGCACGGCGTCGTAGAGCCCCGCCGAGAGCACGCGGTTCTGCAGCGCATGGCCGAGGGCCGTCACGACGCGGTGCTTCTCGCGCGCGGCGCGAATGCTGTAAAGATAGTTGTCGAGCTGCTCGCAGACGACGTGGAGAGCCGCCTTTAGGTAGCTCGTTCGCTCCTCGCTCGCGCGCGTTGCGTCCAGGAGAAATCCGGCCGACCCGAACCACTCGCCCGCGACGTCGAGCCCTTGGGCGACGAGAACGTGATCGTGGTCGGGGAAGACGCCGCCGTGCTCGTGGTTCGCACCGTTGGCGAGCAAGAACGCAGCAATCGAAGGGTGGTTATGGTGCAGCGAGCTTGGATGCGTGAACGTGTGCATCTTCAAGTCTTCGCCGAACGTCATCACGAACGCCCCTTCGGCGCCCGCCTGCTCGGCGATGCGCGGAAGCATCAGCTCCATCGCGCGGACCAGGCTTCGCCGCTCTTGCAGCACGGTCTCGACGAGATCGTCGACGAGCTCGAGGAGCGTGAAGAGCTGATGTTGCTCGGTGACTTCGCGGGCGAGAATGCTGGTGCTGGGTGCCACCGGCCCAGTCTAATGGCTTTGCTCTAGCGGCTTTGCGAAAAGCTCAGAAGGTTATCTGCACGGTGCTCTTCACCGTCGTATCCAATGGGGCGACGCCGAAGGGGGGGCGCGAGTCGTACATCGACGATATCGACCCTTTGAAGGCGAGGTGCTTGTTCACCTGCGCGGACGCCTCGATTTCGTGGAGAACGCGTACATCACGAAAGCGGTCGACGCGGGGCTGAAGGTAGATGGTCTGGGAGAGCTTGAGCTTTTCCGACGGCTGCACGGCGATGAGCGAATAGGTCGAGAGGCGCACGTCGTAGCCGTGCTGGCTCGCGTCCGGCTCGACGCCCGAAGCGAGCTGTTCGAACTCGAGAAGAGGTGTGCAGCCGAAGGCGACTTGAAACCACTTCCAGTCCACGGCGCGAAGTCGCGGCCCCATGCCGACGATCGCGCGCACGGCGAGCCTGCGAAGAACGTCCTCTTGGTACTGCGCAAAGAATTCGAAATCGAACGGCCCCGCGATCGTGCGGCGGTAGCGCACGTGCTCGAAGTGCTTTCGCGAGAAGTCGGCGCCGGCGTTCTTCCCGAGCTCGCCGCGAAGGAGGATGAAAAAGATGTTCGGGCCCGACAGATAGTGAAGGAGCGAATTGCCGCCGAGCAAGAGGAGGCGCGTGTTGCCACTTCGGGCGTCGATGGAGCCTTCAATCGTCACGTTGAGACCGGGCTTTTGGTCTTGGGCGACCAAAGGCTGCACGTTGACGATTTGCGCCGACGCGGTGCGTGGGACGACGAACGCGACAAGGGCAATGACGACGGCAAGTGGCGTCGCCGGTCGCCCAACGGTCGAGCTAAGTGCCCGTAAAGCATGGGAACTCACGGAATTTTGCTTAGCCGAAGAGCCTGGCGGGCGCACCGTCTGACGAACTGTAAAGTGTATCCTGTCACTTGACGCTCTGACCGATTGGTCTCATAAGATGGAGACCGTGAGCGAACCCCTTCCGACTGTTTTTGCCGCCCTCGTGAGCCTCACACCGCGCGCCCTCCGAAGGCGGGTCGATACGTTCCGTCGCGATTTTCAGATGGTCCGCGCAGGCCTCGCCGGCGAGCGCCCCGCGCCCTTCACCTCACGCCGGCCGCTCGGCGTATCGTCGCCGTCGCTCCACGTCGCCGCCGCGCCCGCGCCCGGCCTTTCGCCGCGCAAGGTTCGCGTCGAGCGCATCGAGCGCGAAACGGCCGACGCCGTGTCGTTGCACCTCGTCGACCCCACGGGTGCGCCGTTCGCGTTCACGCCGGGGCAGTTTCTCACGGTGGTCGTGAAGCTCGAGGAGGGCGGCGAGAACGTCCGTCGTGCTTATTCGATATCGAGCTCCGCCGAATCGAAGGGGCAAATCACGATTACGACCAAACGGGTAGAAGGCGGTCGGGTCTCGGGGCATATCAACGAACGGATTCGCGAGGGGGACATTCTCTCGGTGCTCGGCCCCTCGGGCGCCTTCACCCTCGCCCCGTCGCCCGAGGGCGAGCGCCACGTTATTCTTCTCGCAGGCGGCAGCGGCATCACGCCGATGATGAGCATTCTGCGAAGCGTCCTCGCCCTCGAGCCGAAGTCGCGCGTATCGCTGATTTACGGCAATCGCGGCCGCGCCGACGTGATCTTCCACAGCGCCCTCGCCGAGCTCGCCAAGGCCCACGGCCGGCGCTTCGATCTGCGCCACGTTCTCGCGCAGACCCACGACGGCCACGACGGGGGGGTGGGGCTTCTCGATCGCGCAGCGGTCGCCCGCGAGCTCGATGCGCTCGGCGACGCCGCCGACGACGACGTGGGCAGTCGCGAACGTGCCTATTACATCTGCGGTCCCGAGCCGATGATGGTCGAAGCGCGCGCCGCGCTCCTCGCGCGCGGAGTCGCGGAATCTGCGATTCACGAAGAGCGCTTCACCCAGCCGCACCTTCGCGCGAAAGACGCGCACGGCGCCCGCGTCGCGAAGACCGAGCTCGTCACCATTCGCCTCGCGGGCCGTGCGAAAGAGATCGCCGTCGCGCCCGGCCAGACCGTGCTCGAAGCGGGGCTCGACGCCGGCCTCGACATGCCGTTCTCGTGCGCGATGGGCGGCTGCGGCGCCTGCATGGTCACCGTTGTTTCAGGGGAGATCGAGATGGAAGAGCCCAACTGCCTCACCCCCGCCGAACGCGCCCGTGGCTGCGCGCTCGCATGCGTTGGCCGCCCCGTCGGCGCCGCTGTCGTCGAGGTCGCGTGATGGCGATCTTCGAAACCACGCCGCCGCCGCCGGGGGCGTCACACCCGTACCGCATGAAGGATCTCTGCGAGCTCACCGGGCTGCCGCGGCAGGTGATCCACTTCTACATTCAGCAGGGGCTCGTCCCCGAAGGGAAAAAGACGGGCCGCAATATGGCCTATTACGAAGAGAGCCACGTCGCGCGTATTAAGCTGATTCGTAAATTGCAACACGAGCGCTTCCTCCCGCTCAAAGCGATTAAGGCGATGCTCGACGAGCACGAGGAGACCTTCAGCCCCGCGCAGCGCCGCCTCATGGCCGAAGTGAAAGACCGCTTGAAGGGGGACGCGCGCCCCAGGGCTGATCGCCCGACCACGATGCTCGCGAAGCCGCTCCTCGCGGCCGCCGGCGTCGACGCGAAGGACCTCGCCGAGATGGTCGAGGTGGGCCTCCTCGTCACCAGCGAAGACGCCCACGGCGAGACGCTCATCGCGAGCGACGACGCGTGGATGGTCGAAAACTGGGGGCAGCTGCGCGAGGCCGGCTTCACGCGCGATCTCGGCTTTTCTCCCGCCGACCTGGCGATGTTCGAAGAGGCCGTCACGACGCTCTTCAAGCGCGAGTCGGAGATGCTCGCGACGCGCCTGTCCGACCTCAGACCCGAGCGCCTCGCCGTCATGGTCGAAGCCTCCATACCCATCATCAACGTGTTTTTGACGCGCTACCACGAGACGAAGATCCGAACGTTCTTCTCGACGCTCATCACCGACGCCGAAGTGCCCGACGCGTAGGCGTCCACGGCCGTCGCCTTCGATGGCAATCGATTTCCCAAAAGCTCACTGCCGCTCGTATCCAAAGAAGAAGGTGGAACCGCCATGTTCAATACCGACAAAATCGTGGGGCTCCTCCCGGCGAAAATGCGTAGTCAGGTCGACGCGTATTTCGAAGCGCTCCAAGTGTTCATGGAGATTCGCGACCCCCGCGTCCTCGCGGCGCTCGGCCCCGCGGGCGTGCGCGGCCTGCTGCTTCATCGTGGCAAGCAGGGCGGCCCCACGCTCATGAAGGCGAGCCACTCGGCGCACTTCGACTGGACGTACCCGAGCGACCAACCGGAGATGCGTGAGCTCTACACGCGAGCGAAGCGCGGCCAGTGGGACAGCGACACGACCCTGGACTGGTCGACGAGCGTCGACCCGATGAACCCCGAATTGCGCCTTTTGCGCGACGGCTTCATCGACTTCTCAATGCTCGAAGCGCGCGGCATTCGCCTCGACAAGAAAGAGCAGACGAAGCTCATTTACAGCATCACGTCGTGGATGCTTTCGCAGTTTCTCCACGGCGAGCAAGGCGCGCTCTTCGCGGCGGCGCAGGTGACCGAGGCCGTGCAGTTCTTCGACGGCAAGCTGTATGGCGCCACGCAGGTGATGGACGAAGGGCGCCACGTCGAGGTGTTCCATCGCTATTTGGATGAGAAGCTCTGCAAGCTTTATCAAATCAACGACAACCTTTACGTCATCATCGATTCGCTCATGACCGACGGCCGGTGGGACATGAAGTTCCTCGGCATGCAGATCATGATCGAAGGGCTCGCCCTCGGCGCCTTCAGCACGATTTACAAGAGCACCAACGAGCCGCTCTTGAAGAGCCTGCTGAAGAACGTGATTCAAGACGAAGCGCGCCACGTTCACTACGGGGTTCTCGCGCTGCGCGAGCACATCACCAAAGAGCTGTCCGACAGCGAGCGCCGCGAGCGCGAAGACTGGGCCTTCGAGGTCGCGCTTTTGATGCGCAACCGTTTCATGCTCTACGAGGTCTACGACGAGTGGTTCGAAGGTCTCATGCCCCGGTCGGCGTGGCGCGAGTTCGTGCAGCAAGTTCCGGGGATGTTCGAGTTTCGCCAAACCTGCTTCAGCAGGCTCGTGCCGAACTTGCGCGAGATCGGGCTTTTGAGCCCGCGCATCATGCCCCACTACGACCGCGTCGGCCTCTCGCAGTACTTCGGCGGGCAGTCTGCCGACAAGATCACCGGCGAGCAGATGATCCGCGAGCTCGACGGGCAGCAGCGTAGCGCGGCGTAGTCGAAGGCTCGAGCGTCACGCGCGCTTCCGCGAACGAGCCGCGCGCGATTCGTAAAGGCGGACGAGGAAGTCGTAGAGCACCAGCTCCTGCGCCCGCGCGGCGGATCGGAGAACCCGGTTCGCGTGCATGTGCAGGTAGCTCTCGGCGATGTCCGCGAGCGGGCGATCGAGCGTGGCCGCGCGGAGAGCGTGGCCCACGGGCGCGATGGCCTCCGCGCGTGCCGACCAGACCGCTGCGAGAATGCCGTCGGCCTCACCGGCGAGGAGCGCTTCGAGCTCGGCGCGGTGGCTGCGAAAGCGCGCGCCGAGAGCGCGCTGGAAGGCGGCGTCGACTCTGAACTCGGCGGCAAACTGGTCGCGGCACCGCGTTGCGATCGCGAGCCGTTCGGAGAGCTCGAAGCCGAGATCACCGAGCGTCGCGTCCATTCCGCGGAGCGCGACCTTCCAACGCTGTTGGGCGAGCTGGGCGGGCGTGAGCCGCTCCATCATCGCGACGGCGGCCTCGCTATCGGCTTGAAAAAGGCGCTCGGAGAGCGCGAGCCCCTCCACCCCGCCGTAGCGCTCGGTCTCGGGTTTGTAGGTGTCGAGGACGACGCGATGGACCGTGCCGTCGTCGAGGAGCGGGCGCGTGACGGCGTGGAGGCGCGCGACGTTCTGCGGGAGCCCACGAAGGCGCAGGCGCACGTGCCAGTCGGGGTCGCCGTAGCGGAGGAAGAACCACGCGTCTGATTCGCCGGAAGCGAGCGCCGCGCGGACGAGCGGGGCGACGACCTCGCGCAGAACGCCGTCGCAGCGTCCGGGGCCCGTATAGAGCTTTGCGTAGAGCCACTCCGACCCCGGCGCGAAGGCGCGTGCCGGGGCGGGCGTCGACGTGGGCGACGAAGGCGGGCGAGCGGCCCGCGCCAACGGCGCACCTTGCGTGAACGGCACGACGAGCTCGTGGGCATAGGCGCCTTCGGGGCCGCGGCAGGCGAGGCGCTCGGGCGCGGGCCACATCTCGACGAGCTCCGCCGAGTCGCGCCCGCCGACGAGCTTCGCGAGCGTCGCGACGGAGAGCGCGTTGTCGAGATCGATCGCGAGATGGTTGTCGCCGTCGACGACCTCGATCCAGCGCGGCCAGCCGTGGCGAAGGCGCATCTCGCCGATGCGCTTGGCGCTCGTATCCGCGAGGGTGGCGAGCTCGGCCTTCTCGAGCCGCCAACGTGCGCGGGCCAGCACGAGCCGCCCTACCTTCACCCGCGGCAAGAAGCTCGCGTGGCGCAGCGCGCCCCACGACCAGCTCACGCTCGGGACCACGCCCTGCAGCTTGAGCGCGCACAAGAAGCGGTAGGTGCCGAGGTTCGCCGGCGAGGTGAAGTTGTGCGCCGTCGTCAGGCGCGGAAGCACCTCGCGGTTAAGCCGTGCCGACCTGAGGACGATGCGATCGCCCCTCACGGAGATGTGCAGATCGTCGATCGTAATCTGCTTGTCCGTGGGGGCGCCCGAGCCGCCGAGGAACGCAATCTCGTAGTCGCGCAGCACGGGCCGCGCGAGAATGTTGCCGATGCGATTCTGCGGGAGGTGGACGACCTCGGCGAAGATGGCCTCTGGAGCCAGCGCCTCTTCGTCGCGGAGCGCAGAGCGCACGGCCTCCTCGAGAACCGGATCGGCGTGGCAGAAACGCCCGAGCAGATCTCCGCTCGACGGCCCCGTGGTGCACTGAAGAAAAATCTCTTGCGGGTCCTCAGCCACGGTTGCGAGGACCGCGAAGGAGCCGGGGAGCGGATGGCGCGGCGTACGGGCGAGCGCGGCGATGTCGGCGTCGGTGAGCGAAAGCTCGCGCGCCCCCGAGATCCAGACCTGCCGAAGACGCTCGAGGAGAAGCTCGTCGCGACGCGTGAAGGCGACGTCGCCACTGCCAGCGCCGCGACCAAAGGGGAGCCCCTCGAGAAGGGGTGACCCCTCGTTGCCCGCGCTGTGGGTCCCTTCGAATCCGATCCCGAGCTCTTCGTCGAGGGCCTCGGCGAGCGGCACCTCGCGGTCTTCGTAGCGGGCACGAAAGCGGTCGCGGAAGTCGGTCAGGAGCTCTTCGCGGTCGGGCGCGAGGCGGTGAAGGAGATCGACTCCGCGAACGAGCTCGTCGATGACGTCGGCGCCGAGGCGCGCGTCGTCGCCTGGCTTGCACATGTCGACTTGAAAAAGGCGATTCGCCTCCACCGGCGCAGGGAGCGCGCGCAGCTCGTCGGCGAGGGCGCGGTAGGTCGCGAGAGGCGCACCGGGGGGTGCGCGATCGAGCGCTACGAGGGCTTCGTGGACGCGCGCGAGGGGAGCCGCTTCGGCCCGCCCTTCGAGCTGCGCGACGAGCCGCGCGAGGGGAGGCGCACCCGTCACGGTCGCCTCGAGCGTGGGCACGAGAAGCTGCGCGTCGACGAGCTCGATCGCGAACGCGCGTGCCTCGTCGAGCGTGAGCTCGTCGTAGACGTGGACGAGCGCCTCGGCGATCTCGTGAAGCGACGCGCCGTCGCCTTCGGCGCGGGCGAGGGCTGTCTTGAGTGCGTCGCTATCGTCGACGGCGACCAGGCTGTAGTTGCGCGCGCTACCGCGAACGCGTGCCTCGGCGTAGTGCACGCGGCCGCCGACCCGGTAGACGCTCGAGTTTCGACGGTAGCGGAGCGTCTCGCGGAGCCCTGGGTCTCGGGCGAGACGCTCGACGAGCGCGCTCACGTAATCCATGTCGAGGCGCGTATGGCGTCGGTACGTGTCGAGGGCCGCGAGACGAAGCTCCGAGCTCTCGCCCGCGACCTTTCCAACGGCGCATCCCGCGAAGAGGCCGAACGGCGTGGAGCGCGTCGCCATGCGGCTCGTGTAACGAAGGAGCGACTGCTCGACCTTCATCCCCGATTCGCTCTCGGGCCGTTCGAGCCATTCGGGAATGCGCTCCACCAGGCTCGGCGATGCGACGAACAGCGCTTCGCGCACCTCGGGTCGCGCGATGAGCTCACGAAGGCGTTCGCGCGTGATGCCGTCGATTGCCGCGAACGGAAGGAGGGGCGAGCGCAAGACGAAGAAACCGGCATGGCGCAGGCGTGGAGTGGACGCGGACATGACACTCCCTGGACGGGGCGAGGTAAACGTTTGCGCGGCCCGTGCTCAGGGCGAGCGCGGCGAGCTCGAGGCGTAGAGCATGCGATCCCAGTTGGGCTCGACGCCGATCCGTTTCGCTGCGTGAAGGACCATTGAGCAACGAGAATGCCAACGATTCGGGGCGTGCTCCGCGCGCGCTTTCTGGGCGTAAAACGCGCGAAAGCCCGCTTTCCCGTCGTTCCCCTGGCCGTGCCTGGCCGAGGCCACGGCCACTGGCCGGCCACGACGCGAAGGCGGGCGCTCCCGTGAACGCGCTCGCGCGGCCTTCAGACCTGCGCCATGGCTCCATCGACGAACAGCTCGGTGCGGGCGCCATGGCGGTGCGTCTTCCTTGTTGGCGACGAATATTATCATGATAATATGTTCGTCAAGACGCTCGCGTCGACACGCGACGTTGCGACGCGCGGTGCGCCACGGCGTAGCGAATTAGT
>JANXMC010000541.1 GCA_025354825.1 Myxococcales bacterium
GCATCGGCGGTGGTGCGCTGACCGGAATGGCTCAAATCGACGACGATGCGAAGTGCGTTCATTCGCTCGATCGCTTGCAAGCCAAACGGAGTAAGCCCCCCATTTTCGGGAACGAGGCAGCCGTCGCCGAGGAGATTGTGAAGATTGTAGGTAGGCTGCATGATGCGCACACCGAGCCGACGAAACAGCTCGAGGCGTGTGAGATCGCTGCCAATCGGCGCTGCGTCTTGGAAACCGTAGATGATTCCAAGGCGGCCTGATCTTTTCGCGGCCACGAGGTCCACGGCGGCCTTGATCTTCATCAGCTCCGCCGGGCGGCGATCGAGCTCGTTCTCCCACGAGGCGATTTGCTGAACCGACGCTTCAAAAGCGTCCGGTCGATTCCCAACGACGCCGACGGTGACATTCACAGCGGTCACGCCGGACGCGCGTGCGTCGGCGATCATTTCGTTGGCCAGAGGCGCGTCATCACCGCCGGGACAGACCCATGCGCCCGGCCCACCGAGCGCGTCGATGACGATCGAGCGTTCATAAGGCGGCCACACCTGCTGCGGGCTCACGGTGGACGTGGGCGCTGGCGAGGCGGCGCAGGCGCTGACTGCGAGTGAACCGAAAAGTGTGACGACGTCACGTCGACCGAGTTGCCGTGTCATGCCGAGACTCATTAGGTCCCACGCTCACCTGCCGCCACCCTTTCGAGCGCGCGGCGCGATCAACGGGCGCGCAGTCGTCGATAGTGACCTCGCGGACGCTGCGGTAGGCGAGCGTCGATGCCTCGATTGAGATCGCGCTCCACGCCAATCCGAGGCCTCGCGGGCGAGCCATGCACCAAACCCGAAAAAACCGTTGGTCGAGCGTGCGCGCCGTTGCCAGGAATGCTTGAGAAGTTTGCACACATAGCTCGCCGAGAATGCCGATGCCGAATCGAGTCTGGCGGCTGCCCGGTCGTCGATCGGCTCGGATGGCGGGGCGTCTACAGCTTCCGCGCGCGAAGAATCGGCTAGGAGCGTCGCGGTGGCCTTTTTTACGCAACCGCCATCCCCGCGTGTCGATTCCCCGTCATCCCCGCGCGCCGCGGGGGGCGGCCGCATCCGCCGTCTCTCCGATCTCCGCGACATCACATTGAACGTCGCGACTTCCGCGGCTATGACTCGCGTCGCTCGCCGCGCCCTCCCCAGTCGGCGCACCAAATGTTGGAGGCCCATCGTGACGGCGCAAATGACGCATTTTATTCGTGGGCTCGACATCGGGGCGCGCCGCGCGCGCTTCGCGCTCCCTTTCGTTGTCCTCACAACCGCACTCCTTCCTTCGCTGGCAGCCTGTAGCGATCCAGCACCCGCTCCGGCACTCGCGGACTTTGGAGCTCTCCGCGATGTCGCCGACGCGCCCGAACCTCTCCGTAAAGCCGCCGACGCGGTGGTGCTCATCGAGACAGACGACCATTCGGGTACTGGGATGTTCATCGCGGGGGACGGGCGACTCCTCACGAATAATCACGTCCTCGGCGCGGGGACCTGTGCGCGCGAAGGGTGTTTCGTGACCCTCACGCTTCATCATGAGCGCCGTCCTGGCGTCGCAGAAGAGGCGATTACGGCCTTCGCGCGGCCACTCCTCATTAACCCCGAGCTCGATCTCGCGCTCGTTCAGATCTTTCACGTGAAGGACGGCGCGCCGACGACGCCGATTGTTCCCGATTCGAGCGTCACGTTCACGCCCCGAAGCGCAGAGTCCCTCGTCGGCACGCGCATTCACGTCATCGGTCACCCGGATGGGCGGCTGAAGAAGTGGTCGACGGGCGACGTCGTGGGGGTGTCGGGGCGCTGGCTCTCGACGACGGCGTTCGTGCTTCCAGGATCGAGCGGCTCTCCCATGGTGGACGACGACGGCAACGTCGTAGGGATTGTGCATCGTGTCTCACAAGGGGGTGATCTTCTCACTCCCGACGGCGTGAACGATGAGAGCATTGGGAGTGCGTCGCGTGATATCCTCGCGGCCCTCGAAGCCACAGACGAAGCCGCCGATGGGCTCGGCCTGCTTCGAACGGTCGATGGCGCGGCGACGCGCGCCGACGTCGTACGCGAGAACGCCGTCTGGCTCGCAGCACACCGCACTGCGGCGATGGTCGACGGCGTTGGTACGTCGGTGCTTGGCGTTCTCGCGGAGGCGTGTGATGCGGCGCTGTCGACGCCGCGTTTCCCATCGGTCGACGCCTTCGACGAGGCGATGCAGCCGTGCTTCGCCGCGCGTCTCTGGATTGGATGCTACGACGCGGAGACCACCGGAAAAGTGTGCCCCGATGGCGATGCCGCCGACGCGTGGCGAACCCGCTTTCGACAGGCGGGTGACGCCATTGGCGTCTACAACACGTCGTGGATGCTCGCATTTCGCACGCGCGCCGTCCCATCGCTCGAGCAGAATGAGGAGAGCGCGAGGGCTGCCGCGCAGCGCGAGCTGTGGGATTTGCTCGCCACTCGAGCATTGCCGCTCGACCTCACACTCGCCGCTGCTCTCGCGTATACCGGCACGACGATGTACGGGCGCGTCCAGGTGGCGAGCTACTTACGCGATTACACGAAGGTGCCGCACTACGAGCTCGACGCGTACTCCCTCATGACGGGGCTTCTGTGGATGAACTTCCACGGATACATCGACGGTCCGGTCGTTCTGACGGCCGTCAGATCGCTCCTCGACGACGCGCGACTCGACCTCGGCGCCCATCTTTATGTCGAAGAGATCGCGGTCAGAAATAAGGTGATCCAATGATGCGATGGTCGTCTGTTGTCGCAACGGCCTTTGCGGTGGTCGCGTGCAGCTCATCGAGCTCCGACCTGAGTGCGGCCCGCCCGGCGCCTTGCGCTGTTCGGACAACCCCCTCCGGTATTTCGGTGTGTGAAGACACGACGTGCCCCACGGGGCAAGAGCAGTGTGGCGGCGTCTGCACGGACACCCGTACGAACGCGGGAAATTGCGGCGCATGCGGTGTGACCTGCTCTTCGGGCACGAGCTGCGTCGCGGGCAGGTGCGCGGTTGCGTGCGACGCGCCGAACGTCGTGTGCGGAGTCGTCTGTACTGACGTGAAGCGCGATAGGCTCAACTGCGGCGCATGCGGCCACGCGTGCGTGGCGGGCACGGCGTGTCTGGCAACTGGGTGCGTCGCCGCGGCGACGCCGTTCGATCCAGATGCTCACGAGATCGCTTTCGTCACAGCGCGCGACGAGCTCTATTATATCTCGCCGCAGGTCGGCGTACCGACACTGTACAGTCGACTCGTCAATGGGACGAGTGCATCGAAGATCGTGCTCGGCCCCGAGCGCGAGCCCGGGAGTGGCTCCCCCTCCCAGACGATGAGCCTGGGCGTCGACGCAAACGGGCTGCACGCCGCCGTCGGCTTGAACACCGGTCTCGTGATCGTGGACATCCCATCGCAGCGCGTCACACCCGTTGCAGGTGTCGGCACCGTGCGTAGCGTGCACGTGGGCGCGCAGGCAACGTACTTCTTCGAAGACGTCGGCGGTCGGATCTTTCTGCGATCCTATGATCTCACAACGGGCGACTCATCGAGCGCGGGCGTCGCAGCCGACGGCATGTACGGCGCACGCCTTCACCCCTCCGAGCGCGCGCTCTACGCGTCGTGGTTTCCGTTCGGCGTCCGTCGGTTTTCGATCGAAGGCGGTCGCGTGACAGGGCTCTCGACGCCCGTTCTGGCCCCCGACGACTGTAGCTCGACGGGTCTCTGGTCGGACGCCACCGGCGCTCGGCTGTTTTCGGACTGCAACGCGATCTACCGCGCTGCGCCTGGCGAGGCCCAAGACGGCGAGCGCGTGGGCACGCTAGGAACCTTCGCGTACATCACGGACATGCTTCACGACGCCGTGGGCCACCGCCTCCTCGTGATCGCGCAGGATGCCAAAGACCGGGCCGCGGGTCTTTACGTCTGGCGCCTCTTCGAGCTCGACGACGTGTCCTATGCGATCAAGCGCGAGATCCGTACTCCACCCCTTGTCGTCGAGGGGACGACGCTGACCACGCAGCCGAAGCGCGTTTTCCTACGCGCCGACGGGCGCCTCCTCCTGGTCGTCGACGGCGTTCCCGAGGCTGGAGCTCCGGTCCACGCGAGCGGCATCGCCACGCTTTGATGGATTAATGCGCTGGTCCTCGCGCGGCCGTCCAGGTGCTCCAACCTCAACGGCCCGCGTGACCGCACCGCGTGCGCCGACCCGTTCGTCAACGAGCGCTGCCCTCCGAAAAGCAGTCCCATGCGGCGAGCTCTTTCTCTCCGCGGAGCACCTTGAGATAGCCGACGATGTTCTTGGGGCGATCGTCCGGGCCGCAGCCGGCCTCGTCGACCTCGTACCGCGTGTCGCCATTCGTGAACGTGTAGATCGCATACATGCACACGCCATGACCTTCGTGGCTGGTCACACCCTTCATAAGGACGAGCGCCGGCTTGGCCGTCGTCGGCGTACCACCTGGCCAACTTCGGTAGCGGATCGCACCTCCGCCGAGGTCGTCGACGACGACCGTGTGCGCCTTCGCGAAGCACGTGAGCCGCGTCTCGGGCGCCGCGATGGACGGCGCGCGCGACGGGTCGACCTCACCCGAGTTGACGGTGTAGATCGCGTATCCGGAATCACCAAAGCTCGCCCACGCCGCGCCGTTGCCGTACATCAATCCGGTGTCGCGGCAGAAGTTGCCAACTTGCTTGTCGATTCGCTGCATCACGCCGATCGGAACGTACCGCAGTGGCTCCTTCATGAAGGCGTCGCGCGACGCTACCTTGAGCACGCGCCCATCGCGGCGCACGGTCAACGGATAGGCCACGATATCGGCGAAGGCCGCCGCGTTTCCGCTCTTTGCGGCCGCGTGGACCTTCCCATCGAAGGCGTCGAACGCCTTGCGGTCCGTCGCCCCAATCTGCGAGAGATCGCAGCCGCTCGACCCCTCTAGCGGCGGCAGGACGAGGTCATCGCTCCCGCTCGTCGCGACGTCAGACGGGCGCGAAGGCACAGTGGCCACGACCCGCGGCGAGGCATCGGGCACCGGCGCCGTCTCGCTCTTCGCGTGACACGCAGCGAGTGCTGCAAGGGCGAGCGACCAGGCAGGGAGGGGGTGGAGGCCTCGCGCTTTCATGGGGATTCGGTTCATCGTCTCTCGAGCTTTGGACGATGAGTAGCGTACCTGCCGGGCTCATGGTGTCGTGTTCCTCCCGGATCATTCTGGGGAGGGGGTGGCCGGCATGTGACCAAAGGTCGAGCCCCGCGGCGCGCGCGAAGCGTGGGCGCTACTCCGAACGCGGCTCGCGAGGCTGTTGGGCCTCGACTCCAATGAGCAAGACGGGGCGAAGCTCGACAGGATTTATTGCAGGGGTGTGCCCGAGGACGACGTGATCTTGGCGATAGTTGTCCATTGGATTACCAACGCACAGATCACTATTCCGTGTCGTCGAGCGTACGTTAATGACCCGTGGTGCGACTGCGGCCGCATGGGCGCCGACGCCCTCGGGAAGATGGAGGCTGGCCGCGGTTCGGGCAAAGGCCGTTCCAGCGGTCTGAGTGGGAATGTGTGAGTCGGTGAGCTCGGGAAATCCTGAACCAGGTTGAGGGAAAGCTATGGAAATCCTGAACCAGGTTGAGGGATCCGAAGCGGCGGCGACGTCCGCGGACAGGTGCCGACGGTTGCCGCCAGCCGCGCTCACCAAATATGCGCGGTGTCTCCGGTGAAATCGATTGGCATCGGCGTTGCCGAAGCGGCGAAGGCAGCCTGCCTCTACGCGGCTCAGTCACGGTTGTTAACGCTCGCCCTTTTGCGCGATGTGCGAGTCCGCTCGGGGCGCTCGGCGGCGGTGTCTTCCGTCAGCCACGTCGGCGTCTCCCCCTGAGGCCGCGGCTTTGGGCGGCCGATTTGGGGGAGACCGCGCGGCCGGAGCCGCCTCTTGGCGGCGAGGACGCGCGACGTGGGGGCATCCACTCCAAGCCCTGTGGAGAGGCGATTGTCGTCGCGATATTTATCGGAAGGCGCGGGCTACGTATTGGCGGTGACCAACAGGAGTCCGAACCAGGTTGAGGATTTTGAGGATTTGGAGGTTGAGAATTTCGGCAGCGCGTCGCGTCCGAGGACAGCCTTCGACTGTCCACGCCATGCGAGATCCTGAACCAGGTTGAGGATTCTCGATGTTTGTGCGCCGACTTCCGACGGAAACCGGCTGCCCTACCGGTACGGAATCCCACGGCCGCGCAGGATGCCCTCGTAGCCGCTCGTTCGCGCGGCCTCGTCGAGAAGCCGCTCGGCGTCGGCGGCGGTCGTTCCTTTGTCGAGCCGGATCTTCCGGACGTCGTCGGGGAGCGCCACGCGCAGGTACGGCCCGCGACGGAGCCCCTCGTACAGCATGACGAGACCCACGGTGCCGGTGCCACACACCACGGCGACGGAGAACCGCGCGAACCGCCCGTACGCGAAACCCAATGCCGCATTGGCGGCGAATGCCGAGAGCGCGGCGCCGACGCCAATCATCACGGCGGCCCGTTCCATGAGAAGCCCGTGGACGAAGCGGATCTCGCGTACCTCAGCGCGTGGAACGAAAAGCGACTTCTTACCGTCGGAGCGCTCGGTGATTCCTTCGGGGGAGAGATCCACGCCGTGGCCGCGAACGTTCATGGAAAGCTCACTTTTGCTCGTGAATCCGGCGGTGCGTTGGGTCGGCGCCGCGTGGCGGTTCCCAAGGATTAACACGTTCGTTGCGAGGGCGCTCGAGCGCCGCGATGGAGCCGGAAACCCAAGGCTTCTCGGCGTCGGAGCGGACCGGTGACGAGCCCCGAGAGCTCGCGAACGAGGTTCACGGTTCGCGGCTCCGGAACCCGAACCAGGTTGAGGTTTTTGCGAGAGATCAGGGCTCCGGAATCCGAACCAGGTTGAGGTTTTTACGAGGGATCACGGCTCCGAAACCCGAACCAGGTTGAGGTTTTTGGAGAAAGATTGCCGTCCGCGGACGGGTAGCGACAGGCCTGGCCACACGAGCCGTCGCGGGCCCCCCTCGTTCTCGGCGTCACTCGCGACCCCGCGACACATCCCTCATCGACCGCGCGTCGCATGCCGTCGACCCCCCTCGAGCGCGCGACGGCCTCCGCGCCGCGCGACACGTGGCACAGCGAGTACTGTCGGTCGTGCCCGCCGCCGCGGACCGTGCTCGAATGCCGAGACACCCGACGTGGCGTGCACGAGGCAATGCGCCCTCGCATAAAAATGCGCTCCGCGTTCTCTGCCGCGCTCCCCTTCGCTCTGCTGTCGCTTGCAGCGCTTCGCTCTGCTGTCGCTTGCGGCGCCGAGCCCGCCGCTTCCGGGACGGCCGAACAGGGCAAATCGATGCCATCCGATTCCGACGCGCACAGGGTTTGGTTATCGACGAGCACCGACCTCGATCTGGCGGTATGGGTCATCGAGCAGGCCGCGCCGCCGGACGCGGGCATCGCGTTTGGCACGCCGGGGAGTGTCTCCTACACCCTCAAGGGCAACACGATCCTGGCGATTCGGTGCTCCGGCGGGACTTCTCCGCCGACATCTTCCTGGACGTACTTAACCGTCTCGCCAACCCAGAACGCGAGCTGCTCTTGCGGCTCAGCGCGCTGAGGCCTGTCTCGGTCGCGGAATGCGTTGCGGATCAGCGAACGACTTTAATGACCGTCGCGGACGCTTCCGGCGCACCGGGTTTTTACCGGGAATCGAACTGCGGTGTGCTTGCCGACGTTTCTTTGGAGGGGAAGCCTCTCAATGCACTCAAGGTGTGGCTCGCGAGGGTTTACCGCGCCCTGCGGACTACTGCTATTTAGAATTCGACACGGCGACGTCGAGACGCACGAGATGCCCTACTGTTTATCTGGGCTCTCGGGCTCGTCTCCCCCTGAGGACGCCGCTTTGGGCGGCCGATTTGGGGGAGACCGCGCGGCCGGAGCCGCCTCCAGGCGGCGAGGACGCGCGATGTGGGGGCATCCACTCCCGGTCAGGCTTGTAACGAATCTCATTGGCAAGCTGTTCGTGGCGTTCGCTATCGCGTCTTGAAAGATTGCAGTCGGTGTCTTGCCCAGACAGCGCGCCGTGGGCGTCTGTTCTATGAGCTTCGTCGATGCAGTGGATGATCCGCTCACGCGCGATGACGACGCCTGGTTCGATGGCTGCCGGGACGGAACATTTGGTGGCGCGACGAACGCTCGAAGGTCGGTGCGCGCAGCACACACCAATGGCAATTTCGATTCTCGCGCTCGCATTTTTCGGCTGCGCGGGGCAGTCTCCGTCCAACGCGCACGAGGCGCGTCACGTTGCCAGCGAAGGCTTGGCCGAGCGCGCCCGCACGCTCCTCGCCGAGAGCCTGCGGGCTCACGGCGTGATCGACGGTCGGGGGCCCATTTCGATCCGGTGTGAGGGGAACCACCAGGAGCTCGGTCACCTAGCGCGCCCTCGCGAGCTTAGCGAGTCGCGCGTCACACGTTCGGCGACCGTCGATCTCGCGCGACGCGAGGCGCGGGGCGTGTGGTCGCTTGCGCACGACGATGGGGTGTCGACAGGGAAGATCGCCGTCGAGCAAAACAGCGTGTATTGGAGCAATCCCGACGAGTCGGAGGCACGGCGGGACACCTCCGAGGCGCAGACGCGTGCGCGCTTCGGGCTCGCCGAGCTCGTGCCTTCTGCCCTGCTGGCGCTCGCGCTCGAAAACCCTTCGGCCCTTCATCTCGACGACGCGCAAACTGTATCGTTTGTCGATCCGTCGGGCATGCGTCGTTGGATTCATGTCGACGCAAAGACGCGTCTCGTCACGCGGGTCGAGCGACTCGAGAGCGACTCGGTGCTCGGCGATGACCGGCAGTCGACGGACTACCTCGCGTGGGCGGCGATCGACGGGCTCGTCGTGCCGACGCGCATGCGCCACCGGCGACTTTGGTATGTTGAAGAGGAGGTGACGTGCGCGAAGACCGCGAGCGCCGTTGTGATCGGCGAGCGCTTACCCGCCGCGCCCGGGAAGGAGCCGCCGCACGTCACAGTCGCTCGCGTGGGGGAAGGTTTGTACACGGCGCGCCTCGATCATCTCAACAATCGGACGATGTTTCTCGAACGGGCAGACGATGTGATCGCGTTCGAGGCGCCACTCGACAGCGCCACCGGCGAGCTCGTGATCGCGGCGATCGATCGCACCACCGGTGGCAAGCCGATTCGCTGGTTGGTTCTCAGCCACCACCACCCGGACTACGTCGGCGGCCTGCGCCCGTTCGTCGCGCGTGGCACGCACATCGTGACTACGCCCGGCAATGTCGACTACATCCGCCAGATCGCGGAGGCGCCGCACACCGTCGAGCCCGATCAGCTCGCGCGCGCGCCGAAACCTGTGGTCGTCGAGGCAGTGCACGCGAAGCGTGTGCTCGGCGAGGGGGCAACCGCGGTGACGCTTTATGACATCGGCGTATTCTCGTCTCACACAGACGAATATCTAATCTACCATTTTATGCGAGAGCGCATCCTCTTCGTGGGAGACATGGTAAGCTTGCGGCCTGGCCCAATCACGGCGGCGCGCCCGCGCGCGGTGGGCCTCTTGAACGCGCTCGAATCGCTACACCTCGACGTCGAACGCATCTACCAATCGTGGCCCGTGCGCGACCGCGTGGATGTGTTAACGATTGCTACGCTCCGCCGTATGGTGGAGCTGTGTCGCGAGCAAACGCCGCCGCCGATGACACCGCAGACGCGCTGAGGGAGAACCGTGACGACCCCACGCGTTGGGGGCCTCGCAGGGCTCCGCGGACCCCGAAAGGCACGCACCTTCGCCGCCGAGAGCGCACGCCTCGTGCCAAGCTGACCAAAGGCGCCGAAGCCTCGCCCCTTGACCACGCCGGCCGGATACTCGCGGTTTTTGGCTTAAAACCTCAACCTGGTACGGGTTTCCCCCCCCCGATGCCCTCAACCTGGTTCAGGATTTCCGGTCCACCTGGTTCGGACTCGCCCATGTGAGCCGAGCGTCCTGGACGGGCGAGCGCCGTCCGCGGACGGCCCCTCTCGGCCCGTATCCTCAACCTGGTTCAGGTTTTCCGGCCCGCACCCTCCACCTGGTTCAGGTTTTCCGCACGATTTCCGGTCAACCTGGTTCGGACTCTCCCATGTCAGCCGAGTGTCCTGGACGGGCGAGCGCCGTCCGCGGACCGCCCCTAGCTTTGCTCCTCAAGCGCTCCCTTGTCCTCCACGGTCTCCGCACGCTTGAAGGCCGCGAAAAACCGTGAAGCCTTCGGACGATCGCAGCAGGAACGGGAATGAGTCGTACGGGCTGGACCCCTAGAATGCAAAGCCGCGGGACGATCCAAACCCGCGCCGATCCCACCTGAGGCGACGCCCTGTCTTCTTGCGAGCCCTCTCGGTACCCTCGGTCTCATGCCTGAAATCTGGGACGCTTCCTTCCGCGAGAAGCAGTTGATGTGGGGGCGCGATCCCGCTCGCTCGGCCCTTTTCGCGAGCGAGCTTTTCCAACGCGCGGGGGTCCGAACCGTCCTCCTCGCCGGCGTGGGCTATGGGCGCAATGCCACGCCGTTTCTCGACGCCGGCATGTCGGTCACCGGGATCGAAATCTCCGCGACGGCGATCTCCCTCGCACGTTCCGAGCTCCACCTGGACTTCCCCATTCATCACGGCTCCGTGACGGAGATGCCCTTCGACGAGCAGGCCTACGACGCAGTGTTCTGTTACGGGCTTCTCTATCTCCTCGACGCCGCTTCGCGCGAGAAGCTTCTCCATGACTGTTACCGCCAGCTCTCCCCGGGCGGCCTCATGATCTTCACAGTGGTTGCGAAGGAAGCCCCCATGTACAAACGCGGCGTACAGCTTGGGGAAGATTGGTATGAGGTGCATCCCGGGGTTTCGATCTACTTCTACGACGCCGCCTCGATCGCCTACGAATTCGCCCCCTTGGGCCTCGTCGAACAGCTGCCGATGGCAGAGCCCCACGGCGCCGGAGCCTCGTGGCCGTTCATAAACATCGTCTGCCGAAAGTGCGACCCGCCGGGCGCGGGGGGTATCTCACCCCCATGACGAAACCGAAGACGATTGGGCTTATCGTGGGGGGGCGCGGCAGCTCACCTCCCATGCGCTGCCGCCGGGCTCTCCCAACCGTCGTGCGCTGGTGATTTCAGGCGACGACGCCGCGGCGAAGGCGACGGTCACGGCGCTGATCGACACGTTCGGTTTCGACACAGTCGACGCAGGGCCGCTCGCCGAGAGCTGGCGCATTCAACCCGGCACGCCGGCATACGGCCCACGCCGTAACGCCGAAGAGCTCCGGGCAGATCTCGCGACCGCGAAGCGCCCCCGAAAGTGACCCGCTTCTTCTTTCACGACATCGCTTCGAGGGCGCGCGAGCTCGGAGGTTACCGCCTCGTCGAGAACGTCATGGCCGACGAGGTACGGCCCCACGGCATCTCGTGGCCGTTCATCTCTATTCTTTGCCGCGCTCTCACGGCGTCGGCGATTCATCGCCCGGAAGAATCACGTATTTGATGATCGCGAGCTTATCGTCGCTGGATACCCACTCTTCCTTCCCAATGGCATGAATGCCCTCCTTCCACGCGGGTGGAATGGCGCGTGACGCGGCTTCGGGGTCGCCTTCCCCTAAGTGGCCTGCGTGGGGATTTCCGTAGGTGAACGAGGCGATGCGGTCGTAGCGGCGGGCGACGGCGACGCGAACGAGCTTGCCTTCGGCGAGAGCGCGAGCGGCTTCGAGGTCGAGGCCGAAGCCGAAACCCGAGAGCGCTTTGAATCCCGTGGAAAATGCGATGATGCCGTCGTCGAACTCGACGATTTTGGGCGGGTGGCTCCCATACATCGCGCGGACCTTGGGCGCAGTCTCGTAATAGAGATGCGCGTACCCTTGGTGATGGTCGCGACGAACGTGGAAGGTAACGAAGACGAGAGCGCCGCAGGCGGCGGTGGCGTAGGCGACGAAGGCGTCGATACGTTCGCTCTCGAGGCGGCTGGCGAGCACCATGACCATGCACGAAAGCCAGAAGTTACTTACGGCGAAATACCAGTGACCCTGCTCGAGCGCATCGACGAAGGCGATGTCGTAGGCTGCGAGAACGATCACGCCCGCGCCCGCTCCCAAAAGTAGCTCGTCGAGCGGCGTGTATCTGGGAACGCGCGTACTCGCGCCGTTCGCCGCGTCTGCGGGCGGTTTCTCGACGGTGCGCGCCCTTCGGCGCACGACGAACGGCAGCATGAGGCCCACGGCCGCCACCGGTGGAACGAACATCTGGAAGATACGCCACGATTTCCAAAACGTGCGCGTGTTGGCAACAGGATCGTCGAGTGTCGCGAGAAGGGCATCCCAGTTGCGCCAAGTGGGGTACGGGAAGTGTGATTTCATCGCTCCGCTAATGGGAAATGCGGCGCCTGCATAGAGGCGATTGACGATGAGATAGAGACCGATGAGCACCACCGAAGGGGCGATGCGAGAGACGGCCGCCCTTAGGCTCGAACCCGTACTGTCGACGGCGGCACGCACGAGCCCCGCTGCAAAGATTCCCCCGGCCACCAGGGCGAGGTCGAGCCGAGACAGGATGAGAACCGCAAGCAGCGCGCCGTCTTTCAA
This sequence comes from Myxococcales bacterium, assembly GCA_025354825.1. Taxonomy (GTDB): domain Bacteria; phylum Myxococcota_A; class Polyangia; order Polyangiales; family Polyangiaceae; genus JANXMC01. Next base: position 12,614 of record JANXMC010000541.1, read on the forward strand.
CGCATCGAGGCGCTCTGTGGCATTCGCCGCCGCGCGCCGAACGAGCACACTGAAGAGAAAGATCGAGAGTGCGCTCTCCATACCGTTGGCGTAGCTCCACATCGTCCCATACAAAGGCTCGGGCCCCTCGAAGGGGCTTACAAAGCCTTTAACGTCGAGGGCGACGTGCCAAAGCGGAACGACGAAGAGCGCATAGGGGCCGATTGCAGCAAACGGTAAAAGCCCCGTGACGCGCCCGTAGCGCATCTCGAGCGCGGCTCCGAGATTCCAAACGGCGCCGCCGAGGAGTAGCGCGCCGCCCGCGATGCTGGCGAGCAGGTAGACGCGCTCGCCGAGGCCGGTCACGCAGCACAGACCATAGAGCGCAGTTAGTACGAGCTGCCACAGCGGGTGAAAGCCGTTGGTTGGAAACTCTTGATCAAATGTCGGGAAGCCGAGCGTAGAGAAGTTTCGCGCGATGGTGTGATAGTAGAACGCGTCGCTCGCAGAATAGCGAAAGAGCCCATTTCGAGGGTCCGTCGCGAGATCGAGCGCGATCGGGAGGAGAATCGCGAGAACGGCGATGATCATCACGTGGCGGCCACCAAGGCCTCGTCGACGTGCCGGCGGCTCGTGGTCGGGAGCGCGCACGGGAGTCACCATTCGGGGGGGCGAACTGTCGTTGCCATTGGGGAAAGGCTACCGCGGAAAGGCTACCCCGCGAGGGCGGGCTTTTCCCGCCGAATTCAAGAACCGACGCGGTCGACGGCGGCTATCGCTCGAGCCGAGCGTCGAGGCCGCGGAGCGCTTGCACCACGACCTCGGGGACGGCGCCGCTGTTGCGGAGCCCCTGCGCGATCGCGCGCGCGCCGTCGCGATCGCCCGCGTCGAGGAGTGCGTGGGCCCGCGCTGTGAGAGCTTGTTGCCGATAGGGGGAAGGCGGCGACGTCGCGAGGTAGATCGCCCACGCCTCCGCGCGGCGTGCGGGATTACGGTACGACCGGGCGAGGAGGAACGTCGCCTCGGAGGCGAGCGGTGCGTCGGCGGTCGTGATCAACTCTTCGAGGCGCCCTTCGGCGGTGGCCGTGCTGCCGCGCGCGAGCTCGAGCTCGGCGA
>JANXMC010000547.1 GCA_025354825.1 Myxococcales bacterium
GGCTGGAGGGTCGTCTCGGGCGCGCTCACGTAGCAGGCCATCGTCGACGTCGCGGTGCGACCCGACGCGCCGCACACCGCCGTCGCCATCAGCGGGACGAACGCGGGGCAAGGCGACGCAGGTTCGCTCTTCACGTCGCAAGTCTTCGAGACGACCGACGACGGCGCCACATGGACTGCGCTCGGCCGCCCGCTCGATCCGTCGCTCATCGTCGAGACCGTCGACGTGACGGCGACCGATCCGAACCGCATTTACGTTTCGGCCATCCTCGGCGAAGGGGCGACCACAGGCGCGTATTTGCTCACCTCGCGCGACCACGGCGCGTCGTGGGAGACCCACGCGGTGCCGCTCGATTTCACGAAGGAGCGCGCGCCGTTCATTGCAGCGATCGACCCCCAAAATGCCGACCGCGTTTACGTGCGGTCGAGCGGCGTGTCGTCGAGCCGATTGCTCGTCTCGGACGACGCGGGGAAGACGTTTCGCGAGGCGTACTCCGGCGGGAAAATGCTCGGCTTCGCGCTCTCCCCCGACGGCGCGAAGGTGTTTCTCGGCGGGCCACTCGACGGCCTTCAAGTGGCGACGCGTGACGCGCTCGTGTTCACGCAGCGGTCCCTCGTGCAGATCGAATGCCTGATGACGAGCGGCGCGACGCTCTACGCGTGCTCCAACGAGGCGAGCGGCTTCATCGTCGGCGCATCGACGGACGACGGCGCGACGTTCGCCGCGAAGCTTCGCCTGTCGACGGTGCACGGCCCGCTGACGTGCGCGACCGGCACGAGCGCCGCGACCTGCACCGACGACTGGCCAGCGCTGCGCGACCAGCTGGGCGTCGTCGACGACGCGGGCATCGGCAGCAGCGACGGGGGGAAGGCGCCGGACGCCGCGTCGAGCGGAGGATGCGGATGCAGCGCCCCCGGCGGCTGCGCGGGCGGCGTCACGGGAACGGGCGCCGCGTTGATCGTCGCCGCGCTCGTGGTGGCGCGACGGCGATCTTCGCGGGCGTAGAGACCTTCAGACCTCGAACTCGGCCTTTTCCATTAGCTCCGCGACGCGCCACAAGAAGCCGTTGGCGGCGACGCCGTCGACCACGCGGTGGTCGTAGCTGAGGGCGAGGTACATGACCGGGTGAATGGCCATTTGGTCTTCGCCGCCGGCGCCTTCGACGACGACCACGCGCTTCTGGATTTCGCCCATGCGCAAAATGCCGACGTTGGGCTGGTTGATGATCGCGCCGCCGAAGAGATTCCCCTTCAGGCCCGGGTTGGTCACCGAGAACGTCGCGCCGCTGAGGTCGTCGATCGTGATTTTGCCGGTGCGCGCTCGCTTGGCGAGATCGTCGATGCTGCGGACGACGCCGCGAACGCCGAGTTCGTCGGCGCGCCTCACGACGGGCACGACCAGGCCGTCCGGCGAGTCGACCGCGACGCCGATGTTCACGTCCTTGAAGATCACGAACGAGTCGTCGAGGACGCGGGCGTTGACCGTCTCGTTCTCGCGAATGGCCTTTGCCGTCGCGACGACGACGAACGCCAACATCGTGAGGCCGAGCCCCTCCTTCTTGTAGCGATCTTTGTTCGCCTCACGCAGCTTCGACGCCTTGTGGAGATCGACCTCGGCCACCGTGACGACGTGGGGCGAAGCGAACTTCGAGTACGTCATGTGGTCGGCCGTGATGCGGCGACGACGGGTGAACGGAACGACCTTGTCCCCCTCGGTGGGGCGGTAGGCCGGGAGCTTGAACGAGCCGTAGCCGACGCCCGGAATGGGCGGGACGAAGCCGCCGCCTTGGTTGACGAACTGGGCCAGCTGCTGCGCGCGCGCGGGCGGCGCGGCGGCCTGCGCGACGGGCGCAACAGGTGCGGGCGCGGCGGCCTCCGCGACGGGCGCGGGCGCGGCCTCGGCGGCGGGCGATTTGTCGCCTGCGGCGCGAAGCACGTCGTCCTTCGTGACACGGCCGCGATCGGATCCTTGAACCTGATCGACGTTCACGTCGTGCTCGAGGGCGGCTTTGCGCGCCGTGGGCGTCGCCAGGTTCCCCCCGGTGCTGCTGCGTGCGCCGGCAGCCGAGGGCGGCGCGGGCGGTGCCACGGCGGCGGGTGCTGGCGCGGCAGCGGGTGCTGCGGCGGGCGCGGCAGCCGGCGCCGCGGCGACGGGCGCGCTGGTGCCAACGGTCACGCCTTCGTCAATCTGCGCGACCAGCGTCTTCACCGGGACGACCTGCCCCTCGGCGACGAGGAGCTTGGCGACGCGGCCGGCGACAGGCGACGGCACTTCGGCGTCGGCCTTGTCGGTCGCCACTTCGACGAGCGACTGGTCCTTCTTGACGATGTCGCCTTCGCGGACGAGCCACTTCGTGATCGTCCCCTCGCTGACGCTCTCTCCGAGCTGGGGCAACGTGACGTCGATGATCATGGGCGCGCGTATCTCCGTGGGCAGCCGATGGGCCGTGAGGTTCCTACAGGTTCGGTTTTTCGTATAGGGTCCCCTCGCGATTTCCGCAATGTGAGGGTCGGCGCAAGCCCGCGCGAAAGCGCGCCCTTAGGCGAGCGGCCCCTTCACGAAGCTGGCTAAAAAGTAGCCGTCGGTGCCGTGGACGTGGGGCAAAAGGCGCAGGCTCGTGGCCTCGCCGGCGAGGGCTCGCGCGACGGCCGGCTCGAAGGGCGCCGGTGTCAGGCTCGGGTCGGCGAGGGCGAGCCGCGCGCAGACCTCTTCGGCTTCCGCGCGAAGGACGCTGCAGACGGCGTACACGAGGCGGCCACCGGGGCGCAGGCGCTCGGACGCTCGAAGCACGATGCCGAGCTGCGTGCTCGTGAGCTCGTCGAGATCGCCCGTCGTGCGGCGCGTGGCGAGCTCGGGGCGGCGACGCAACGTTCCGACGCCGGAGCACGGCGCGTCGACCAGGATGCGGTCGTAGGTGCCGTCGATGTCGCCCGCGCCGACAGTCCAGTCGACGGCGAAAGCGTGGCGTGGCGCGAGGCCCAGGCGCGACAGCTCGCTCGTGAGGCGCGTGAGCTTGTTCGCGTGGAGGTCGGCGGCGTCGGCGGCGCCCGTGGGCGCGACGGCACGCGCCAAGAGGGACGTCTTATTTCCGCGGCCCGCGCACGCGTCGAGGACGACGTCGCCGGGCATGGCGCCGAGGGCGAGCGCGATGAGCTGCGACCCTTCCTCTTGAATCGTCCACGCCCCTTCGGCGTACCCGGGGAGCTCCGTCACGCGACCAAGACCGCGCGCGACGATCGCGTGAGGAGACACGAGCCCAGCGCTGAGCGTGGCCGTCGGGACGGCCTCGGCGAGGCGCGCGATCCACGCGTCGCGCTCTTCGGCGCGCTCCACGCGAAGGCATGTGGGAGGCGTTTCGCTGCCGCTCGCCAGGAACGCGAGGGCGCCTTCGGGACCGAGCGACGCCTCGAGCCCCTGTTTGAGCCACGGCGCCGCGGAGGCGACGATGGCGTCTTCGATCGCGACGGTCTTCGCGGCGGCTTCGCCCGCGAGCTTACGAAGAATCGCGTTGGCGAAACCGCCGACCTCTTTGCCCGTGGTGCGGCGGACGCCGTCGACCGCCGCGCTCACGGCCGCGAAGGCGGGGACGCGCGTGAGAAAAAAGATTTGGTAGGCCGCGACGACGAGGTGCGCGCGCACGCGCGGGTCGATGCTCGCGACGCCGCGTTTCGCGTGGCGACCAAGCTGCGCCTCGAGCCACGGGCGAACACGCAACGTGCCGTAGACGAGCTCGGTGGCCAGGGCACGATCGCGCGGCTCGAGCTGCACGGCGCGACTGAGCTCGGCTTCGAGAGCCGCCGCTGCGAAGGCGCCGTCGCGCTCGACACGAAGGAGAACGTCGGCGGCAACGCCACGCGACGTCGGCAGGACGGGCCCGCCCGAGTGAGGCTTCGAGGCTATGGCGTCTCCAATCGGAACTTAAGCGTGGCGGGGGGCGGGTAGGACGACGAGCTGGTCGAGTAGGGCTGGATTTGCACGACCACGCGCTCGCAGCGCTGGAGCGTGATGCCGGCACCGTTGGCCTTCGTGAGGCCGGGGCACCACGCGGATCCGTTGGGCTCGAGGCTCGTGAGGCCGTTGGGGGCCGACTCGCCTTCGGACACCGAGCCGCTGCACGCTTTGCGTTCGGCATCCGTCGCGGGGATGGCCGTAGGGACCGTCGTTCCACGGCTGTAGAATGCAAGGAACGCGTCCGAATCGCCGGAGAGCGTCGACGCGCAGACGGCCCACGACGAGAGTACGGCGGCGCCGGCCGATGCGTTCTGAATCACATACGAGCGGACCGGCGAGGTCGACGAATCGAGCGATGCGCGGGGGCATGCGCCGGCGGTGTGGCGCGCGCGCGCCGTGACGCCCGTCCACGCGAGCGATACGGCGCTCGACGCGGCAAGCGTGGGGTTCACGGCGGTGAGCGCGAAGTCGACGCCCGTCGTGTCGCAGGCGTTGGTCACGGCGAGATTTTGCGACGTCGACGTACCGCCGCCAGGCGCCGGGTTCGTGATCGTGATGGTCACGTTGCCCGCCGACGCGAGAAGCTGCGCCGGCACGACGGCGCTCAGAATCGCCCCCGTCACGACCGTGGTCGGAAGCGCCGTGCCGTTGGCCCGCGCGGCCGTCACGCCGGCAACGAAGCCCGAGCCGTTGGCCGTGATCGTGAGCCCGTTCGGCACGCCTGCACCTTGCGCCACGCTATTGGGCGAGATGCTCGACAGCACGGGAACCGGGTTCTGCACGCTTAACGTGGCGGCACCGCTGACGCCGCCGCCGGGGGGCGGATTCGTCACGGTGATGGGGAAGTCGCCGGCCGTCGACATCGGCCCCGCGAGGTTCGCCTGAAGCTGCGACGTGCTCACGAAGGTCGTGGGGATGGGCGTGCCGTTGAACGACAGCACCGACGCGCCGACGAAGCCGGCGCCGCTGACGGTGAGGCCGACGTTCGATGCGCCGAGCGTAAGCACCGATGGCGAGATGCTCGTGATCGACACGGACGGATTCGACACGGTGAACGAAAACGCCGCCGACGTGCCGCCGCCGGGTGCCGGGTTGAGCACCGTGATACCGAAGCTTCCGGCCACTGCGAGAAGGCTCGCTGGGGCTTGCGCCGAGAGCTGCGTGTCGCTGACGAACACCGTGGCGAGCTGATTTGCGCCGAGACGCGCGACCGCGCCCGGAACGAAGCCGGCGCCTGAAATCGTGAGGGTCGTCGTGGGCGACCCCAAGACAACCGAGCTGGGGGTCACGCCGCGCAACGTAGGCGCGATGTTGTTTACCGTGAACGTCGCCGGGCCCGAGGTGCCGCCGCCCGGTGCCGGGTTCACGACGGTCACCGAGAGCGTGCCTGCCGTGACGAAGAGCGTCGACGGAAAGGTCGCCGTGAGCTGCGTGGCTGACGCGACTTGGGTGGCGCGGTCGGTGCCGGTCACGCGCACAACCGACCCCGCGACGAAGCCCGTGCCGGTAACGGCGATCGTGGTATCGCCTGCGCCGACGTTGGTCGACGAAGGCGCGAGCGCTGCGGTGATGGTGGGCCCCGGGTTGTTGACGGTGAACGTGCCCGCGAGCGAGGTCCCGCCGCCGGGGAGGCCCGTGACGACGCGGACGGCGATGTTGCGCGCCGTGGCGAGCTGCACACCGGTCAGCGTCGCGCGAACGTGGGTCGCGTCGAGGAACGTGGTCGCCGCCGTCGCGCCGTCGAAGGTGATTTGCGACGGGACGACGAAGCCCGTGCCCGTGACCGTGACGTCGACGGGCGATGCGCCGGCGGCCGCGGAGCTCGGCGC
>JANXMC010000550.1 GCA_025354825.1 Myxococcales bacterium
TTTCCGCCGAACCGCGACGGTCGGTCGAGCTAGCGAGGGGACTTGAACCCCTAACCACCTGTTTACAAAACAGGTGCTCTACCATTGAGCTACGCCAGCGGGGGCGCGGAGAATAGCGCACGCACAGGCGAGTGTGCAAGCAAAACGAGCGCCACCGGCGTTCCGTTCGCGATCAGCGCTTGGCTTCGAGGTGACCGACGTCTTCTGTAAATTTGGCGAAAACGTTGGGCGCCGCGAAAGCTACGCGCGGGGCGAGCGGGGTGCGGACGGGTAGCGCGAAGGATTCAGAGAGTCAAGCCCGGTAATTGCTACTCGTGCTGAAGACGCCCTCGCCCCCTCCCCCGGGCGGCGAGTCTCCTCTTGCGCGCTTGCCGTTAGTGAGCTTTCGCACCTTTGGCAACGAGGAGCTCGAGGGCTCGCTTCATTTCTGCCTCCGTGAAGGGGAAAGAGGCGAGCGTCGCCTTCTCGTCCTCGAGGGCCTTCTCAAGGTCGCGCTTCGAGGCTTCCGCCCGCACGATCCACGCCGAGGCGTCGTGGGTTTTGGCGGCGAGCTCGAGGGTGCCGTTCATCATTTTCAGCCCTTTCTCGAGCAGGACTCGGTAGCGGAGGTGCATCGCCGCGAAAAAGATCTGGCGGTCTTTCTCGACTTTCACCTTCGGCGGCGTCGGGACGGCCATCACGTCGCGGTGGAGCGTTCGGTACATCTCGCCCACGCGGTAGCCAGCCATCGCCGCCCAGTGCGGGTCGACGCCGTGCATCGCATCGGTGTAGGCGCCCTGGGCGTCGAGGAGCCCCGTGCAGCGCGCCTCGAGGTAGCCGCCGAACGCGTCTTCAGGCGGTGGCGGGACGAAGTTGATGCGTTCGGAACGGGTGCGGCGAATCTCGGCGAGGGCGAACCGGAGCTGCGCGATGGCCGTGGGCGTTCGGCCGCTTTCACCGAAGCGGTTCTCTTCGACGAGGTCGAGACCGGCCTGGACGTCGTGGGATGCGCCCCCGTCGTCGCCGGCTTCGATGCGCGACAGCCCCTGCGCGCCGAGACCCAGGACGCGGTCGAGGAGCTCAAGGTCGGTTCGCGCGAGGAGCTCGCCGGCGGCGTCGCCAAGGGGCGCCCACTCCTCGAGGTACGCATGGATATCGATCGCGCGTATGAGCGCGGCGCGCGCGTGCGGGCTTTCCGGAAAGCGGGTCGACAGCTCGCGGTAGCGCGTGCGGGCGCTGTCGCGTTCGCCCAGCGCTTCGTGTGCGGTGCCCAGGCCGTAGAGCGCATCGGGGGCGTGGGACGACGCGGGCGCGGCGGCGAGGAGAAGGTCGAACGCGTCGACAGCATCGCGCCAGCGCCCGTCGGAAAGGGCGCGTTCGCCCGCCGCGAAGAGCTCGGGCTCGCTGCTCTCGCGCGTGGGCGTGACGATTTGCGTCGAGACAGACTCGTGGGCGTCGGTAGGCGTGAGGCTCGGCGCTGCGCCGGGACGCGCGCCCGTCGTTGCGCAGGCGGTGGTGGGCGCGATCGCGAAGAGAGCGGCGGCGAAAAGAGAACGCGAGAGCGTCATCGACGTTGAGTGTACCCGCGACGTCGGAAGTTCCGGCGACGGGTGAACGCGTGACGACGCTGCTGCGATCGGCGTCGGGCTAGAGGCGGTTCGCCCCTTCGACGGCAGCGCGCATCGAGGCGACGCCCGCGCGGATCCGTTCCTCGTTGGTCGCGTAGCTGAATCGCAGGTAGCCGGGCGCGCCGAAGGCTCCGCCAGGGACGGCGGCGACGTGGGCGCGCTCGAGGAGCCAGAAGGCAATGTCCTCGTCCGTGCGCAGCGGCTTGCCGTTCCAGTCGATTCCGTAGAGGCCGCGGCAGTCGGCGAAGGCGTAGAACGCGCCTTCGGGCTTGCGGCACGAGACTCCGGGGACCGCGTTGAGCGCCGCGACGATCACGTCGCGCCGAGCCTGGAACTTCGCGCGGAGCAGCGGGATCTCGTCTTGCGGGCCCGAGATCGCGGCGAGCGCAACGTGCTGCGCGACCGCTGTAGGATTGGTCGTGCTCTGACCTTGAACGACGTCGATCGCCTTCGCGACCGCCTTCGGCGCGATGCACCAGCCGATGCGCCATCCCGTCATCGCGTAGGTCTTCGAGACGCCGTCGACGACGATGATTCGATCGAGCATATCGGGGGCGAGCTGCGCGGCAGACGTGTGCTTGAAGCCGTCGTACACGAGCTCGGCGTAGATCTCGTCGACGATGAGCCAGCAGTCGTGGGGGCGCAGCACGTCGAGGAGCCCGCGCATCTCGGCTTCGTTGTAGGCCGCGCCCGTCGGGTTGGACGGCGAGCAGAGAATCACGGCCTTCGTCTTGGGGGTTAGCGCAGCGGCGAGCGCGCTCGGTGCCATCCGCCAGCCGCTCGCTTCGGTCGAACCGACGATGACGGGCGTCGCGCCCATCATGCGCACTTGCTCCGGGTAGCTGACCCAGTAAGGCGCGGGGATGATGACCTCGTCGCCCGGCTCATAGAGTGCGAGCGCGAGGTTGAAGAGCGCGTGCTTCGCGCCCACCGTGACGCAGACCTGATCGGCCGTCGGCGTGAAGCCGCGGCTGCGCGCGGTGGCTTCGCAGATGGCTTTTTTGAGCGGCGCGATCCCCGTGACGGCCGTGTACTTGGAGCAGCCCGCTTCGATGGCCTCGATGGCGGCGTCGAGGGCGAAACGCGGCGGCTCGAAGTCGGGCTCGCCGACGCCGAACGCGAACACGTCGACGCCCTTCGCTTTCAGCTCGTTTGCGCG
>JANXMC010000614.1 GCA_025354825.1 Myxococcales bacterium
TCGCCGAGCCACTCGAGGTACGTCCGCGTGACGTTGTACTCGGCCGACTGCGGCTGCATTCCCGACATGCGATTGAGCTGCTTCTTCGCGAGCTTGAGCACGTCCTCCGGCGGCTGCGAGAGGCGGATCTTCTCGCGGAGCTCCTCGACCTCGTCCTCGTCGGCCTCGCCCAGCTCCTCTTTGATGTTCCGCATTTGCTGGCGAAGAATCTGCTCGCGTTGCGACTTGCCTTCGTCGGCCACCATCGAGGAAATCTCGCGCTTCACGCGGAGCATCTCGAGCTGCCGATTCACGATGCCTGCAACCTGGGCAATCCGTGCTTTCGAGTCGAAGGTCTCGAGGATCTTCTGCTTGTCGAGCACCGTCGCCTGCTCGGGCGTGAGGTTCGACGCAATGAGATCCGCGAGGGCGCCGCTCTCGCGCACGTTGTCGAGAATGCCCGCGGTCTCTTTCGGCAGGTTCGGCATGAGCGTCAGCACTTGGCGCATCGACTCGCGCAGCGCCGCGGCGAGGGCGTCGAGCTCGGCGTCGCGCTCCAAGTCTTCCGGAATGCGCTTGATGCGACCACGCATGTACGGCTCGAGGGACGCCGGCCCGAGGAGGCGCAAGCGCGAGATGCCGTGGAGCACGACGGAGTAGTTCGACGGGCCGAGGCGAATGACTTTCACGACGCGCGCGACGGTGCCGACCGAATAGAGATCGTCGAACCCCGGCTCGTCGATCTCCGCGTCCTTCTGGCTCACGATCGCGACGACGGCGCGCTCTTGCCCGAGGAGCTCTTCAACGAGGCGCACGCTGCGGGCGCGGCCAACGTTGATGGGCACGACGCTCGCGGGGAAGACCACGCTGTTGCGCAGGGGGAGGATCGGAAGCGTCTCGAAGTCGGAGCGGGTGGGATCTTGGGTCACGCCCTCGGTTTTATCACGGCACCCGGAAACGATGCGCCTCCTTGCGGTTCGGCGAGCCGCGCACGCGCGCGGCGGCACGTGCCATGACGCGCGCGCGCGCGACTAGATGGCCCGATGCGGTTGATGTACGTTCGCGGGTGCCTATGGCCGCCGCACAGAAAACGCTCGCCGTGCTCGCGTTTGCATTCGTCGTCGGCTGCGCCGGCGGCCACGCCGAAGACCCGCAAAGCGTGCTCCGCGGCTACGCTCGCGCACTCGAGGAAGGGCGCGCCGACGACGCGTACCGCACGCTGAGCGACGAGGCGCGTCGGGGTATTTCGATCGAAGCGTTTCGCCGAATGGTGCGCGACAACCCCGACGAAGTGAAAGAGCTCGGTCGCGCGCTCGCACGGCCCACCGCGCCACCCGTTGTCACCGCGACCATCACCGGCCCCGGCGGCCAAGAGCTGAACCTCGTCCTCGAAAACGGCGCCTGGAAAGTCGACGCCGCCGCGGTCGATCTCTACGCGCAGGACACGCCGCGTCACGCCGTCCAAGGCTTCGTCCGCGCCCTCGAGCGCAAGCGCTACGACGTCCTCGTCCGCTACGTCCCCGACGGCCACAAAGAAGGCCTCGACGCCGCGCGCCTGAAAAAAGCCTGGGAAGGCGAAGACAAAGACGAGATGGGCCAAGTCCTCTCGGCGCTCAAGCAAGCCCTCCCCACGGCCACCATCGAAGAAACGGGCGAGCGAGCCACCCTCCCCTACGGCGCCGGCACGATGCAATTGGTCCGCGAGCACGGTCTCTGGAAGATCGAGGACTTCGACTGAGCTCGCGCACTCGCCGGCCTGCTGCGGCGGCTTTAGTGAGCCCGCACGGGGTTGCGGGCGATGGGCGCTTCGTCCTCTTCGCCTTCGGGCGGCGTGTGCGCCGAGCCTCCAGCTTCGTTGTAGGCCTCTTCGCCGTGTTGCGTGACGTCGAGCCCTTCGCGTTCGTCGAGCTCGGCGACGCGTAGGCCGACGGTGGCGCTGATGATCTTCAGGATGATGAACGTCATCACCGCGGAAAAGGCGCCCGATGCGACAAGAGCGACCAGCTGAATCCCGAGCTGCTTCGGGTTGCCGAAGAGCGCGCCGTCCGCGCCCGCGTCGTTGAGCGACTTCTGCGCGAAGACGCCCGTGAGGAGCGCGCCCAGGAAGCCGCCGACGCCGTGGACGCCGAACGCGTCGAGGGTGTCGTCGTAGCCGAGCTTGTACTTCATCAAGACGGCGCCGTAGCAGACGACGCCGGCGCTCGCGCCGATGACGATGGCAGCCCACGGCGCCACGTAGCCCGCGGCGGGCGTGATCGCGACGAGGCCTGCGACAAGACCGGAAGCGATGCCGAGCGCCGTGGGCTTTTTGCGATGGAGCGACTCGACGGCGAGCCAGCCGATGGCGCCACCGGCCGCGCCGAGGTGCGTCGTCATGAACGAGAGGGCCGCGAGCTGGCCGGATGCGAGGGCGCTGCCCGCGTTGAAGCCGAACCAGCCGAACCAGAGGATGCCGGCGCCCGTGAGCGTCATCACGAGGTTGTGCGGCAGGGGCTTTTCGCGAGGGTATTTGTACCGTTTGCCGATCACCAGCGAGCAGACGAGGGCGGCGACGCCGGCGGTGAGATGCACGACCGTACCGCCCGCGAAGTCGAGGGCGCCGAGCTTGAAGAGCCATCCGCCTTCGGCCCAGACCCAGTGCGCCACCGGGTCGTAGACGAAGGTCGACCACAAGATGACGAACATCACGTAGGCCGAGAACTTCATCCGCTCGGCGAAGGCGCCCGAGATGAGCGCCGGCGTGATGACCGCGAACATCATTTGAAACGCGACGAACGCCAGGTTCGGCACGGTGCCGTGAACGCCGTCGATGACGCCCGTGAGGCCTACGTAATCGAGGCCGCCGATGAGGCCGCCGTGGGTGGGCCCGAAGGCGAGCGAGTAGCCGAAGAGCGCCCACTTGATGCTGATGATCGGAATGGCCACGAACGAGTGCATCAGCGTCGAGAGGACGTTCTTCCGTCGCACCATGCCGCCGTAGAAAAGCGCGAGCGCGGGCGTCATCAGGAGAACGAGCGCGGAGGCGATGAGAAGCCAGGCGGTGTCGCCCGTATTGATCGTGGCGGCGGCGTTCATGGCTGCAGCAGTGCCATGCGCGGCGTTTCGACTTTGTTTCGGGCGATTTTCAAATCGCGCAGATGATCGCGGATACGCGCGCCGTCAGGCGAGGAGCTTCGCGTTCGCCGACTTCACGCGCGCGATCGCCTCTTCGGGCGTGTCGCCGACGGCGCACAAGTGGCCCATTTTGCGACCGGGGCGCGCTTCGCCCTTTCCGTACAGATAAAGGCGCACGCCCGGGGTCGCGAGGGCCGCGTCGAAGGCGGGCGTGACGCCGTCGCGCCAGAGATCGCCGAGGAGGTTCATGATCGCGGCGGGGCGCACGACGTCGACGGCGCCGAGCGGCAGGTTGCAGACGGCGCGAACGAGCTGCTCGAATTGGCTCGTGATGCAGGCCATCGACGTGGCGTGAAAGCTGTTGTGGGGGCGCGGCGCGAGCTCGTTGACGAGGACGCGGCCGTCGCGCAGCAGGAAGAACTCGGTGGCGAGGACACCTTCGATTCCCAGGGCGTGGGCGAGGGCGTCGGCGATTCGCATCGCCTCGCGCGAGACGTCGGGCGGAATGGGGCCGGGAATCACCGACCAGACCAGAATGCGGTCCTCGTGGTGGTTGAGCGCGGGCGGGTACACCACTGTGGCGCCGCTCGGATTGCGGGCGACCATGACCGAAAGCTCCGCTTCCAAGTCTAGACCCGCTTCGACGACGCACGGCCCGCTGCCGAGCGCCTCGAACGCCGCGTCGGCCTCGCCCGGGCCGTCGATGCGAACCTGCCCGCGGCCGTCGTAGCCGCCCGAGCACGACTTCACGAAGCATGCGCCGCCGAGCTCGCGCACGGCTTCGGCAATCTCCTCACCGCTGTTCGCGGTGCGGTACGGCCCCACGGGGAAACCTTGCGCTTCGAGCCACGTCTTCTGCCGCGCGCGGTCTTGAATGATGTGGAGCACGTCGGCGCCGGGCCTCACGGGCGCGGCCTCGGCGGCGCGGCGGAGACTTTCGATGGCGATCTTCTCGATTTCGAGCGTCACCACCGAACAGCCGCGGGCAAGCTCATAGGCCGCATCGGCGTCGTCGAACTTCGCCGTGATGCACTTGTCGACGACATACCGCGCGGCGCACTGCGCGTCGGGGTCGAGCACGTGGACTTTGAAGCCCATGGAGCGCGCGGCCTGCGTCGTCATGCGACCGAGCTGGCCGCCGCCGAGAATGCCGATCGTCGAACCGGGGAGAATCACGGGCGCAGACATCAGGGCACCTTCGACGCGAGAGCTTCGGCGGTTCGTGCGGCTCGGTACGCGCGCAACCGTTCGCGTATCTCCGGGTACTTCGTCGCGACGATTTGCGCCGCGAGAATGCCGGCGTTCGCCGCGCCCGGCGCGCCGATGGCGAGCGTTCCGACAGGCACGCCTTTGGGCATTTGAACAATCGAGAGAAGCGCGTCGACGCCGTTGAGCGCCGTCACGTTGACGGGCACGCCCAGCACGGGGATCAGCGTTTTCGCGGCGACCATTCCGGGCAGGTGGGCGGCTCCGCCGGCGCCGGCGATAATCGCCTTCAGCCCGCGCTCGGCCGCGCC
>JANXMC010000623.1 GCA_025354825.1 Myxococcales bacterium
CTCGATCATGCCACCGGCGCCGTCGTGGGCGAGACCACGCGAATCGGCGCCCACGTGAAGCTCTATCAAGGCGTGACGCTCGGCGCGATCTCCCTCCCCCGCGATGCGGGTGGCCGCGTGATTCGAGGCGCGAAGCGCCACCCCACGGTGGAAGACGGCGTCACGATCTATGCAAATGCCACAGTGCTGGGAGGCGAGACCGTCCTCGGCCGAGCGAGCGTGATCGGCGGCTCGGTCTTCATTACGAAGAGCGTGCCCGAACGTTCACGCGTTGCGCTGAAGCCGCCGGAGCTTCGGGAGAGCGCGCGCAGCGCGTCGCCGGCGGAAATGCCCGGGGAAGGCGACGCCGCGCTGGGGGAGATTTGAGGCGACACGACGGAAACGGCCACCGCGTTCAGATCGACACGACGGCCTCTGTCCCGACGATGCCCGCGGCGGAGCCTGCGCTCCGCCACCTTGCCGGCCATTCGCCGATAATTCCACAATGCACGCTAGTGGAAGGTTCGTGTGCCTCGATAAAGACCAACTGAATTCCACGTCATCTACGACCGATTCCTAGTACGTAGAAGGAGAGTGACGGCGGGTGGTGTCGCGTTAGCGATCACGAACATACCGCTACATTCCCAACGATGATTTCGTGACGGTCGCCGCCAGCGAGTTGGCGCGGAGAACGGCTTCGTAACGCCCAACGTTCCATCACGACCGGAGTCACTTACGTTCTTGGAACGCGCACCCATTTCATACCCGCAGCTTCGGCAGATTGACGAAGGAGGACCACGCGTGGGTGGTCGGCGCCCGCCTCCACGGAGCCTATTTGCCCCACGGCCCCGAGTCGTACATTCCGATTGTTGGCGGCGTTCCCAATCCGCGTAGTTCCGGCGAGAAGCGCGTCCGGCCCACAGATCTCTTCGCCGCCGGTTTCTTGAGCCCACGCCCCGCCACGGCGTAGCTCTCGAGGAGCACAAAAGGTGAAGGCCCGGGACGGCAATCCCGAGCCTTCGGCGGACATCGCGCGGGCACGCGACGCAGCACTTTGCGTATCGCTCACTTCGCTATCCCGCGTCCACAAACGTGCGGGGCGGGCGGCTTGGCGAGCGAGGGACCTCGGATTTTCCACTGTGCGCGCTGCCGGGCGCAGGTTGTCGTCTGCGGTCGGTGTGACTCGGGCAGGCGGTTCTGCGGCGCGGCGTGTCGCGACGCCCATCGGCGGGATGCGGTTCGACGTGCGGGGCGCGCCTACCAACGCGCTCGCCGTGGACGGCGACTGCACGCGGATCGGCAACAGCGGATGCGCGATCGGAGGGCCAACTTCTCTGCCAAGTTCGTGACGCATCAGGGGTCGACGTTAGGGCGGTCCTCGCCGATGTCGCCGACGTCGCTGAGCGACACGGCCGAGGAGGGCCGACCCCATGATGAATCGATCCTGGAGCAGCACGCTGCGCGTGACGGCGCACGAGGTGACGTTGCTTGTGACGGCCCCCGAGACCGGCGACGTGCTCAAGGCGCGGCTGCCGATGCCGCCGCGGCACCCGCGGGCGCTGCTCACGTTGCTCGAGGGACTGGCCTTGTTCGCAGGGGAGCCGCTCTCCGTTGCCATTTCTGCGGCGCCGTTGTCGGCGCCCTGGCTCGGCTCGGGCCTCTTCGGCGACGATCTGTGGCCCGCGGAGAGCCCGCTCGTGAGGTTCGTGGCCGCGCGCCGCGCCCACCGGCGGCGCCTCGACGGTCTCGGTAGCTTCCGCGCGCTGCGCGGCCGGGAGGTGCGGTGATCTCGGCGGCGCGCACTGCCGAGATTTTGCGCCTTTACCATGCCGAGAAATGGCCCATCGGCACCATCGCTCGACAGCTCGGCGTGCACCACGGCGTCGTGCGCCGCGTCCTCGCGCACGCAGGCGCCGATGCTCCGCGCGCGCCGAGGCCATCGATTGCTGATCCCTATTCGGCATTCATCGTCCAAACG
Organism: Myxococcales bacterium; assembly: GCA_025354825.1. Lineage (GTDB taxonomy): Bacteria > Myxococcota_A > Polyangia > Polyangiales > Polyangiaceae > JANXMC01. The sequence goes on from JANXMC010000623.1 coordinate 1,958, forward strand.
CTTACGCGCTTTCCGACACTCCGCGCGAGCCGTCTCTCGCGATGGTGCGCGAGCGCGGATATCCAGGACGGCCCGATCACTTTCGCGCGGTCGTCGCGCGGTACAGACCGCGGCCGGCGGCCGAAGCCTTCCTGAGATTGCGCACGCTGCCCGGCGAGCAAGCGCAGGTCGATTGGGCCCATTTCGGAAAGCTCACAGTCGGACGCGCATAACGACCTCTCGTCGCGTTTGTAATGGTGCTCTCCTGGTCACGCCACATCTTCCTCCGCTTCTTCCCAAGCGCGGCGATGGCGTCGTTCCTCCGAGGTCACGTTGAAGCGTTCGCGTTCTTCGGCGGCGTCCCGCGCGTGCTTCTCTACGACAATCTCAAGAGCGCCGTCCTCGAGCGCGCGGGCGACGCCATTCGATTCCGTCCAACACTGCTCGAGCTCGCAGCTCGCTACCGATACGAGCCACGTCCCGTCGCGCCCGCCCGCGGCAACGAAAAGGGCCGCGTCGAGCGCGCCATTCGCTACGTGCGCGACGCCTTCTTCGCCGCGCGCACGTTCGACGGCCTCGACGATCTCAATGCACAGGCTCTCGAATGGACGCTGGGGCTCGCCTCCGATCGACGATGCGCCGAGGATCGCAGTCGCTCCGTGCGCGACGCGTATGCCGATGAGCGCGACAAGCTCCTCCCACTTTCCGACGACCCGTTTCCCGCCGACGAGCTCGTCGAGGTCGAAGTCGGTAAAACGCCCTACGTCCGCTTCGATCTCAACGACTACTCGGTACCGCCCGAGCACGTGAGGCGCACGCTCACCGTCGTTGCATCCTCCGCGGAGATCCGAATCGTCAACGGCCTCGATGTGATCGCCACCCACGTTCGCTCCTACGACCGCGCACAGCAAATCGAGAATCCCAAACACATCGAGGCGCTCGTCGAGATTAAACGGAAGAGCGGCGAGCACCGCGCCATCGACCGCCTCCACCACGCCGTGCCGCACAGCCACGAGCTCCTCCGCGTCGTCGCCGAGCGCGGCGGCAACGTCGGGCGCACGGTCTGGGGCCTCACCCAGCTTCTTGAGCGTCACCGCGAGTCGGTGGTGGACGCCGCCGTCGCCGAAGTGATCGCCCGCGACACGCCTCACATCGGAGCCGTCCGCCAGGCGCTCGACCGCGTCCGCCAGCTCACCGGCGAGCCGCCGCCCGTCAGCCTCCACCTCCCGAGCGACCCGCGCCTCGACGCAATTGTCGCGCGCCCCCACGCGCTCTCGACCTACGACCAAATCCGAAAGACCAACGACGATGTCTAATCTTCCCGGTACCACGGAGCCCTCTCAATTGCGTGACCGAATCCAGCGCCTTGGGCTCTTCGGACTGCTCGCGAGCTGGAGCGAGCTCGCCGAGCAGCCTTGGCTCCCGCAACTCGTCGCCATTGAGGAGCGCGAGCGAAAGCGACGGAGCTTGGAGCGACGTCTTCTCAACGCGCGCATTGGTGCCTTCAAGCCGATTGCCGACTTCGATTGGACCTGGCCCTCGAAGATCGACCGTGAGGCCGTCGAGGAGCTGCTGACACTCCGCTTCATCGACGAAGGTTCGAATGCGGTCCTCGTCGGCCCAAACGGCCTCGGCAAGACCATGCTCCTCCGGAACCTCGCCCACCAGTCCACCCTCCAAGGCCACACCGTCCGCTTCACCACGGCGAGCGACATGCTCGCCGACCTCGCCGCGCAGGAGTCGTCCGTCGCGCTCTCGCGCCGGCTCCGTCGCTACACCCAGCCGCGCCTCCTCTGCGTCGACGAGGTCGGATATCTCTCCTACTCGGGACGCTACGCCGATCTCCTCTTCGAAGTCGTCACTCGCCGCTACGACGACTCGCGATCCATCCTGCTCAGCACGAACAAGAAGTTTGCAGAGTGGGCCGAAGTCTTCCCCCACGCGGCGTGCACCGTCACGCTCATCGACCGGTTGATCCATCGCGCCGAGATCATCGATCTCGAAGGCGAGAGCTATCGACTGAAGGAGGCGAAGGAGCGCGCCGCCAACAAGAGCTCGGCGCGACGGACCAAGCGGAAGACCGCCTGACCCAGCGGGGCGAGGTCGCGCCTCGCCCCCGTTTCGCGTCGCCGAAACTACGCCGCCGAATCTCGACCCTCAAATCGGAACACCGGAATCGCGCGGATCTTCGTCGCCGCTAACACCTTCGGCAAGACGACGAGCGACTCCGCGTCGAGCCACGCTTGGACGGCGTTGAGCACGGGGTCGGCGAGGCGTCGTCGCTCCTCGGTTCGTCGGACGGGCGGCGCACGGCTCACGAAGCGATCCGCCCCGTAGAGCTTTCTGATGAAGCCGAGTCCGACGCGCGCCCGCGCGCGATCGGTCACCTGGGCTTCGAAGAAGCGGCGGCGAGCGTGGGCCCAACTTGCGCCAGGCAAAGTCTGAGAAAGGGGAACGACGATGTAACAAGGAGCGTCTGAAACCTTTCAAACGATCCAGAGGGATCGACCCCCTCCCGGAAAGGCTAGCGATCGCCCCGGAAGCGTATCTTGCATGGGGGCCGGCGACGGCTCTCGTGAAGCGTAGAAAGCGGGCACTGAAGCCGTGGGATTGAATCTCGATATCATGTTGTTGCTGGAGCCTTCGCCCTCTTGGAATCGGGGGCAGCACCTCTCGTCGCGTTCTACGAGTGACGAGCGGTCCGGTCGGGAGCTGGGAGTACGGCAAAGGTGCAGGATGGGTCGCCCAGGAACCTGGGAGATCCCGTGACTCGCCGTGTGGCACGACTGGACGTGGCAACCGGCGAACAAGACCCAGGCCGCCGCGTGAGCTCAACGCGCGACGGAGCGCTTTGGCGATCACGAAACCACGAGCACCACGCGGAACCCGGCGGCGAATCCTTAAGGCGCCGAGTTCGATCACGTGGATTCGTAGCGCTCTCGTAGGACCGACGACGTCGGGGATCGTGGCTCACGGGGACCCGACCGAGGAAAGGGGAGCGCCATGCAGCGGAACCGCCGATGGGAATCACGTAGGGCGCCTTGACCCCCGATAGCGCGTCCACGATACAGCGGCGGATAGCCGAACTGGCGAGGAAGAATCGAGCGATGGCCTCCACGTCGCTCAATCACCTTCTCAACGAGGAATGGCTGCGGCACGCGTACGACCTAACGCCGAAGGATGGCGCCGTGGGCGTCGACGGACGAACGGCGACGGACTACGAGGCAATCTCGAGGAGAACCTTCGGGATCTCCTCGAGCGCATCAAGTCTGGCCGCTACTTCGCTCCGCCGGTGCGCCGCGTTCACATCTCGAAGGCAGACGGAACCACGCGTCCGCTCGGCATCCCAACGTTCGAGGACAGGGTGGCGCAGCGGGCGATCGTGCTCTTGATCGAGCCCATTTACGAGCAGGACTTCTTGCCGTGCTCGTATGGATTCCGTCATCGGAAGTCGGCGCACGATGCCTTGCGAGATCTGCGTTCTTTTATCATGGAGAACGGGTCCCCCTGGGTGCTCGACGTCGACCTTCGAATGTATTTCGATAGTATTCGTCGGGGTCGAGAATCGACGAGCTGCTGCCCGCGGCCTGGGACCACGCTCACGCGAGCCCGAAGAGGTAGCCGCACACGCTTGCGGCTACGAGATCGCAGCTCGGACGGTTACGATGGGCCGACTCGAACGATGGCTCAAAACGGAGAAACAAAAACACCGTCAAAAGAGCCCCGTCGGAAGGGCAATTGCCTACTCCCAGAATCAGTGGATAGCACTGACGCGATTCTTGGACGATGTGAGGCTGCCCATAGACAATGATCGCTCCGAGGCGGCGTTCCGCGAAATTGCTCTGGGCCGGAAGAACTTTCTCTTCCTCGGACATGAGCAGGCCGGGCGAAACGCCGTCGTGCTCCAAACCGTCATCGCCTGCTGCGATGCCGCCGGCGTGAACCCGCTCGCGTAGCTCACAGACGTGCTCCTGCGCGTGCAGACCCACCCGGCACTGAGAGTCGACGAGCTACTGCCGGAGGCGTGGGGCCACGCTCATGCGGCCCGAAGACGTAGCCGCACGCGCTTGCCGCTGCGAAATCGCAGCTCGGGAGGTTACGCTTGGTCGCGATCATCGTGCATCTCCAAGCGCGCGAACGATGCGCGTGACCGTCGCCTCATTGAAGTCCGAAGGGAATCCGAAGTGACATGCCGCCCCGCACCACGAGCTCGAATGGGACGAAAGCCGTCGGCAGGATGTCCGAGATCATGACCGAGACGAACGCTGTCGCCTCGTGCGGAGTGCTCTTCAACCGTCGCCGCCAATTGCCCAAACTGCCAATGTTGAGCCCCTCGCGCAATGCGAACGCGCGCAGGCTCAAGCCTCTCGTCTCCCAACCGCGAGGTGTGCTCGCCACTTCCGCTCCGTCTCGATCGACTTCGTACGTGCCATCGGGATGAAACATACTGAGCCCTCGGCGGCGCCACGAGCGTGGGGATCACCGAGCGCTGACTCGCAGAGCTTGGTCGAAAAGCCTCCTCGAGAGCGGCCCGAGCGTTGCATCGGTCCCCCCTTTTCCCGCCGGCGCATCTTGCTGAGCGCGGAGCCAGCTCTTTCGTCCACGAAACTAGGGCCACACCAAGTGCCTCACGTCACAAACCTTTTAATGACTTAAGCGTCTGCTCCGTCGGACTCGAAAAATGATCTATCCAACGGCCTAGGCCCAACGGTCGCCGCTAGTTTTTGCGTCGGGCACCCGCCGTGACGACTTCGCCCGCATTGCCTGGTCAAAAAAGGCGTAACCCGGCGGATGCGGCAGTCTCCGTGTTCAAGGATCGGTGAGAGAGCCGATACTCAGTGCGGCGGCGCCGAACCCGCTTGGGCGTCGTCTTCCGCCGGTGCGGGCGCCGCGCCTGTATAGGCGTTCCTGGTTCGGTAGTAATAATACTGCGGGTAGTAGTTGTACTCGAAGCTGTTCAGATCGACGGCGTTCAGCACAGTTCCCAAGATGGGGGCGTCGACGTCCTTCAGCGTCCGAATACCCTGGCGACTGAGATGCTTCGAGCTCTTATGGGCGCGCGATACGAAAATCACGCCGTCGACCACCGTAGAGATAATGGCCGCGTCGGTCACTGCGACGATCGGTGGACTATCCAGAACAACTCGGTCGAACCGTTCCGAAAGCTCATCGATGAACTCTTTGAAACGCGACGAGTGCAGCACGTCCGCGGCGTTCGGCGGGGTCGGTCCGGACGGGATGGAAGACAGGTTCGGCACCATCGTCGGCTTCGCAACCTCCTCCGCGGTGGCGTCGCCCAGGAGAACGTTCGTCACGCCCATGTCCCCGAGCCGATCGAAAATACGGTGCAGCCGCGGCCTGCGAAGATCGCAATCGACGATGCACACGCGCTGTCCGCCCTGTGCAAGGGCGATTGCGAGACTCATCGCGACGGTTGTCTTACCCTCGCCCGGCGCGGCGCTGGTGACCAGCAGCGTCCGGTGAGGTTTGTCGGGGTCGCGAAACATGATGTTCGTGCGAAGGCTGCGCGCCGCCTCGGCGATACCGCTCTTGGCGTCCTCGTGCGCCGCGAGCTCCGGCGCCAGCTGCCGG
>JANXMC010000647.1 GCA_025354825.1 Myxococcales bacterium
GCGACGCGCTCGAGCGCCTCGAGATCGATGAGCCCCGCGCATCCGCCGCCGAAGCTGGCAATGAGAACGAGGGCCAAGGCACGCGAAACCATCTGAACATGGTAGCGCGCAGTCCGCAATGCGCCCGCGCGGACGCGACACGCGAAAGCGGTTATTCGGCGTTCCCCGTGGTCAATCCGCTATCCATGGATTGCGATGCGACCACGGGCGACGCGCTCGCAGATGCGGTGGCCACGCCGAGCACCCGCGAGCGCTTCGATACATAGGTGCCCGTTCGGCTGAAGGCGGCGCGGAAACGCTCTCCCCACGTATCGGCGTCGCGCACGTCGCGGGCGATTTCGCGGAACTCGTGAAACTGGATATGAACGGGGTTGTGGCTCTCGATGTTCTTCGTGAGGCCGTAAACCACCTTCGCGCGCTCCGGCTCGAACGTGCCGAAGAGGCGGTCCCAGACGATGAAGATCCCCGCGTAGTTTTTGTCGATGTACTCGGGATTGCTGCCGTGATGCACGCGGTGATGGGACGGCGTGTTCATCACTCCTTCGATGATCGGGCCGAGATTGCCAATCAGCTCCGTGTGAATCCAATACTGATAAAGAAGGCTGAACGACTTCATCAGCAGAATCATCTCGGGGCGAAAGCCCAAGAGCGGAAGCGGCACCCAGAACATCACGGTGAAGAACGGCGCCGTCCACGACTGGCGAAGCGCCGTCGCGAGGTAGTACCGTTGGCTCGAGTGGTGAGCCACGTGACCGGCCCAGAAGAAGCGTATTTCGTGGCCGATGCGGTGGTACCAGTAGTAGCAAAGGTCGTCGGCGAAGATGAGCGCAACCCACGCGAGCACGCCCGTACCCACGTTGACGATGCGATGCTCGTAGAGCTTTAGGTAAATCGAAAACGCGACGACCTTCCACGCGAGGTCGACGAGCAAGAGGCCAACACCGCCGCTGATGCTGGCGGCGGCGTCTTTCGGATCGTAGCCGTCTTCTCCTTTACGTCTTAGGAGAACGGCCTCGACCGCCATCGTCGCGAGGAAGAGTGGAATCGCGTAGTGGGTGCCGTCGGCGACGTCGATCATGTGCGAACCTCGCGCGCGGGCGCGGGTGTGGGCGGGTGGTTCGGCGGACTGTGCGTAGTTGGAAATAGGGCGCGGGCAGCGGTTTCGAAGCTTTCGAGCATCGCGCGCTCCCGTGCCGTATCGACGTAAACCGGGCGCTGAAGCGTCGCGCCTTGCATGGCGAAGAGCACCGCCTCGAACAGCGCTCGATGCGCAGGCGAGGTCGCAATCTCGGGAAAGAGCGACTCGGCGAGGGATAAGAGGCGCTTGGAATGCCGCTCGACGACGGGGCCGAGCGTGCTTCGAAGATCATCGTCGGCCGCCGCTTCTGCGAAAAGCGAATAGACGGCGCGGAGGCTCGGATGGCAGAAGACGTCCCACAGGCGCCGAATCGCCACGACGACCGGCTCGTCGCCCTCGGCGTCGCGCGCGAACGCCTCGCCAAAACGGACAATTAGCGTGTCGAAGAGCGACTCGGTGGCTGCCGCCATCAATGCCGACTTGGTGGCGAAGTGCTTGAAGATGGCCCCTTGCGAGACGCCCGCGGTGCGCGCGACTTCGGTCGTCGACGTTCGCGCGTACCCGAGCTCGACGAGGCACGCGAGCGTCGCGTCGAGCAGCGCGACCCGCGTGGCGCCGCGGCGTTCTTCCTGAGAGCGGCGCGGTTTTGCGGCGGAAGGCACGCGCAGAGAGTAGCTCGCGCGAAGAAAGTGACAAGTCACTTTCTAAGTAACGCGAGCTGTCGCTCGAGCGTTTCCGGCGAAAGACCCCGTTTCAGCGCACCGGCTGAGCGCTCGGTGGGACCTTCACCCCGGGCGGCAGCTTCACCCCGGGCGGCAGCTTGAAGCCCGGGGGGAGCTGCGCGCCGGGCGGCCCGCCGTGGCCGGGCACACCGCCCGCAGCGCCCATCGCCCCGAGGCCCTGCATCATCTGGGACATATCCATCGTCGTGTATCCGGCCGGAATGACGAATCGCGAATCGTCGACGGCGCGCTTTTCGATCTTCGTCGCCTCGAAGCGCGAGGTCTCGACGCCGGCCGCGTCGCGCTCGACCATGCGAAGGGGGAAGGCTTTCTGGTCGAGCAAGTCGTCGAGCCACGAAAGCGCCGTCCCTTTGGTGCGCATATCGAACATGAAAAAGGGTATTCCCTTCGACATGCACGCGGTGCTCTTCCTCCCCGCTTTTTCGATATCCCAATTTTCGCAGGCATAGCCCGCGACGGTTTCGGTCTTTCCCGTCTTCGTGATCTTGGGCGCGTTCGCCGGCGCCACCGCCTCGGGGACAGGCATCTTCGACGGGTCCATCACCATGACGGTCTTCCGCTCGTCGATGACGATGTACGCCTTCTTCTCATTCGCATCGAAGACCATGAACCCCGACGCGCCAGGCGGCGCGTGCCCCTTCGGCAGATCCATCCGCGTCTTCTTCCCCTTCGTCTCGAAGGTGAAGCTGTCGGGCGTCGCCTTTTGCGCGCTCTTCATCGACACATCGATGACGCCTTCGAAGCCTTCGCCATCGGCGACCGCGGCGCCGGGCACCGTTTCAGGCGCCGTTGCCGTGACGACCGCGCCGTCCGTCGTGGTGGCGACGGGGAGGCCGTTGGGGTCGGTCCTCTCCTCTTTTTTGCAGCCGAAGGAGGCCGCGGCGAGCATCGGCACACACATCACGAACATGCCCGCGCGAATCGAATCCATCTTCATAGGGCCTCCCCGGCGAATCGTTTTCGACCCCTCTTATACCGGTGAATCGCGATTTTCGCTGAGGCTGCGAAATGGAGTGGAACTTTCGGCGAGGTGGGCCGTCCTAGGCCCCACGCAGCCGAGTGGCTGCCGAGGGCGCTTCCCACATGAAAAGGCTTCTGCTTCTCGCCACGGTTGCACTTACGTCGATGGCCGGCTGCGGCGCGGCACCTCGGCAATGATTTCGATTCTTCATTCCGATACGGAGGGCGAGGTCGTCTACCTCTACGGCCCCGAGAGCGTGCGCGGGAATGCCATGTTCCCCTTCAAAGCCGTGCGCGTTCGCAACCCGACGGACTCGATGCTCGAGAGCGGCCCCGTTACCGTCTTCGGCGAAGGGCGCTTCATCGGTGAAGGGCTTGCCGACGCGATCCCCGCGCGCTCCGTCGCGTTCGTTCCGTTCGCGCTCGACCGACAGATCGTGGTCGAGCAGAGGGATGTGGAGAAGGACGCGATTGCGCGAATCATGACGGTGCAGCGCGGTATTTTCGCGACGGAGGTGCAGCACACCAAGCGCTCGACGTTCACGCTGTTCAACCGCCTCCCGGAGCGCGCGACGGTTTACGTGCGGCACACGGTGGCGAAGGGGTACACGCTCACGAAGGGGCCGGAGAACGCCGAGCGAATCGGCGGCGCGCACCTCTTTCGAATCGAGCTATTGCCCAATGCGAAGACCGAAGTCGAGCTCGAGGAGACGACGCCACGGACGACGACCACCGATATCCGTACGCCGGTGGGCGTCGCCTCGATTGCCACCTACCTCCAAGGCACCGCCGACGCCGGGCCGCTCAACGCGGCTGTCGCGCAGCTCGTGAAGCTGCAAAAAGAGATAGGGACAATCGACGAGCAGATAGGCACGGCGCGCGAGCAGATGGTCGAATACCGATCACGAATGGACGAGCTCCACGCGCAGCTCGTGACGCTCAAAGTCGTGCGCACCGCGGGGCCACTCATGGGGCATCTCGAGAAGAAGCTTCAGGAGGTGAGCGAGAAGCTCTCGAAGGCGACCATCGACATCGTGTCGCTCGAGGAGAAGCGGATGGTCGCCCGCGTGCACTTTCAAGATGGCGTCGCCGATTTGTCCCTGGCACCGAACAGCGCGGCGAAGGGCAGCGAAACGGCGGCGAATGCGAAAGTCCCACAAGGTGGGTGACATTCCCCAATCGTGTGCAAAAGAGAGGGCGGCAAACGATGAAATCCGCGCTTCGCCCCCTCTCGCTTCGCCCCTTCACAATCGCCATGCGACGCCTATCGGTTGTCCTTCCGCTCTTCGCCTTCGGCTGCACGGCCGAGTCGACTCGCGTCGCAACCACCGCGCCGGCCGAGGCCGTCGCCGACTCCGAGCAGCCGCTGGTTGGCGGCCGCCTCGCGCAGAGTGGCGAATACGGATCGACCGTCGAGGTCGCGCAGAACTGCACCGGCTCGAAGGTGGGTCCGCGCCACTTCCTCGTGGCCGCGCACTGCGTTCACGATACGAGCGCCAACGTCGTGCAATACGGGTATCTCCCCGGCGCCAAAGTTCGTATTACCAACTCGAAAGTTGCGGCCTACGATAGCTACAAAGAGCTGACGGTCGAAGAGACGCACATCTTCCCCGCGTGGCTTTCGGCCTGCGTCGCCCCCTGCCCGCTTCCGATTCTCACGCCCACGCACCCGGCTGACGTCGCGGTCATCGTCGTTCGCGAAGAGACGCCGGCGATCCCCGCGGCCGAAGTTGACCCGGCGCCCGTGCACGATGACGACAAGGTCGTTGTCACGGGTTTTGGCTGCGAAAATGGGCTTTACAAGCCGTTCGGCCCCGAGACGCGCGAAGAGAAAGTCGACGCGACCCGCGCGGTCTCGAAAGAAGCGTTGAGCCAGCCGGGCTCGTTCGTTGCGGCGGGCGACGTAGACGGAATCGCGGCGGCCTACGTCGTCACGCCGGGGCACGCATCGGCCGATTTCGAAGCGAGCCTCTGCTTCGGCGATTCGGGTGGACCGCTCTATCGTGGGGATACGGCGTCGCTCCTCGTCGTCGGGATCAATGCTTATTACACGTTCCCCGAGCCGTTCGACGGCGTGTCGCAAACCAACTGGCATACGCGCCTCGACGCGAGCGCGCCGGGCAAGGTGACGACGTGGCTCGAGGCGCAGGGCGTCGCGATTCATCACGCCGGCATCGCGCCTGAGCCCAAGCCCGAGCCCGAGACCAGGCCCAAGCGCGCGCTTCTGACGAGCGTGCTGCAGGCCGAGGACTACGCCAAGACGGGCGCGGGCGTTGGCTACTCCGACAGCGAGCCTGCGAACCGGGGCGGCGCCTACCGCAAAGACGGCGTCGACATCGAAGCGACGACGGACGACGGCGGCGGCTTCGACGTTGGTTGGACGGCGCCCAGCGAGTGGCTCGCCTACGACGTGACCGCCGACGCGGCAGGGGCGTACGACGTGAGCGTGCGCGTGGCGGCAACCGCCAACGGGAAGGCGCTCCACGTCGAGATCGACGGGCGCAACGTGTCGTCGACGGTGAGCGTGCCGAACACCGGTGGCTGGCAGGCGTTTCGCACCGTGACCGTCCAAAATATCGCGATTTCGGCCGGGAATCACTCGGTTCGCGTGGTGTTCGACACCGACGGCGTGAACCTCAATTGGCTCACGTTCAAGGCGGTTGCTCCGACGTCGACGCCCCCGGTGACCGTGCCGACGCGGCCTGAGTCGACGACCACGAGCACCACGACGAAGTCGCCCGATCCGGCGCCGGCGTCGCCGTGCGCGGGTCTCTGCGAGCACCCTGTGGCCTTCACGAGCGCGAGCTACTCGGGCGCGAACCTCGGCACCGGCGCGAGCTGCTACGAGACACGCGCGGCGGTGAGCGGCCTCGCCTGCGGCAACGTCGTCGCGCCCCGCGCCTTTGGGATCAACGGCGTGGCGGAGGCGTGTGGCGGCGCGAGCATCACGATGCCGAAGCCGCGCAACGGCGGCTACTGCGTCGTCGTGGGCGCGGGCGATGCGCCCTGGGCGTGGTTCTCCACCTGGTAACGCAGCTCGCGACGCCCGAGCCTATTTCATATAGCTGACGGTAACCTTGCCGCCGGCTCCCGAGACGGCGCCGCAGCAGAGAAAATGCCCTGCGGGGACGGCGCCGTCGCCGATGATTTCGCCCGGCGAAGGAGCTCGCCGCGTGAAGATTTTCGGCCCGTGCTCGGCCTCGGAGGTGGTGCCGCTTCCGCATTCGCGGCTCGGTGAGCTGTGGCACGCGAGCTCGCCACCGAAGCTGTCGGGCGCGTCGATGCGAATGAGCGTGAGGTCGCCTTCGCTCACGTTGCGCCACGACGTCGACGAGAGCGCGAGCTCGGTGGTGTAGGTCGTTCCTACGCCAGCCGCCGAGGTTACCGGCGGGGCGCCCGCGCTCGTCTCACCGCATGCGGCGAGAAAGAGTGCCGCCGTGAATCCTGCAAAAAAAGAGGGCCGTGCGAAAGAAGAGCAAGCGTGTGACATCGTTCTGCTCCAGACGGCACGACCGCATCCCCTTGCGTGCGTGCCCTGAGCGATAGTCACTAGCCAACGTTTGCCGCGCGCGAAAGAGGTTACGGCGCGCCGCGTCGCCTCTCGTGCATCACGCTCGCGACGACCGATGCGGTGATGACCACCACGATGACCGCCAGCGAGACGAGCGGCGGGATGTTGATCACGTGGGAGAGGAGCATCTTGGCCCCGGCGAAGGTGAGCACGCCGGCGAGGCCGTAGTGGAGATACTCGAGATTTTTCAGGAGATCGGCGATCACCAGGTAAAGCGCGCGGAGGCCCAAAATCGCGAAGACGTTCGACGTGTAGACGATGAAGGGACGCTCGGTGACCGAGAAGACCGCCGGGATCGAGTCAACCGCGAACACCACGTCGGACAGCTCGACGACCAGGAGCGCGAGGAAGAGCGGCGTCGCCTTCCAGACCCCGTCGAGCTTCACCATGAAGTCGTGGCCGTGGAGCTCGGGGGTGAACGGCACGCGCTTCTCGACGAACCGGAGGACCTTCGCCGTCCCTTCGTCGTCGCTGTCGCGGCGGAGCATTTTGTAGGCCGTGTAGATGAGGAACGCGCCGAAAACGTAGATGATCCAGTGAAAGCGCGAGAGGAGCGCGGCGCCCGCCGCGATGAAGATCGCGCGCGTGACGAGGGCGCCGATGATCCCCCAGAAGAGGACGCGGTGCTGCTCTTTTTGCGGGACCTTGAGCTTCTCGAAAATGACGATGAAGACGACGAGGTTGTCGACGCTGAGGCTCTTCTCGAGGAGCCACGCGCTGATGAACTCTTGGCCAACTTGCCCGCCGAACGTCACGGCGAGGAAGCCGTTAAACGCGAGCGCGACGCAGATCCAGCCGATGCTCCAGCCGATGGCCGCCTTGCGGCTCGTCTCGTGGCCGCCGCGGTGCATGGCCAAATCGAGCACGAGGCAACACGTCACGACGACGCCGAAGACGAGCCACGCCCACAAGGGTATTTGCAACGATTCACCCACCAAGACCTCGCTCATCGCGCCTGTCGCGTTGGGGCGCGCGCGGCGCTCGCGCACGCCGTCGCCCTGGCCTCGACGGCCACTCTTCCGTATACCCTGTCGAAAATCATGCGCGCGCGCTTTCTCCTCCCGCCCTTCGCCACGGCCACGTTCGCAACATGCGCAACGCTCGCGGTCGCCACTCTTTTCGGCGGTTGCAGGCCGCAGACCGCGGCCGCGGACGCGTCGCCGCCCCCTCCCCACCCGCAGGGCTCGGTCTCCGCGAACGCGCCGCTGCCGGGCTCGCCGGGTTTTAGCCCCGTGCCGCCGCTGTCGGCGGGGGCCCGCACGGAGGACGAGCGCAACACGGTCGCCGTCTTCCGCGCGGCGGCGCCGTCGACGGTCTTCGTGACGCAGACCAAGGTCGTGGTCGACTACCTCGAGGGGACGACGCAAGAAGTGCCCGCAGGCTCGGGCTCGGGCTTCGTTTGGGACGACGCAGGCCACATCGTGACGAACTTCCACGTCGTGCGGGGTGCCGATGCGCTGACCGTCACGCTGAAAGATCAGCAGACGTTCGACGCGAAGGTCGTCGGCGTCGAGCCGCGAAAGGACATCGCCGTCCTGCAGGTGGAGGCGCCGCCCGGCCTCCTCGTGGCGCTTCACGTGCGGAGCGCCAAAGAGCTTCTCGAGGTCGGCCAGAAGACCATCGCCATCGGCAACCCGTTCGGGCTCGATCACACGCTCACGACCGGTGTCATCAGCGCCCTCGGGCGGCAAATGGAAGGCGTCGGCGGCGTCACGATTCGCGACATGATTCAGACCGACGCGGCCATCAACCCGGGCAACTCCGGCGGGCCGCTCCTCGATTCGTCCGGCTTTCTCATCGGGATGAACACGATGATCTACAGCCGCAGCGGCAGCTCTGCGGGCATCGGCTTCGCAGTCCCCTTCTCGACGATCGCGCGGGTCGTCCCGCAGCTGATTCGAACCGGTCACACCGAGCAGCTCGGCTTCGGCGTACGCATCGATCCGGCGCAGCGCCTCGAACGGAGCGTCGGCCTTCGGGGCGTGGCCGTGATTGCCGTGACCAAAGGGAGCCCGGCCGCCCGCGCCGGCCTCCGCGGCATCGCGCAGACGCGGCGAGGCATCGCGCTCGGCGACGTGATCATCGGCATCGACCGCGAACCGGTCACCTCCTACGACGACTTCTACAACGCCCTCGATGCGCGCCATCCCGGGGACAAGATCGACCTCAAAGTTTCGCGCGAGGGGGCCGTCGTGAGCGTCCCCGTCGACCTCGTGGTTACGGAATAGGTCTCGCGCCGTGGAATTCTCGATTCGGGCCGCCCGTGCGGCGACGCTTCGCGCGCTCTTCCGCTTCGGGAACTTCGAGTCGACGTTTCTGCCGACGTCCTTCGGCGACATGCATTACCTCGATTCGGCGCCCGGCTCGGACGCGCGACCGGCGGTGCTCATTCATGGGATCGGGTCGTCCGGCCGATCGATGCTCGCCGTCGCGGCGCTCGTGCGGATGCACCGCCGCGTCGTGATACCCGATCTCTTTCATTTCGAAGGGCTGAGCGAAGCCGCGGCGCTCGACACGCTCAGCACGGGGCAGCACGTCGACGCCCTCGCCGAATTCCTCCGCGCTCTCGCCTGCGGCCCCGTCGATCTCGTCGGCCACAGCATGGGAGGCGGCCTCTCGATCTACCTCGTGCTCCGCTACCCCGAGCTCGTCTCGACCCTCGCGCTGATGAACCCGGGTGGCTTCACCTTTGGCTATTCCGAGCTCGAGGCCGACATCCTCGGCATGAGCCAAGAGACGGCGGCGAAGCTGTACGACGCCGCCTTCGCGCGCACGCGCCTCACGCAGACGCGGGCGGCGCGCCTCGTGGGCCGACGCCTCGTCTACGACGCGCTGTCGACGGCGGCCGTGCGCTCGTACATGGGGACGATTCGCGACGACGAGTGGCTCGATGGCCAAGTCGCGCAGGTGATGTGCCCGACGCTTCTTTTGTGGGGGACGCAGGATCGCTTTCTGCGCCGCGAGATCGCCGAGCACATCGTGCGCGAGGTGAACCAGGCCGAAGCCTATTGGCTCGAGGGGTGCTCGCACATGCTCGCCCTCGAAGCGCCCTATTCGATCTACAGGCTGCTTCTCCAATTCTGGAAACGTCACGAGCCGCGCTGGGAGGCGACGTATGGCGTCGCGCCGCGGAGCCTGCCGTGGTGGCTCGAAGCCGTGCTTCCGCCGCCGGCGTCGACGCCGATCATGGGCAGCAACGCGTAGACGACGGGGAATCGTGTTGGGCAAGTAGTGGCGCGAACGCGAAGGCGTCAGCCGCCACCGCGGTTGTAGCTAAACAGGAGTGCCGCCATAAGCGCGCCGAAGACGACGACAAGGAGCAGGCCGAGCGTCATCGCGAGCTTCCTCCGCCGCTTGGCGCCGTCGAACGGAACATCGAAGTCGAGACTCGGGGCCGGCATCCGCGCGGACGGCACCGACGGCTGCGGCGCGCGCATCCCGGGCGCGGGGACCGATGCGAACGGATCGAGCCGCGCCGTCTGCGCAGCCGCCGCAAGGAGCAACGCTTCGCCGCGAAGAGTCGGCGCTGCAAAGGTCGGCGTGACCGACGGAAAGGGGCGCTTCTCGCTTTCGTCGAGGCGCCGCTCAATCTCGCGAATCGACCGCTGAAGGGGCGCGAGCGTGTCTTCGAGAACGTCCTCGAGGACCGCGCGGATCTCGGCGCGCATCTCGTCGGCGCGGCGTGCGGCGGCGACGACCGGCATCTCGGGAGGCACGTCCCGCGGAAACGCCGACGGGAACGCGACGGGGATCATCGATGGCGGAACGGTCTCGACCGCGCCGGGCGGCGGCGGGGGGGCGGAAAGCGACGGCGCGATTCCCGGCGGCGTCGACGGCGCCGTTGTCGCAAGCGCTGCGGGCAGTGCCGCTGCGGGAGAGACCGGTGGCATCTTGGGCGTCGTCGCGAGCGGAGGCAGCGGCGGCGCGAGACGAGGCGAGAGCGCCGGCGGCGCGTTCAACGGCGCCGCAGCGCGCGGGGGCGATGGGGTCATTCCACTGCGCGCGGGGCTCACGGCCTGCGGCTTGGGGGGGACCTGCACGGCCGGTCCGCGGGCGCCTCCTTCGCTCATATGCCTAGGCTGTCCGATTCCGACGGTAAGCGCTAGGGCCTTATGCCGAGCTCGCTTTTGCAAGTCGAAACCACAAAAAAAGAGAGGAGCGCTCGCGGGCTTTGCACCGCGCCGAGCGCTCCTCTTTTCCTAGCCATCAAACGAAGTCGGTAGTCGCCGACGTCTGCTCAAAGGCCCGTGAGCTCAGACGCTCACTTGACCGCCGAATCGGCCTTCGACTCGGCTTCCTTCGCCAGCGTCTCGAGATCGTCGAGGTGCTTGTCGAGTTTCTCCGTCGACGCCTTCCAGTGGTCGTCGCTCACCGACGTGAGCTGGTCCATCTCGCCTTTGACGAGGGACTTCTGCGTATCGGCCGTGCGGATCCGATCACGCACGCTGGGCGACGCCTTCGCGCCGGCGATGTCCACCTTGCGGCGCGCAGCGTCGATACGCGCGTCGCTCTTCTGGTAACGCGCCGTCGCGCGGGCGACGTACTTGTCACGCTCGGCCCGCATGTTCGCCTGAGCATCGACGCGATCCTGCGTGCCGGTGGGGAGAACCTCGGCGCGCTTCTCTTCGCGGTCCTTGCGCGCTTCGGCGTTGTCGACCTTCGCGTCCTTGCGATCTTCGGCGCCGTCGACGCGAGCCTTGCGCATCTCGGTCGCCTCTTCCGCCTGCGCCGTCTTCACTTCCTTGTTGGGATCGGAGGCGCAGCCGGTGGCGG
The DNA here is from genome assembly GCA_025354825.1 of Myxococcales bacterium. Classification (GTDB taxonomy): domain Bacteria; phylum Myxococcota_A; class Polyangia; order Polyangiales; family Polyangiaceae; genus JANXMC01. The sequence continues at coordinate 11,126 of JANXMC010000647.1, forward strand.
CCGAGAGGGCGACGAGAGTGCCAAAAACGAATGCGGTTTTCATCATGAGACGTTCTCCAGTTATTGGGGTATGAAAAGAGCAATAAGGATTGCTCGACGTGGCGTGTGGGCGAACGTGGACTGTCACCATTACACGGTTACGCGCGCGATTCGGCTCCGGGAACCGCGGCCTCGGTGGTGGTGGAGACGTCCTTCGCCCCCATCTTTTTGAAAATATCTTCGGCGCGGGCGCGCTCTTCCGAGCTTTCGGTGTGGACCGAGACGAGCAGGTTGCCGCCGCGAATTTTGCCTTCGTAGGCCTTTGCTTCGAACTCGGGAATGCCCACGCCCACGAGCGCGCCCGTGATGCCCCCGACCGCCGCGCCTGCGGCCGCGCCGCTGAGCGCGGCCATGAGCGGCCCTGCGGCGATGAAGGGGCCGAGGCCAGGAATGGCCAGTGCGCCGATCCCCGCGAGAAGGCCGATGGTGCCGCCGATGGCGCCGCCTGCGCTCACGCCTGCGACCGTCCCTTCGGGCGCCTTGGTGCTGTGCTCATGGGCGAAGTCGACGGTCCCCTGCGTGTTCGGGAACAGCACAGAGATATCGGACGTGCGGAACCCTGCACCGTGGAGGTGGTGGACAATGGCCTCGGCCTGCTGGCGATTGTCGAGAATGCAGATGACGGCCTTGTTCATGGGACGAGTCCTTTTCGCCAAAGATGGCAATCGAGGTGTCCGCGTCGAGCCGCGAGCGGCGCGCGTGCCGAGGCCATGTGCACGGCGCGCGCCAGCCTCGGTTGCGGGGCGAAACAGCACCCAGATCGCTACTTTTGAGCCGTCTGCGCGCTCCTAGCGCAAGCGTTGCACGTGCACCTTCGCCGCCCGTCCGTGGCAAAGAGCCTCATGCGGGGCGCGCCCAGCGCTTCGCGACGTCCCCTTCGCGTACCCCTCTTTCGATTACGCCGAGCCGACGGGGGTGAAGCTCTTCTGCAAAAGCTTCACTTTATTTCGCGCCGCCTGAAGCTGTTGGCGAAGTGAGTCGGCCTTCTGACCCACGTCGCTCATCTCTTCGGCGTTCGCCGTCTCCGAGAGATCCCGCGCGCTGTCGATGATCTCCCCCATGCGCGTGTCGATTCCCGAGAGGCGCGCGGCGAGCTCGGCGGCCCCTTCGGGCGATCGCGCGTCGGCCACGGGCGCCGCGGCTTCCTGAACGAGCGCGTTCATCGCGCGGGCGTCTTGTCCGAGCTGCGCGAAGCGCGTGGTGAGCGCTTCGAGCTGGTTCACGCGACGCTGAATTTCCTGCGCGCGCGCGAGGAGCCGCTCGGCGCTCGTCTGCTGCTCGATGCGCGCCGTCGTGATCGCCGCGACGAGCGACGCCACGTGCCCGCCGACGCGCTCTTGGCTTTCGGCAGCTTCGGCCAGGGCGCGCGCCGCGCGGTTCAAATTCTTCTCGGACGTGAGCGGCATCCGCTCGACCTCGGCGGCGAGGTCGGCATACCGCGCGAGCTCGGCGTCCAGAGCAGCCGCCGCCGCCGCGAGAATCGACCCCGCCTTCGCAAACGCCCGCACGTCTCCTGGAAGCTTCGCGCTGCTCATCGCATTGGGCCCCTTCGCCATGAGGCGCGGAGCTTAACTAAAGGCTGTAGCCGCCGTCGAGCATGAGTGTCTGCCCCGTCACGTAGCTCGCTCGCGCCGACGCGAGGAACACGACCGCATTGGCGACCTCGTCGGCCGTGCCGAACCTTCGCAACGCGGCATTTCGCTTGGCCGCCGCGATCCAATCGGCGCCGAGCTCGCCGGCGTTCAGCCGGGTGAAGATGCCTGCTTCGATGACGCCCAAAGCGACGGAATTGGCGCGAACTCCGAAGCGACCTTCTTCTTTCGCAACGGCGCGCACGAGCGCCTCGATGGCGGCTTTGGGCGCGACGGAGAGAATGTCGCGCGCTGGAAACCGCGAGAGCCCCGCGCTCGTAATGGCCACGATGGATCCGCGGCTCTTTCGAAGGAGTGGAAGGGCGGCGTGCACCAAATTGAAAAAGCCGTTGGCGTCGGCATCCATCACCTCGCGCCACGAGGCGGGCGTGACCTCGCTCACGAAACGCATGGGGATGTCGGAGCCCGCGGCGCAGACGACGGTGTGCACGGCGCCGTTGCGCGCGGCGACCCCTTCGACGAACGCGGCAACCTCGCCCGCGTCGCTCGCCGAGACGCGATACACCTCGGCTCTCCGCCCATGGGCGCGCACGGCCTCGGCCGCGCGCTCGGCGGCTTCGAGGTTTCCGCGGTAGGTCAGCGCGACGTCCGAGCCGGCCATCGCGAGGCGTTCGCAGATCGCGCGCCCCACGCCGCCGCTGCCACCAAGAACGACGGCCATGCCATCACCAAAGTCTGTGCGTTGGGTCGATTGCATAGGTGAGTGAAACGTGTTCTACCACGCCTCCTACGCCATGGAACGACTCTCGGGACTCGACGCAAGCTTCCTCTACCTCGAGACGTCGCAGCAGCATATGCACGTGTCGATCGTCGCCGTGCTCGATCCTACGGAGATGCCGGGCGGCTATTCGTTCGACAAGGTGCAAGAGCTCATTGCGAGCCGGCTGCATCTGCTGCCGCCGTTTCACCGCCGCCTCGTCCGCGTGCCGTTCGATCTCCACCACCCGATTTGGGTGGAAGACCCCGAGTTCGACATTATCCACCACGTGCGCCGCGTGTCGTGCCCGTCCCCCGGCGGCTCGCGCGAGCTCGCAGGAATCGTCGGGCGCATCAACAGCACGCCCCTCGACAGGTCGCGCCCGCTTTGGGAAGTTTGGATCATCGAAGGGCTCGAAGACGGCCGCTTCGCCTGCGTCACGAAGGTGCACCACTGCGCGGTCGACGGTGCATCCGGCGCCGAGCTGATGGTCCACCTTTTCAGCGTCGAGCGCACGCCGCCCGCGCCGCCTCCCCCCGGCTCTCCCACGCCCGAGCGCATTCCGACCGAAGCCGAGCTCGTACAGCACGCCATCGCGTCGCGCCTCCGTATGCCCCTCGAAATGGTGCAGCTCGCACGAAAGACAGTGAGCGCCGTGGCCGACGTCGTGCGTCGCCGCCGCGACCCCGAGACGAGCAACGGCGCGACGCCGCTCACCGCGCCGCGAACGCGCTTCAACGGCGCCATCACAGCGCAGCGCGGCGCGGCGTTCGCGCGCATCGCGCTTTCAGACGCGAAAGAGATTCGAAAGAAGCTCGGCGTGACGGTGAACGACGTCGTCCTCGCCGTCTGCGCGGGGACGCTCCGCCGCTACCTCGAGCAGTATGGCGAATTGCCGCGTCAGCCGCTCATTGCCGTATGCCCAATATCGGTCCGCGACGTCGCCGCGAAAACGCCGTCGAGCAACAAGGTATCGGGGATGTTCACATCGCTCGCGACGGACATTAAGGACCCCATCGAGCGCCTCCGTGCGATTCAGAGCGCGACGCGCGGCGCGAAAGAAGAGCACAACGCCATCGGCGCCGACATGCTCCAAAACTGGGCCGAGTTCGCCGCGCCGACCACGTTCTCCCTCGCCGCGCGTTTCTACACGCGGATGAAGCTCGCCGACCGGCACCGGCCGATTCACAACCTCGTCATCTCGAACGTCCCGGGCCCGCCCTTCCCGCTTTACCTCGCGGGGGCGCAGCTCGTCGCGGCCTACCCCATGGGCCCGGTGTTCGAAGGCGCGGGGCTCAACATCACGGTCTTTAGCTATTTGGGGTCGCTCGACTTTGGCTTCAACGCCGCGACGAACGCCGTGCCGGATGTGTGGGCGCTCGCCGAGTGCGTCGAGCCGGCGTTCAAGGAGCTCATCGACGCCGTGCGCATGATGGCCTAGCGGCGCCTCGGTCAATCGAGATCCGGCACCGTCACGCCGTGCTGGTCTGCCGAGAGGAAGGCGGGGTTGTTGATCGCCGTTCCGTTGACGTTCGTCGGGAAGACGTGAACCTTGGTCACGCCCAGAATGCTTGTTGCATCAAACCGTTGATGTGGATCCGTTGGCGCGCCGCCGTGGATCGCCGGGATGCCCGTCGCGTTCTGCAGCGACGCGACGGCTGTTCCCGTGAGCGCTGCGGTGGCCTACGAAACGAGCTTCTCGCTCACGTCCCACAGCTTCGCGGCGAGGGCGTCGTCGCGGCCGTCGTGGCTAGCTTTGGCGACCTGGCAGTCGGCGAGGTAGGCGCCCGTCTGCCCTTTGAGCGACGCGGCGACGGCGCCAAAGACGCTCGTAGCGGCACCTTGGGGAATCGTCTTCATGAAGAGCTTTCCGACGATTTGAAACACGTCGCCCTTCCATCCCATATGCCTCGATAGGTTCGTGGGAATCACACCCGGGTGCAGCGAATAGGCCTCGACGCCCGGTGGCAGGATTTTCGCGAGCTGCCGCGTGAAGAGGACATTGGCGAGCTTCGAATCGCCATAGGCATCGAATGGGACATAGGCGCGCTGCGTGTATCCTGCATCTTTCGTCAGCGTCTCGAGCATCCGCTCGCCCTTGCCGCGGCGATGGAGATCGCTCGACACCGTGACGACGCGCGACGGCGCGCTCGATTCGAGAATCGGCCGAAGCAGCTTGGTCAAGAGGAACGGGCCGACGTGGTTCGTCCCGAGCTGCATCTCGAACCCTTGGGCGGTTTTCCCCAGGGGCGTCGCCATCACGCCGGCGTTGTTGACGAGCACGTGGAGTGGTCGACCACTCGCGAGGAACGCCGCCGCGAAGGCGCGCACCGAGGCGAGGTCCGCGAGATCGAGCGCCATCACCTCGAGCTTCCCAGCATTCGCCGGGAGCTCGCGCCGGAGCTTCGCTGCGACCTCTTCGCCCGCGGCAGCCGATCGGCACGCGAGAATGACGTGGGCGCCGCCCTTCGCGAGAACGCGTGCAGTCTCCGTTCCGATTCCAGAATTGGAACCGGTCACGATGACGACCTTCCCTGCGAGCGACGCGCCTCCGAGCGCATCGTCCGCTGTCGACTTCGAGCCGAGCTTCGTGGTTGTCGCGGTGGTCGCGTTTTGCGTGGTTTGCGTCATGGGCATAGATCCTAATGGTCATTCGACGGTCTGGTCACGAAGCAATTGGCTACCGCTGAAAGCGCGCAGCATCCCTGAGCCCAGAGAAAGAAAGGTGGGAAGGGGGGAAGGCGTGAGGAAGGGGAGAGTCTTGTAGGGCGTGCGCCCGTGCTTTCGGGTTTCAGGAATAGCAATGGAAGATTGAATCCGACGATCTGCGGATTTCCAATCGGCCCCCGCACAAACCTCGCGCCAAACCAGCCCGAACTCACCCCTTCCTCTCCCCTTCCCACCTTCCCCCCTTTCTTTCTCTGGGCTCCCCTCTCCCCCTCTCGTCGATGGGTTCGTCAGCGCCGGTGCTAGGCTGCCGCGCGATGGACGCCGCTACATTTCGCCGCCTAGGTCACAGGCTCGTCGATTGGGTCGCCGATTACCGCGAGACACTCGAGGCCCGACCGGTCATGAGCCCGTCGAAGCCGGGGGAGATCCGGCGGCGCTTTCCCACGTCGCCGCCGCGCGAGGGGGGGCGGATGGACGAGGCCGTAGCCCAGCTCGATACCCACGTGATGCCCGGGATTACGCACTGGAACCATCCCTCGTTCTTTGCGTACTTCCCTTCGAATACAACCTACGCGTCGATCCTCGCGGACATCGTCGCGTCGGGGCTCGGTGTGCAGGGTATGAGCTGGCAGACGAGCCCCGCGGCGACCGAGGTCGAAGAGGTGACGATGGACTGGCTGCGCCAGATCGTCGGGCTCTCGACGGCGTTCACCGGCGTCGTCCACGACACGGCAAGCACGGCAACGCTGTGCGCGCTCTTGTGCGCGCGCGAGAAGGTCTCCGGCTTCGCGCAGAACGGCAAAGGTCTCCAGTCGGGCGAGGCGCCCCTCGTGGTCTATGCGAGTGATCAGGGGCATAGCTCGATTGAAAAGGCGGCGCTCCTCGCGGGGTTCGGCAAAGACCATTTGCGGTTGATCGCGACGGACGACGACCACGCGCTGCGGCTCGATTTGCTCGAGCGGGCCGTTGCGAAGGATCTGGCCGCCGGCCTTCGCCCCTGCGCCCTCGTGGCGGCGATCGGCACGACGGGAACGACCGCCGTCGATCCCCTCGTGGGCATGGCGGACGTCGCCGCGCGCCACGGCCTGTGGCTCCACGTCGACGCCGCCCTCGCCGGGACGGCGATGGCGCTCCCCGAATGCCGCTACTTGTGGGAAGGCGTCGAGCGGGCCGACAGCGTGGTCTTCAATCCGCACAAGTGGATGGGCGTCGGCTTCGACTTTAGCGCCTATTACGTGCGCGATCCCGAACACCTGATTCGCGTGATGAGCACGAACCCGAGCTATCTCCGCACGGCCCACGACAGCGAAGTTCGTAACTTCCGCGATTGGCATATTCAGCTTGGGCGGCGTTTCCGCTCGCTGAAGCTGTGGTTCTTCCTGGTCGACGAAGGGGTCGACGCTTTGGAAACACGCCTCCGTCGCGACCTCGAAAATGCTCAGTGGCTGAAGGTGCAGGTCGATACGGCGGCCGGCTGGGAGCGCCTCGCGCCCGTTCCGCTTCAGACCGTCTGCGTACGCCACGTGCCCAAGGAGATTGCCCACGACGAAGCGGCGCTCGCGACGCACAACTTGGCAATCGCGCGCCGTGTGAACGAGAGCGGCAACGCGTACCTCACGCCGTCGGTCCTCAAAGGGAAGCAGATGCTCCGCCTCAGCATCGGCTCGGCGACGACCGAGCGCCGCCACGTCGAAGCGCTCTGGAGCGTCCTCAACGCGGCGGCCGCTTCGGCCACGTGAGGCTTAGATGGCGACGCCCTTGTCGTCGAACAGCCCTTCGAAGAGCGCGGTGCTCAAGTAGCGCTCACCCGAGTCGGGCAGAATGACGACGATCGTCTTCCCCTCGTTCTCCTTCAGCTTCGCGAGGCGCACCGCGACGGCGGCGGCGGCGCCGCAGGAGATGCCCGAGAGAATCCCCTCTTCCGCGGCAAGCCTTCGGGCGAACGCGATGGATTCGTCGTTGGTCACCTGCTCGATCCCGTCGACGTAGCTCAAGTCGAGCACGTCGGGGACGAAGCCCGCGCCGATGCCCTGAATCTTGTGGGGGCCGGGCTTGAGCGGCTCGCCCGCCCTCTTTTGCGTGAGCACGGGGCTGTGCACGGGCTCTACGGCGACGGAGAAGAGCGCCTTGCCGCGCACCTTTTCGAAGTAGCGCGAGATTCCCGTAATCGTCCCGCCAGTGCCGACACCCGAAACGAGGATATCGACCTTGCCTTCGGTGTCATTCCAGATTTCCGGACCCGTCGTCGTCTCGTGAATCGCCGGGTTCGCCGGGTTTTTGAACTGCTGCAGCAGCACGTACTTGTTGGGATCGCTCGCGGCGATCTCCTCGGCCCTCGCGATGGCGCCGCCCATCCCCTTCGCGCCTTCGGTGAGAACGAGCTTCGCCCCGTAGGCGAGGAGCAGCTTGCGCCGCTCGATGCTCATCGTCTCGGGCATCGTGAGCGTGAGCGGGTACCCCTTGGCGGCTGCGACGAACGCGAGGGCGATGCCCGTGTTGCCGCTGGTAGGCTCGACGAGCTCTTTGCCCGGGCCGAGCACGCCGCGCGCCTCGGCGTCCCATACCATCGCCGCACCGATGCGGCACTTCACCGAGTAGGCGGGGTTACGCCCCTCGATTTTCGCGAGGACGGTCGCGGGCGCACCGCCCGTGACTCGGTTGAGGCGCACGAGCGGCGTGCGCCCGATCGAACGAGCGTTGTCTTCGAACCAACCAGCCATCGGATTCTCCCTTGGGCCGCTTCTCGACGAGCGCCATTTCGGAGGGCGTTTCGAGCAGCGGACTCCTGTTCGTCAAAAGGAACACACGCGCATCAAGAATGCACCTCGACGGCCCCTGCGCAAGGACGGCGAGGCTGAAATGTCTACTATAACGAATAGTTGGTCTTCACGGGGCCGCCGGGAGCGCGAGGCCGGGAAGCGACGCCGAGGTCGCCCGGACGATTTGCGCGTGGGTCGCCGTCTCGGTGATCTTGAAGGGCGCGCTCACATTGAGGAGATCGCCGCCCAGGTTGACCGTCCCTTCGACCTCGAACGGCACATCGCGCTGGGCTGCGGCCAGGGCGAGGAGCGCGGGAATGTTCGCCCACGGGAGCGCGAGCGGCGCTTCGATGGATGTCGTCCTCCCCGCGGGCAACGTCACGGCCTTGTCCACGGTCGTCGACCCAAGATCGAACTTTCCGTCGAGACGAACTTTGCCGGTCATCGAGCGGACCTCGAGATCGTTTCGGTTGGGGTTCGTCGCCGCGAGGTGAACGTTGACGTTGACGCCCGCCGCGCTGAACGACGTGAGCTCGACCTTCTCGGGCGCGAGCGTCGGGGCGACGGGCTTCGAGCAGGCGATCGAGAGAAGAGAGAGGAGAGCGAGCGAGACCACCGCGACGGCGTAAGCAGTGGGGCGAGAGCGCGCTGGGGCGACGTGCATGCGCGAAGAGTACACGCGCGCGACGGAATGGCGGAGGTGCGTCGCATTGCCACACAACGCTTTGCGCCAGTCGTTGCGCCTATCGTGCAGACGCGCGGGCGATTCGCGCAGAATGCCGTATTTCGTGGTTACTCGGGCGACGGCACGAGGTCTGCAGAAGTCGTGAATCGTCGAAACCAACCCGGCCGCACGCGGCCGTCTACCGAGAGGAAATCTCCCATGCTCCGTGCAGCCATCGCCTTCTTCGTCATCGCCCTCATCGCAGCGTTCCTTGGCTTTGGTGGCCTCGCCGGCGACGCCGCGGGCATTGCGAAGATCTGTTTCGTCGTCTTCCTCGTCATCGCGGCGATCTCGATGGTCCTCGGCCGCCGCTCGTCCGTCTGAGCGTGCCCGAGCGCGCAAAAAGCCGCCGTGGGGCTCGCTCCACGGCGGCTTTTTTGCAAACTGCTTTTCTTATACTTACAAATCCGTAGCGGCCGTTTTCCCGCAAACCGTTCCCGAGAGGCGATTGCCGTTTTGGGCGAGCGATAGCCGGCATGGCCCGTCGCTGTAAGCGATGGGCGGGTCGTAGACCGTTCCTTCGAATGTGACGCCGTCGCTCGCGAAAAGAAGCGCCGTCGTCGCCGAAGGCTGAACGGCGAGCGTCCCCTCTTGCGTCACGGTTCCGCTCACGGCCATTGCGTACGTCTCCTTGGGCGTATCGGTCTTTTGGAGATACGAGCAGTGGTCGAGCGAATACGTGAGCTTTACAAACGACGCACCCTGTAGCGCGTTCGAGCTTGCTTCCCCCGTGACGTGAGCGCTCCCACCGAGGGGGCAAGGTGTCGTCGCGTCTTGCGGCCCCACGGGCTTGCCTTGAACTGTGAGATTGAAGACGAGCTTCATCGTCTCGCGCAGCGCGCGGACGGCGACGCCGTCCTTGCACGTTACGTCGCAGGGCGCGGCGGCGGGGGCCGTTCCGCTGCTTCCACAGGCGACCAGGACCATCATGCACGCCGTCGCGAGCGTGATCGCGCGCCCGGCGCGCGTGGCCGGAGCGCGCCGCGTCGTTGCCTGCATCGCCGTCATTAAAAGCCTCCTTCGAGCCCAAGGCTCGGAATCGTTACGGGGCCGATCGTTCGCGACTCGCACCCCGACAGCGTGCATTGCGTCGCGATCGCCTCTTTGCTTAGCGTCGCGTTCATCCATTCGGCAACGACGGAGAGCCACGTCGTGCGACCGAGTTGCCAGCGCTTCTCGAGGCGCAAATCGAACCGCACGAACGCCGGCAGGCGCGTCGACGTGGGGTCGGTGGGGTCGTACGCCTTGGGGAGCCCCGTGTAGAAAACGACGCGTGTACCGGCGCGCCAGTTTCGTCCCAGATCGAATGCAAGCGCGGCGTTGATCACGTGGGTGCGATCGAATGCGGCGATGTACCGCTGCCCGCCGTAGGTGCGGGTCGATCGCGAGAGCGTATACGAGAGAAAGCCGCCGAGCTTTTTGGTGAGCCGCCGTTTGAGAAAGAGCTCGAGGCCGTAGGCTTGGCCGTCGGTTCGTACTTCGAAGAGGTTCGCGGTGCGTGTGCTGTTGGTGCTCTCGGCGGCTTGGCTCCCGCCGCCGCTCCGGTCCGGCCCCACGGTGCCGGGCGTGAAGCGCGGGGTGCCGCACGTCGCGCCGTTCCCGCCGGGTTGGTTGCCGCGATCGCCTCCGAGCGTGTCTGTCGGAAATGCGCCGGGCGGGCACCCGCTCGTCTGCGCAGCCGCGACCCCGAGTGGGTCGCTCATCGAATAGAACGCGTTGTGAAAGACCGTAGCGGTGGCGAGGGTCGACGTGTCGATGTTGATCTCAACACCGAGGCTCTCTTGGAAGGCGCGCTGAAGCCCACCCTTCAAGCCGCCGGGTTGGAAGCCAGGCGTCGGCACGACGAACGCCGGCGGCTGATGGGCGATGCCGAGGGCAGAAAGCAGATGAACGTTGTCGAGAAGGCGCGTGCGCATCCCGAGGCGCGGATCGATCCCGACGGCGGCTGCGCCGTCGGAGGCGTAGAAGTCGGCCCGCACGCCCGGCGTTATCTCGAGGACGGGGGCAAGCGTGACAACCACGTCGGCGCGCGCGCCCATCGTTAGGTCGGTGCGGGTGGGAAACTCGTTCAAGATTCGCACCTGCGAGGCGGCGAGGCTCGTGGTGTTGATCTGAACGTCGTAGCTGTCGAGTTGCAAGTCAGTGCCAGCGCGCAGCACGGTATTTGGCAATAGACGATAGGCAAGCTCGCTGCGAACCCCCGCGAGGCGATCACGAACGGAGCGGTCTTGATCCACGCGCGAGCTGTCGATGCCGCCGGTGAGGGCAAGGCGTAAGGAGCCTCGATTTCCAAGGCGATGGTCGTAGCGAAGGTCGACGCGATGGAAGCTCGTTCCGAAGAGCGTCAGCGTTTCCGTTTGCGTCTTTTCTCCGAGAAAGTCGTAGGCGCCAAAGGCAAATACGCTGATGCGATCGTCAGGTGTCAGGTCGTAGCTCGCGCGGCCTTGGTAATCCCAATAGTCGAGGACCGTGCCTGACGAGACGGCCGAGAGGAGCGCGCCCGTGTACGAATAGCGACCGCCGAGAAGCACCGTGCCGCGCCCCCCGTCGAAGGGGAGCTCCACGAGCGCGCCGGCGTCGAAAAGGCGCAGGTTGAATTCGCCGCGCGGGACGGCCGTGGGCGGAAGGGTCTCTCCCGCGACGATGCCGCCGCTGAAGCGGCCGTACCGTGCTGGGTAGCCACCCGGATACAGATCGACGCGATCGACGAGGCCGGGGTGAACGACCGAAGGGCCAGCGCCGACGTGGAAGAGCAGCGGCACGCGGACGCCGTCGAGGAAGTAGCCGACGTTGCCGGGGGGCGCGCCGCGGATGAAGAAGAACGGGAGGCCGGAGACGATGGGCGTCACGCCGGGCATCATCTCGATCGCACGAAAGGGGTCGCCGAAAGTGCCGGGGATCTGCCGCACCTCGGCGCGCGTGAGGCTCACCGATCGCGCAGGCTCGCGCGCGCCGGTGACGGAGACGTCTTCGAACTCTTCGACGTGGGCCACGGCACGTTTGGGCGGAACGACACGCGCGCTGGCCGGCGCGTCGGACACGGGTGGCGGTGGCGGTGGCGGAGCGTGAAATGCGATTTCGACGCGGATTTTCGCGGCAATGGGCACGCCGTCGCGCGTGGCCGGCTCGAAGCGCCAACTGCGAACGGCGTCGACCGCGAGGTGCGCGAAGGGCTCGGCGTCGAGGTCGGGCGAAGCGTCTCGAACGGTGCCGTCGATCGCAACCGTCAACGTGACGAGAATGGTGGCGTCGCCGGTCGCGCCGTCCGGGTACGGAACCACGGCTTCGGTGATGCGCCTCGGCGCCACGACGACGGGCGCGGCCGGCCTCGCGCTCGCCGAGCCCGACGCCGCGGACGGACTGGGCGACTGCGCGGATGCCTCGCGCGCGGCGACGACGACAACGACGAAGACGAAAACAGCCAGCGCCGTCGGGAGGGCGCCCGCCAAGCGAACAACGAACTGCGTGCTCGCCACGCGGAAAAGCGTAGCCGCGATCGCGCGAAGGCGATCATGCGCGCGGAAGGATCAGATTCGCGTCGCCAAGCTCATGGCCGAGATAGCCCACCGCTTCTGCGTGCGCATAGGCCTTTTTCAGCAGCGCGAGGGGCGCAAAGGCGCACAGGAGGTCGAAGTGGCTCGCCGCCTCTTCGTGAAGTCCTGTGAAGATCCCCGTCACAATTGTTGGGTGAAACGCCGCGCCGATGCGCAGCGACGTGACGCCGACGCCGGCGACGAGCTCGCCACGATGGGAGGTCGCACAACCTTCGAGCGCACGCACGACGGTGGTGCCGACCGCAATCACGCGACCGCCGAGCGACCGCGCGTGGGCGATGGCGTCGACGGTCTCTCGCGGTATCTCGTAGCGCTCTGCGAGAGGCAAAAGTGCATCGACGCTCGCGTCCCCTGTCGACGAGAGGCCTGCGGCATGCGTGAGGCGCGCGAGGCGAACACCCCGAGCCCGCGCGGCGGCGAAGACGGACGCCGTGAGCGCGAGCCCCGCAGAGGGCGCTTCGACGGACCAGGGGCGCGACGCGTACGCCGTCTGCACGTCCCATAGGCTCAAGGCTTCGGGGACGTATGCGTATTGAACGGGCCTGCCTCGCGCGTAGATCTCGCGCCACAGGGCCGCCCCCGTAGCCTCGAACGTGATCGCGACCCACCGAGGCGATCGGGTGGAGACCCACGTCACGGTCGCGTCGAGCTCGCCGCCGAACGAGAGCTTCGTTCCCACGTCGAGCCGCGGCGCGGGGGCGCGGTCTTCGGTACGGGCGCGAGCATCGCCATCGCCGAGAAGAACGGCGTCCCACGTCTGCTCGTCGCGCATGCGAAGGAGGCGCACTTCGACGGCGCGCGAGCCCTCGCCCTGCCCTACGCGCGCATCCATCGCGGCGGGGAGCGTCGCCGAGTCGTTGACGACAATGAGATCGTTTCGCCGCAGAAATCCTGGCAAATCTGAGGCGCGCGCGTCGTCGAAGCTCGCGTGCTCGGGGTCGATGACGAGGAGGCGTCGCGCGTCGCGCGCGGCCGGAGGTGACGCGGCCGGCGTCACGACGCCGCCTCGATCTGCGCGACGATCCGCGCGGCCACGTCGTGGGGCGACGCGAGGGCGGCCCTGTCGGCGTCGGGCATCGCGTCGGCGTGCATCTGCGTGTCCATCTCGCCCGGATCGACGCCGAAGAAGCGTACGCCCGTCCCTTCGAGCTCGGCGCCCCAGATGCGCGCGAGGTGATCGAGCGCGGCTTTCGACGCGCCGTAGGCGCCCCACCGCGGATAGGCCGACGTCGCCGCGTCCGACGTGATGTGAACGACGAGGCCCCGTCCGCGCACCAGCATCGCGCCCGCGACAGCCTTCGTGAGACGGAACGGCCCCACGAGGTTGACGGCGAAGACGCGCTCGAGATCTTCGCACGCGGTATCGAGCAGCGGCCGCAGCGGCGTGGGGCCGAGGGCGCTCGCGTTGTGGACGAGCACGTCGATGTCGCCGACCAGCGCCGCCGCGGCGCCGGCGAGCTTGTAGATCGCATCCTTGTCGCCGAGGTCGGCCACCAACGCGTGGGCGACGCCGCCGCGGGCCGTGATGCGTGCCGCGACCGCTTCCACCTCGTCGCGGTTGCGCGCGACGAGCACCACGCGCGCGCCCCGCCGGGCGAGCTCCTCGGCGAGCGCCGCGCCGAGACCTCGCCCCGCGCCCGTCACCAGCGCTCCCCGCCCCTGAACCGTCTGTTTCGTCGTCATGGCCGTCTCCTCCATGAAGGCGACTGTGACCTCGACGTTCTATTCTGTCGTCCGCGCTGCCAAAGGATTGGAGTGACTCTTCTCCGTTGGCAGCCGGCTCCTTCCGCTCAGCGGACGTTGACCGGCCTCGCCGACGATCCGTTCATGGCGCCTCCGGCGGCGTCGAGAGGAGCCTCGAGGACGGCGCATCGAACGACGCAATGACGAGGCGCTGGGCTATCCCCGCGCTCAATAGAAAGGTGCACGAGATCGTTCGACAGAGCTCGCCCGCGAGGCGATGGGTCCACGGGTCGAGCGTGACGAAGGTGGAGACCCCGGCGATGGCGTCGTAGACGAGCCAGCCAAAGAGGCTCGCCGTGTACAGCGCCCACGGCCAGCGCAGGACGCCGCCGCGCATCGCCCACGCCGTGAGAAGCACGGGGGCGATTACGCAGAGCGAGAAGACGTCGCCGAAGTCCGACGCCAGCGCTTCGAGGGCGCCGATGCGGCTCGCCGTCGCCGTCGCGTCGCGAATGTCGGTATAAATGGCCGTTCCGGTGATCGTGAGGGCGATGGCCGCGGCCGACAAGATAAGGGCGATTCGGGCCTTCGACTGCGACGGATCGATGCCGGCCACTTGCCACGTGCGGGCCATCATCCAGGTACCCGCGATGCTCACGATGTTCGCGACGAGCACGAGGGACGCCTGCACGTTTTCGAGCTGCGGGCCCTGCGGCAGCGACATTTTGAAGGTCACGTCGCGAAGAATGAGAACGACGAAGCAGGCGCCGTTGAGAAGCCACGCGCGCCGGAGATAGTCGCCGCGCTCGAAGGACGAGGCCGCCACGACGCAGCCGATGAGGGCCAAGGCTTTCACCAGCTCGATCTCGGCGCGCATCGCGATGAGGCGCCCGGCACCCTCGGGGTACATCGCGAAGACGATGGCCACGATCGCGGTGAAGACGAACGGAATCGCCGCGAGGACTCGGTACTTCATCGCCCTATATCCTCTTGTATTTGCGCGAGTACGGTCTCGGCATGAGCCTTCCCGACGAAGGTCCGAAGCATGGGCCGTAGCGCCGCCAGCAGCCGCGGCATGTCGAGGCGCGTGAGCGTCTCGGGCCCCCGACCGAGCGCCTTCATCGAAAATGTTTTCACGGCGACGCGTGCCGTGTGCGGCCCCAAATAGACGGCGAGCTTCTCGGCAATCTTGTCGGCAATCGCCCGCGGAGGCTGCGTCATCTCAGCGCAGCCAGATGAGCAGTCCGTTGCCCCAGTGCTGGTTGTCCGAATCGGCCCATGTGGGATCATCGAACGTATAGCTGCAGACGCCCGAGATCGTGTCGTCCTTGTCGCCCAAGAGGCGCATGTGAATCGTCTGCTCGTCTTTCACGGCGAAGCCGAAGGCCGAGAGGCTCATCCCCTCCATGCACGTGGCCTCGAGGCACGCCCCTTTGACGTAGGCGATGCGCCCTTGCGAGCAGTGCGCCGTCATCGCGACGTCGCTGCAGACGGTGCTCGCCGTCTGCGTCGTCGTCGCCGTGAACCAGGTGAAGAGGTCGGGCGTGGTCGCCTTGAACCACGAGACGCGCTGCAGCGGCGCGTTCTCGGCGACGAGCGTGAAGCGCGCGAGCGTTGCGACCTCGGCGACGTGGGCGAGCGATTCGCGCCCGAGGGATGCAACGCCGGGGAGCCTATTTTCGTAGGACGTTTCGTCGATGAGCGCGTTGACGTCGCTCTCGGTGGAGAGCCAGTCGTGGGGCTGCACGTACGAAGCGAAGCCGGCATGGTGGCGGTGCGCTTTCGCGGCGAGAAGCCATCCGCCGCCGTCGTGCTCCATGTCGCAGTAGACCGCGAGCGGCGCGCCGCCAGCGGTTGCCGAACGCGCGACGACATAGCCGCCACTGGGGAGCGTCGGCGCGGCGTCGAGGAGCGCTTTGCAGCTAGGCGCCACGGCGCACGTGCCCGATGCGCAGTACTTGGTCGTGCAGTCGGCGGCCGTGGCGCACGCGGGCGTGACGGTCGACGTTCCGTCGCTTCCGGCATCGCTCGCCACGGCGCCGTCGCTCGCTGCGTCGGCCGTCGATGCATCGGCACCGAGCTCGACCGGCTGCGCGCCGGACGTGTCGATCCCACAGGCGGGGACGAAAATGGGCGTAACGCCGAGCGCGGCGCCCGCCGCGTACCCCGCGATCACGCGCGCCCCTCCGCGCCCGAGCCGTCCCCAAGACATCACCTCCAATGATGCGGGACCCTTGCCCGCGAGACCAGAGCGCTGCGCCCGAGCCACGATTCCGGTAGGCGCTTGTGGGGCCGTCTCGCGAACACGGCGAGGCTCGCGCGACACCACGCCCGATCGCGCTCGAGCACCTCGTGCGCGTGCGAGTGCATACTTACGCGCGATGGAGGAATGGAAGCCACGGCGCGCGGAGGCGTTCGCCTTCGAGGCGTCGCTCACCACCGAGGAGCATCGCGTTTACGCCGAGCTCGACGGCCACGCGACGGCACCCGAGCTCGCGCTTCGCACCGGGATGCCCCTCGTGCATCTCAATGCGATCTTGGCGCGCCTCCTTCGTCACGGCGCGCTCGCACGGTCGGTGGTCGCCGCACGCGCGACGGCGCCCCGCCAGGAGCCCGTGCACGATGCGATCGCCGAGCCGTTCGTCGACGATGCGCCCGCCGAGGTGACTGGCGAGGGTGAAGCGCCGAACGACAGCGCGACGGAAGCCGACGACGACGACGTCCCCGAAACCGCCGAGTCCGAAGCCGCGGGGCGGAATTACCGCAAGATCTACGAGACCGAGCTCCACCCGCTTCCCCGCGATGACCGCGTCGCCGAGGCGGCCCACGCCACAGGCTCGCGCCTCCTCGCGCTCTGCTTCGACGCGGATCCGCAGGTCGTGCGCGCGGTCCTCGACAACGCGACCGCCGGGCTCGAGCACGCCCGCCTCATCGCGACGCACCACAAGAACCCCGTCGGCCTCGAGATGCTCGTGGCGCGCGCCGAGCTCGGCCGTGACGGACAGGTGCATCGGCGCCTTCTGCGGAACGATCAGCTCACCGAGTCGCTCCTGAAACGGCTGCTCGTGTCGAAGCGAATGCTTGCAATCTACAAACTCGCCCACGACCGCGATATCCCCGAGCGCAGCCGGAGCTTCTCGCGCGGCCACCTTCGACAGAAATTCGCGAGCGCCGGGAGCGACGAGCGCGCCGAGGTGATTCTGGTCACCGAAGGGCGTGTTTTACCGCTCTTGGTGGGGCAGACCCTCGACGCGCGCACCACGTCGCTCCTCTGCGCGCGGTCGTTCGCGTCGGTGGCGCTCATTCAGAACCTCACGCGCTTCGCCGCGTGCCCGCCGCCGCTGCTCGTGCACCTGGTGAAGCTGCCCATGGTGAAACGGCAGCCGTCGCTCAAGAAGGCGCTCCTGCAGCACCCCAACATGCCGAGCGACGTCAAGCGCGCACTCGGATGACGCTGCGGACGTGGGCGACCGGCGCCGTGAAGGCCGAGGGCACCGATCAGCTTGACTCCCTTCGGCTTTCTGCGGCTTTCGGCCACCGCGCGTCGTTGCTCCTCCTCGCCTACTTCCGTAGGCGTCGTCGTCGCGCCTAGCGCGGCGGCCAAAACCCTTGAAATCCTCGGTCCGTCAACCTGTTCGGTGCCCTAGAAAGCGCCGC